>JARLIP010000035.1 GCA_031291685.1 Caulobacteraceae bacterium | reverse complement strand
GCAGGCGCGTAATCGTGAAAACCAGGCGGTGCTGCCGCTGCGGGGCAAGATCCTCAATGTCGAGCGCGCGCGCTTCGACAAGATGCTGTCGTCCGATCAGGTGGGCACCCTGATCACCGCCCTGGGGGCCGGGATCGGCCGGGACGACTTCGATATCGAGAAGATCCGCTACCACAAGATCGTCATCATGACCGACGCCGACGTGGACGGCGCCCACATCCGCACCCTGCTGCTGACCTTCTTCTATCGGCAGATGCCGCAGGTGCTGGAGCGGGGCTATCTCTATATCGCCCAGCCGCCCCTCTATAAGGCCAGCAAGGGCAAGTCCTCGCGCTATTTGAAGGACGACTCCGAGCTGGAGGCCTATCTGATCGACGAGGGGATCGACGGGGCGGTGCTGGAGCTGTCCACCGGCGAGCAGATCGCCGGGGGCGACCTTCTGGCCCTGGTGCAGATCGCCCGGGGCGCCCGGGCCAATATCGAGCGCCTGGCCGCCCGGGCTCCGGCCTTCGCCGTCGAACAGGCCGCCCTGGCGGGTCTGTTCGGCGAGACACCCGATCCCGCCGCCGTGGCCACCCGCATGGACCTCTATGCCGAGGAGGGCGACGGTCCCTGGTCCGGTCGGGCCGGGGAGGCGGGGGGCTTCGTCTTCTCCCGGGTGCGCCGGGGGGTGACCGACCAGCTGGTGCTGGACGAGCCTTTGATCCACTCCGCCGATGCGCGGCGCCTGGCCGAACGCTCGGCGAGCCTGGCCCAGACCTTCCTGGCCCCCGGGGTGTTCCGCCGCAGGGATCGTTCCTATCCGGTGCGCGGCCCCCGGGATCTGGTGGACGCCATCTTCGAGGGCGGCCGTCGGGGCCTGTCGATCCAGCGCTACAAGGGGCTGGGGGAAATGAACGCCGACCAGCTGTTCGAGACCACCCTGGACGTCAACGCCCGCACCCTGCTGCAGGTGCGGGTCAACCACGCCGATGACGCCGACGATATGTTCTCACGCCTGATGGGGGATCTGGTGGAGCCCCGCCGGGAGTTCATCCAGGAAAACGCCCTGGACGCCGAGGTGGATATCTAGGGCCATATTTGCTCCCCTGTTCGAAGAACGGGGGAGCTGTCAGGGCGCAGTCCTGACTGAGGGGGCGCTCGGACCGTCAAGACGCCCCCACCGTCACGGGGCTTCGCCCCGCGCCACCTCCCCCGCATCGCTTCGCGAGGCAGGGGAGGAAGAACGTCGGTATGCGATCTGGCCATTGAATCGCGGCCTGACGCCATGAGCTTTGCTGAAATGTCGCGCAAAGCGGCGGGGGCGTCGGATCGCGGCCTTCTAAAGCGCCCTTCCCCAGCGACCATTCGTTGACACCCTGCCCTTGGAGCTTAAAAGCGGCGCTGATCGCTTAGAGGAGGGTCTCGCGTATGAGCGAAACCAAGACAGGCGCGGTTGGAGCGGCTCGGCCGCTGTCTCCGCATATGCAGGTGTGGCGCTGGCACATCACCATGCTGGGATCGATCCTGCACCGCGCCACGGGCGTGGCGCTTTACGGCGGGGCGGTGATCCTGGCCGGTTGGGTCGCATCCCTCGCCGCCGGTCCCGACGTGTTCGGCGCCTACAAGGCCATCCTCGGTTCGATCCTGGGCAAGCTGGTTCTGTTCGGCCTGACCTTCTCGATCTTCTTTCACCTGGCCAACGGCCTTCGGCATCTGGCCTGGGACGCGGGCAAGGGCTTCGAGCCGCGCACCGCCGACATGACCGGCGCCGCCGCCATCGCCTTCGCCGCCGCCGCCGCCGTGGGGGTCTGGGTGATCGCCGCCTTCACGGGAGCGCTCTAGGATGGCCGGCTATCGCACACCCCTGTCCCGGGCCCGCGGCCTGGGCGCCGCCAAGCACGGCGTCGGCCACTTCATCGGCCAGCGCGTCTCGGCCATCGCCCTGGTGGTCCTGGTCCTGTGGGCCGTGGGCTCGGGCCTGACCCTGGCCCGGTTCGACTACAGCGCCACGGTCACCTGGCTGAAGTCGGGTCCCAACACGGTGCTGACCATCCTGCTGCTGGGCGCCGGGTTCTTCCACATGAACCTGGGCATGCGCACCGTCATCGAGGACTACATCCACGTGACCTCGTCCAAGGCGGCGCTGCTTATCCTCAACCTGTTCGCCTGCTGGCTGGGCGGCGTGATCGGCGTTCTCGCCGTCCTCAAGGTCGCCTTCGGCGTCGGAGCTTAACGAACCATGGCGTACGACTTCATCGATCACCGTTTCGACGTGGTGGTGGTGGGCGCGGGCGGATCGGGCCTGCGCGCGGCCCTGGGCGCGGCCCAGGCCGGACTGAAAACCGCCTGCATCAGCAAGGTCTTCCCCACCCGTTCGCACAGCGTCGCGGCCCAGGGCGGGATCTCCGCCAGCCTCGGCAATATGGGCCAGGACGACTGGCGCTGGCACATGTACGACACCGTCAAGGGGTCGGACTGGCTGGGCGACCAGGACGCCATCGAATATCTGGTCCGCAACGCCCCGGCGGCGGTCTATGAACTGGAGCACTGGGGCGTGCCCTTCAGCCGCACCCCGGACGGCAAGATCTATCAGCGCGCCTTCGGCGGCATGACCAAGAACTACGGCGAGGCCCCGATCCAGCGCACCTGCGCGGCGGCGGACCGCACCGGCCACGCCATGCTGCACACCATGTATGGTCAGTCCCTGGCCTTCGACGTGGACTTCTTCATCGAGTATTTCGCCCTCGACCTGATCATGGACGAAGGCCGCTGCGTGGGCGTCACCGCCTGGAAGCTGGACGACGGCACCCTGCACCGGTTCCAGGCCCAGACCGTGATCCTGGCCACCGGCGGCTATGGCCGGGCCTATTTCTCCGCGACCTCGGCCCATACCTGCACCGGCGACGGCGGCGGCATGATTC
>JARLIP010000005.1 GCA_031291685.1 Caulobacteraceae bacterium | reverse complement strand
GAATGTGAGGTTGATGCGGACAGCCAATGGCCAAAGCGTCTCAAAACAAAGGCTCAGACCATCGGATCCCGAAAAGACGGAGCAGATGATTGATCAATTGAACACCAACCTTGACTCTCAAATCCCCATGTGAGGACGCACGACGAGCGCAGCGGTCCCGGAAGGATGGGCTGAACCCGGCGCCGATCGATTGGATAAGAGTCCGCAACCCCGTCAGGGCGGTTGCGCCCCTACCCGCCGACGCCCTT
The DNA here is from genome assembly GCA_031291685.1 of Caulobacteraceae bacterium. GTDB lineage: Bacteria > Pseudomonadota > Alphaproteobacteria > Caulobacterales > Caulobacteraceae > Poindextera. Next base: position 16,204 of record JARLIP010000005.1, on the reverse strand, counting down.
CACCGACTCCCAGGAGCGCGGCGTGACCGGGGTCGGGGCGACGCCGGCGCCATTGCGGCCGGCGGCGAGAGCCTGGAGATAGGCCAGGTCGGCATTGGCCTGATCCGGCGGCAGGTCCTGGCGCAGCAGTTTTTCGGCCTCCGCCAACTTGCCCTGGACCCCGAGCACCAGGGTCAGGTTCTGGCGCACCCGCAGGCTCGCCCCCGGCTGGGCCACGGCCCGGCGCAGAAGCGCCTCGGCCTGGGCCGCTTCGCCCTTGGCCGCCTGGGCCATGGCCAGGTTGGACAGGACCGCGGGATTTTCCGGTGAGATCAGCAGGGCCTGGCGCCAGGCGGCGTCGGCCTCGTCGTCCCGCTGCACCTGGGCGTAGGCCACCCCCAGCAGGGAGACCGGCCGCCAGTCCCGGGGCGCCAGGGTCTGGGCGCGCCTGGCCGGCTCGATGGCGTAGAAGCCCTGGTTGTTGGCCACATAGGCCCGGGCCTGCTCCATCAGCCCGTCATAATTGTTGGGATCGATCACCAGCACCCGGGCGGCGGCCTGGATGGCCTCCTCATTCTGCCCAAGGGCGCGCAGGGCCGAGGCCAGCTTGACCCCGGCGATGGTGTCAGTGGGATCGAGATTGGCCTCGCGGGTCCAGAAGGCGGCCCGGGCCAGGGGATCCAGGCGATCGGCGGCGATGCGCTCCTGGGCGGTGGCCTTGCGCGGCGGCGCGGGCTTGTCCTGCTTGGCCTCAGTCGTGGCCTTGGGCGTCGCGGACGCGGGGGTCTCGGCCCAGGCGGCGGCGGTCGCGCCGGCCAGGGCGAGCATGGCGACGGTTGCGGTGAGGACGAGCTTGCGACACATGGGGACGGAGGACTCCCGATAAAGGCGACTCGGGCCGAGGATGACGGGAAGTGTCCGACGCGCGTATCAACGAAGCGTTAAGCTTGACGAAGTCTTACCCCAGGGGTCCCGCACCATGTCCGACCTGCTCATCGCCGCCGCCCCAGGGCCGGTCACCCCCATCCACCCCGTGACCGAGGCGGGCCTCGCGGCCTTTCTGAAGACCCAGCCCGAAAGCCTGACTAGGCTGGCCGCCGCCGCCCAGTTCAAGGCCAAGGCCGGCCAGGTGCTGGTGGCGCCCGGCGCGGCGGCGGGGGACGAGTTGGTGCTGTTCGGCCTGGGCGCGGGCGCGGCCCTGGACGGCATGGCCTTTCGCGCCCTGCCCGGACGCCTGCCCAGCGGCGACTACCGCCTGGCCGAGATTCCCGAGGGCCTGGCCCTGGACCGCGTCGCCCTGGCCTGGGCCCTGGGCTCCTACGCCTTCGAGCGCTACCGCAAGCCGCGTAAGGAGCCCCGCCCCCGGCTGGTGACCGGCGAGGCGGCGGATCTGGCTCAGGTCAAGGCCATAGCCGAGGGCTGCGCCCTGGCCCGGGATCTGGTCAACACCCCGGCCAACGACATGGGTCCAACCCAGCTGGAAATGGCCGCGCGGGAGACCGCCGAGACCTTTGGCGGCCAGATCAGCGTGATCACCGGCGACGCCCTGCTCGAGGCCGGCTATCCGGCCATCCACGCCGTCGGCCGCGCCGCCGATCCCACCCGCGCCCCGCGCATGATCGAGATCGCCTGGGGCCAGGCCGGCGATCCCCTGGTCGCCCTGGTGGGCAAGGGCGTGGTGTTCGACACCGGCGGCCTGGACCTGAAGCCCTCCTCCGCCATGCGCCTGATGAAGAAGGACATGGGCGGCGCCGCCCATGTCCTGGGCCTGGCCCACATGATCATGGCCACCAGACTGCCGGTGCGCCTGGTGGTACTGCTGCCGGTGGCCGAGAACGCCCTCTCCGGCGACGCCATGCGTCCCGGCGACGTGCTGGCCTCGCGCAAGGGGCTCAGCATCGAGGTGGGCAATACCGACGCCGAGGGCCGCCTGATCCTGGCCGACGCCCTGACCCGCGCCGCCGAGCTGGAGCCGGACCTGACCCTGGATCTGGCCACCCTCACCGGCGCCGCCCGCGCGGCCCTCGGACCCCAGGTGATCCCCTTCTATACGGCGGACGAGACCCTGGCCCGGGACATCGCCGCCGCCGGCGCCTCGGTGGGCGATCCCGTCTGGCGCATGCCGCTCTGGGCCGGCTACGAGGACGCCCTGGACAGCGACATCGCCGACATCAAGAACGATCCCGACGGCTGGGCCCAGGCCGGCTCGGTCACCGCCGCCCTGTTCCTGCAACGCTTCGCCCCCAAGGGCGCCTGGGCCCATTTCGACATCTTCGCCTGGAACCCCCGCAACCGTCCGGGCCATCCCAGCGGCGCCGAGGCCCAGACCATCCGCGCCCTCTACGCCATGCTGCGGGGCCGCTGGGCGTGAGCGCGATGGACCCTCGCCTGACCCTGGCGGGACCGGGCCTGGCCGCGCTGGAGCTGGAGGGCCTGGTGCGGGCCGACCGCTTCGCCCCCACCCGTCCCATGCGCTGCGTCCTGCCCGCCGCCGCGATCCGCCGCAGCCCCGACGACGCGGCCGAACAGATGGACCAGCTGCTGTTCGGCGAGGCCTTCGACGTCCTGCAACCGGTCCAGGGCTTCGCCTGGGGCCAGGCCCGCCGGGACGGCTATGTGGGTTTTGTCGACACCGCCGCCCTGGCCGAGGGGCCGCCCGCCCCCACCCATCAGGTCAGCGCCCCGCGCGCCTACGCCTTCGACGAACCCAGCATCAAGGCCCGACCCGCCGGGCTCTACTCCATGAACGCCCTGGTGGAGATCGAGGCCCGGGACGGCCGCTTCGCCAAGGCCCGCGACACCGGCTGGTTCGTGGAAACCCAGCTTTCCCCCATCGGCCTCTATCAGACCGACATCGCCGCCGTGGCCGAGCGCTATGTCGGCGCCGCCTACCAGTGGGGCGGCCGCGAGAGCCTGGGCCTCGACTGCTCGGGTCTGGTGCAGCAGGCCCATTTCGCCTGCGGCCTTTCCTGCCAGCGCGACACCGACCTTCAGGCGCGGATGGGCGCCCCAATCGAGGCTGGCGACCTGAGGCGGGGCGACCTCGTCTTCTGGCGCGGCCATGTGGGCATGATGCTGGACGAGGCCCGACTGATCCACGCCAACGCCCACCACATGGCCGTGGTCATCGAGCCCCTGGCCGAGGCCGTGGCCCGCATCGCCGCCACCCCCGCCGGCGAGCCCACCGGATATCGCCGGGTGGTCGGGGCTGACCTTTTCTAATTCCTCCCCCCTTGGGGGAGGGGGACCATGCGAAGCATGGTGGAGGGGGCCAACCGCCGCCTAAGCCCTCAAGAATACCGCGGCGCCGTCACCTCCATCGCCGCCCCTGAAACCTCGGCCATGGCCGCGTCCAGGTCCGCCAGATAGGTGTCCGCCACCCTGGCATGGACCGGCGAGAGCATCAGGTGCAGGCCCTTGGGCTCGGTGGTCACGCTGGTGAACCAGCCGCGTTCGCGCAGCCTGGCCCAGATCGCCAGGCAATCCAGGGTCGGATGGGTATAGGCCAGGATGCCCAGCTGCGGATCGCCGATCACCTGAAAGCCCCGTTCCGTGACCCCGGCCTGGATCTTCGCCCGGGCGCCGGTGACCTCGCCCTGCTTGGCGCGGTAGCCCTCCACCCCCAGGACGGTCATCACCGCATAGGCCGCCGCGATCGCCCCGCCAGGGCGGGTCCCGGCCAGGGTCGGGGTGATCATCCGTCCCCCCGGCCAGTCGGCGAAATCGAACACCATCCGCTCGCGCAGGGCCTCGGTGCGGAAGAACACGGTGGAGGCGCCCTTGGCGCAGTAGCCGTACTTATGCAGGTCCGCCGACATCGAGCTGACCCCCGGCAGGGCGAAATCGAAGTCCGGCACATCCCCGCCGTTCATCCGCACGAAGGGGGCGATATAGCCGCCCACGCAGGCGTCCACATGCAGCCACAGCCCCCGCTTCACGGCCAGGTCCGACAGGGCGCCGATGGGGTCGATCAGGCCGTAGGGAAAGCACGGCGCCGAGCCCACGATCATCACCGTGGACCCATCGGCCGCCGCCCCCATCGCCTCGGCGTCGGCCAGATAGTCCTTCAGGGACGTGCGCCGCACCTCGATCTCCATCACGGCGGCGGCCTTGTCGAAGGCCGGATGGGCCGAACGGGGCAGGACGATGTTCAGCGGCCCCGTCACCCCGCGATCCTTGCGCGCGTAATCCCGAGCGGCCTTGAGGGCCATGGTGATGGAATCCGTGCCGCCGGTGGTGGTGTTCCCCGCCGCGCCCTCCGGGGCGTGGAACAGGGACAGGCCATAGCCGACGACCATCTCCTCCATCCGCTTCAGGCTGGGAAAGGCCAGGGGGCCAAGGCCGTTCTCGGCCATGTAGAGGGTGTAGGCCTCCCGCTGGACCTGTTCGATCTCCTCGCCGGCGTTGAAGACATAGACCGCCGCCTTGCCGTCCCGCCAGCGCACGTCGCCGGCGCCCATTTCACCCATCCGGGCGCGCAGCCCTTTCCAGTCCTGGCCATGTTCGGGTAGCGGATGTCGCATGGGCTCGCTGCTCTTCTGATTGAACCTTGAGCCTAGCAAACTCGAACGCCGCGCGGGAGGAAAGACGCCTGAATCCGATCATCGCCATCACCGATCCGGACGATCCCAGGATCGCCGCCTATCGCCACATCCGCGAGGCCGATCTGGTGGGGCGCGAGGGCTGCTTCATCGCCGAGGGCGAGGTGGTGCTGCGCATGTTGCTGACCGGCTCGCGGCATCCGGCGCAGTCGGTCCTGATCGCCGACAAGCGCATCGAGCGCCTGGCGCCCCTGCTGGCCCAGGCGCCGGCGGACGCGCCGATCTACAGCGCCAGCCAGACGGTGATGGACGCCATCGTCGGCTTTCCGATCCATCGCGGCATCCTGGCCCTGGGCCGCAAGACGCCGGAACCCTCCCCCGAGGCGCTGCTGGCGGGCCTGCCGCCAGAGGCCCTGGTCCTGGCCCTGTTCGGCATCGCCAATCACGACAATATGGGCGGACTGTTTCGCAATGCGGCGGCCTTCGGCGTCGGCGCCGTGCTGCTGGACGGCGCCTGCTGCGATCCCTTCTATCGCAAGGCCATCCGCGTCTCGGTGGGCGGGGTGCTGGCGGTTCCCTTCGCGCGGCTGGCGCCGCACGCCGATCCCCTGGCCCTGCTGCGGAGCCATGACCTGACCCCCATCGCCCTCAGCCCCCGGGGACAAACCCGGCTGATCGACCTGGAGCCGCCATCCCGGGCGGCCCTGCTGCTCGGCGCGGAGGGTCCCGGCCTGAGCGAGGCCCTGATCGCCGCCAGCCGCTCGGTCAGCCTGCCCATGAGCGCGGGCTTCGATTCGCTGAATGTGGCCACCACCAGCGGCATCGCCCTGCACCACCTGGCCTTCGCCCGTCGGGCGAGCGCAACGGCGGGCTAGGACCGCCCTGCTCCCCTGTTCGCAGAACGGGGGAGCTGTCAGGGTGAAACCCTGACTGAGGGGGCGTTCGGACGTCGGTTCGCCCCCTCCGTCACGGGGCTACGCCCCGCGCCACCTCCCCCGCGCCGCTTACGCTATGCAGGGGAGGAAAGGATGTCCTGCTCCCCCGTTTCAACGGGGGAGCTGTCGGGGCGCAGCCCCGGCTGAGGGGGCGCTCGGACGGTTGGGTCGCGAGGGAGGAACGAATACGTCAGCAAGCCCCGCCCACGGCGGGAGCGACCTCCTCGACCTCGGCCAGGCGCACGATTTCCTGGATCAGGGCGGTGGGGCAGATCGGCTTGCCCACCACCCCGTTCATCCCGGCCCCCAGATAGGCCTGGCGCTGATGCAGCAGGACATTGGCGGTCAGGGCGATGATCGGGGTCCGGGCGCAGGGCCCGCCCTGGGCGCGGATCCGGCGGCTGGCCTCCATGCCATCGATCCCCGGCATCTGCACGTCCATCAGGATCAGGTCGAAGCCGCCCCGCGCCGCGGCCTCGACGCCCTGTTCCCCGTCTTCGGCGGTCTCGATATCCGCGCCCAGGCCTTCCAGCATCTTGGTGGCCACCATGCGGTTGGTGGCGTTGTCCTCCACGACCAGGATGCGCAGGCCTTCCAGCATGGCCTGGGACATCGCCTCGATCCCCACGGGGGCCGCGGCCACGGGCGCATCGACCTCGAACCAGAAGGTCGAGCCCCTTCCGGCCTGGGAGGTGAAACCCGCCCCGCCGCCCATCTGCTCGGCCAGGCGCCGCGTGATGGCCAGGCCCAGGCCCGAGCCGCCAAACCGCCGGGTGGTGGAGGCGTCGGCCTGTTGGAAGCGCTCGAACAGCCGGCCCTGGACCTCGTCCGGACTGCCGATGCCGGTGTCCATCACCTCGAAGCGCAGGCGCGCTCCGTTCGGACTCTGGACCATGGCCGCGCTCAGGGTCACCGAGCCCTTTGTTGTGAACTTCACCGCATTGCCCACCAGGTTGAACAGGCACTGGCGCAGCCGCACCGGATCGCCCAGCACCCATTGAGGCAACCGCGAGGACTCCACGGTCAGGGTCAGTCCCTTGGCCACGGCCTGGGGTCGCACCATCCGGGCCACGGCCTCCAGGATGGCTGAGGGGTTCACCGGCTCCATGGCCAGCTCGATGCGGCCGGCCTCGACCTTGGAGAAATCCACGACATCGTCCAGCAGGGCCTGCAACATGCCGCCGCAGGCCAGGGCCTCGTCGATCATGGTTTGAGCGACCTCGGGCAGACCTTGTCCCTTGAGCAGGTGCAGAACCCCCAGCACCCCGTTCATCGGGGTGCGGATCTCATGGCTCATATTGGCCAGGAACCGGGACTTGGCCTCGGCGGCGGCCTGGGCGGCCCGCTCGGCCTCCACCAGGGCCAGCTCCTGGCGCTTACGCTCGTCGATATCCATCAGCAGGGCGATGCTGCGCCGCCAGCGGCCCTCAAGGTCGCGCTTGATCTCCTGATAGATCCTGATCCAACGCTCGACGCCGTCGCCCCGAATGATCCGAACCTCCAGGGGTTCGCGCGGCTCGCCGGCCAGCCACCGCTTGAGCGCGGCCGCGGCGAGATCGACGTCATCGGGGTGAACAAAGGGCCAGACCCCGCCGCGGGCCTGCGCCACCGTCATCTCGTGGCCGGTGATCTTGGCGAAGGCGCCGGAGGTCCACAGGGTGTTTTCGTCGTAGTCGATCTCGATCACCGCGGCCTCGGCGGCGTCGAGGGCGATCTTCAGCCGCTCGGCGTGGGCCTCGGCCTCCCGCCGGGTGCGGGTGATGGCCGAGACGTCGTCCATATAGACAACCACCCCCACGATCTGGTTGGCCGTGTCCCGCCAGGGCCGCATATCCCAGCGCAGCCAGCGCACCACCCCACGCTCGTCCACCGAACGATGCTCGCCCCGGGTGGTGGACGCCCCCCGCAGGGCCGCCCCCTGGGCCATGATGAAATTGTTGAAGAACCCCGGCGCCAGCTCGTCGATGCGCCTGCCCAGGAAATCCATGTCACCCATGTCGAAGATGGAGATCCATGACGGACTGACCTGGACATAGCGCAGATCCGTGTCGAAAACGGCCACGGCGAAGGGCGCCTCCTCCACCAGCCGGCGGTTCTGCCGCTCGCCGCGCAGGGCCGCCTCCCGGGCCTCGGCCAGTTCGGTGACGTTCTGCGAGATCCCCCGCACCTGGAATCCGCCGCCCTCGATTGGCTCGCCTCGCACGTGAGCGCGCATCCAGATCCAGCCGCCATCCGCCGTGCGCAGACGATGGCTGAAGGCCGCCTGTCCTCCGTTTCGCACCACCCCGAGCATGGCGCGGGTGACGATGTCGAGGTCGTCTGGATGGCAGACGGCCGTCAGGTCGGCCAAGTCGTTCAGCTCGATGCCGAACTTGGCCAGCATCACGATCCATTCGTCGGACCAGTCGAGCCGCCGGGTGCGCGGGTCGTAGCGCCACAGCCCGACCCCGGCCGTTTCCGACAACAGGGCGTGTTCCTGGCTGACCCGCTCCAGGGCCCTGGCCTGACGACGCTCGGCGGTGACATCGCGCAGGCTACCCATCATCTCGCCGCCGGGGCCAAGACGGACCTGCCCCTCGAGCAGAACCCAGCCCCCGTCCTGGCGGCGCATGCGCCAGCTGACCCCGGCCAGCCCCGCCCGGGCGAGCTTTCGCGTGCAGTTGGCCAGGGCCCGGCGGCTGTCCTCGTCAAGGAAATCGTGGAGGTTGCGCCCCAGAAGTTCCCGCCGCTCCCAGCCCGTGACCACCGTCCAGGCGGGATTCGCCCGCAGAAATTCGCCGGTCTCCGAGACCACGGCGAACAGGTCCTGTGCGTTTTCGAAGAACCAGCTCGTGGTGGGGTCGGTCTCGTCGAGCGGACCGTAAGCGGCGGCGGATCGTTCTCCTGCCATGGGTCTTCGGCTCCAGTGGAACCGGAACCCTAGCCCTGGCGTCCTGAACGCAAGGTTTCCATCAGGCGAAAATTCCCGCTAATGGCGCGTTGGCGCGCCCTCTGATTGCAGCGCTCCGATGCGCCGCTCGGCGCTGGCGCGGTAAAGGGCCGCCAAGGCCGCGCCAACCGTGAATTTCAATTCCGCCAGATCGGGGTCTTCATTGTGCTCCAGGTGGCCCTCAAGCTCTCCAAGCAGATTAAGCAGCGCCACAACAGACTCTTTAGACACGCCGATGTCCCTCATACGCGGGCCTCGTTCACCACCAGACGGAGACCCCGGCGAGCCTCGATCAGCTCATCTGCTGCCGCGATTCGCGCAAAGGGCGCTACAATAGACCGCACAACCAATGCGACGTCATCGACCTCGCCGCCCCGGTTGGCGGCCTCCCGGCTGGCGCTCCCCCAGTTGGAGCCCAGGGCGGTGTCGGCCGCCAATATCACCGGAACCCCCCAGTCATGGGCGGTCAGCACCGTGGCCAGGCAGGAAGACGAGAGGGAAAAACTGATCAGAACCAGCTCCGCCTCCGGGGACGCCTTAATCGCGTGGCGGAAGGAGCGATTGGAGAAGGCCGAGACGCCGGTCCGATAGATCAGCCGCTCGCTGGGCAGGGGTTGCAGCCCATCCACCGGGGGAGAGGCGTGAGAGGCCGAACGCGGATGGACGTGGGTGATATCCCAGCCGCACATCCGCGCGTGGATCAATAGTCGGCGACAGGCCGCGATACGCCGCTCCAACCCAACGTGCTCCAGGCCATCCGCCCGCATCGCGGACCTGACAAGATCAAGACAGACCAGATGCCGGGGGCGCGTCTGAGGTGAAGGGCTATAGGCGAACAAGGCGGTTATCCTCAGGCGTGTTGCACGGGTTCGGAGCGTCCGACCGAGCGGTCGAGCACGCCTGGACGGTCCCATTCGCCCTCGGGGCGAAGCAGAACCATGGGCTCACTGTCGATGGTGATAGCGTCGGCCGAGGGCTTCAGATCGAATTCCAGCTCGACATAGTCGTAGTCGGAGAAGCAAAAGCCGTTGCGGTTCTGGCGCACGCGCCCCTGGAAGTAGCGCTGCCAGAAGGGGGCGACGCGCAGCTGGGCATGGCCCATCAGACGCCGATATCCCTTGCGTTCGGCCAGGTCGAAGGCCGCCCGACTGAGCAGCAGCAGCCCCCGGCCGCCCCGATACTCCTTGCGGATCGCCAGACGCTCGAGCTTGGCGAAGTCGGCGAACCAGCGCAGGCGCACCACCCCTACCGGCTCGTCGGCCTTGCGCAGGATCAGATGGGTGGCGCCGGCGAAGTCATTGCCGTCGAACTCTTCGTCATAGGGGCAGGTCTGTTCGCCCATATAGACCAGGGTGCGGATGGCCATGACCTGCATCAGGTCGTTCAGGGTCCGCGCCACCGTCACCTGTAAGTCATTGGCCCCGATCCGCGGCGCGCGGGCCACGGGCGGAGGCAGGTTGGCGCAGGTCATGCCGCAACCCTCCCGCCGAGGTGGGGATCCAGTTGCAGGAGACCGGTCTGGGAACCCGGATAGGGCCGAAAGCCGATCCTCTCTATCAGCAGCCGCGCCCCGGCCGGCGTCGCCGCCCGCGCGAAATAGGGCATATGTCCGATGACGCCGTTGGCCAGCAGGCTCAGGCCATCGACGAGGCGGCGGGCCACGAACTTGCGCGTGGCGGCGATGCCCCAGCCATAGAGGGCGGCGGGTTCCTCGTCGAACCGCGCCACATGGGCCGGATCGGGGGACAGGGCGTCGAACCGGTCGGCCTCGATGGCGGCCAGACCCTGGGCGCTGAGAAGGATGATCGCAAGGACCCCTGTCAGTTCCTCTTCATCACGCACGACGAACAGGCCCGCGCCGGAGCGCTCGTGAACCATTTGCAGGCCCTCGGGCGTCACAATGTCGGGACCGATCAGCCCAGCGGCGAAATCCCGCGCCTCAAGAACCTCATCGGCCCTTGCGGGATGGATTTCGAGATGGGCAAGCTCGTCGCGGATGCGAGCTGATACGCGTGCGTCTGAAGCGGATTCGGTGGTGTGATTTGGTCGCACCTCTCGGTCTCCTTCTTGCTAGCGGTTGAGCTTTGGTAGAGCGTGTGCTGGGACTGCGGGACCCGCTCAGTTCGCAAGAGGGTGTTCCGATTATGATGGGGGCTGGATGGCCATGGTGAATGTGGTCAGACGCAAGGCCGACTGGACCGATATCCGACTGTTCTGGGCCGTCGCGCGCCTGGGCAGCTTCGGCGCCGCCGCGCGCACCCTGGATATGGGCCTGACGACCATCACCCGGGCGGTGGACCGCCTGGAGGAGCGCCTCAACACCAAGCTCCTGATCCGCGGCCCGCAAGGGGTCACCCTGACCGAGGCGGGAGAACGGGCCTATGACAGCGCCCTGACCATGGAGCGCGCGGCCGAAAGCTTCGAGCACCAGGTCTCCAACAGCGAAAACACCGTGGAAGGCCGGGTTCGCCTGGCCGCGCCCGATGGCCTGGCCGGGGTGTTCCTGCCGCCGCACATGCCGGAGTTTCTGCGCGCCAATCCCCGGATCGATCTGGTGATCGACTGCGGCCTGTGGCCCGACCGCCCAATGCTGGGCGAGATCGACATGAGCCTGACCTTCACCGAGCCCAAGAACCCGGACATGGTCGCTATACCCCTGGCCTATTTCCACTACACCCTGTTCGCGTCCCGGGAATATCTGGAGCTCTACCGCAAGCCGACCACCGCCGAGGAGGTGGCCAGCCATCCCTATGTCCACCACGCCGCCCAGGACCATAATCGCGAGACCTGGCATCCGAGGACGGCGGCGTTCCAGGACTTCCTGCGCAAGCGGATCGTGACCAATTCCAGCGCCGTGTCCTTCTTCGCCATCCGCCAGGGCGCCGGCATCGGCCCCCTACCCACGGCGATCCTGGCCCTGGACCCCAATCTGGTCATGCTCGACCTGCCGGTGGAGACCATGCGCCTTTGGCTGGTGCGCCACCGGGACGCGGGCCGTTCGGCCCGGGTCCGCGCCGTGATCGACTGGTTGCGGGAGGTGTTCGACGCCAAGCGCCAGCCCTGGTACCGGGCGGAGTTCGTCCATCCCCGGGAGTTCGGCCCCTATCTGGACCCCGAACGGGTGGGCGAGAACGGGGCGGTGGCGTCCCTGCCCATCGGCAGCCGCCGGCGCAAGTCGGCGAGTTGATCGCGGCCCTTCAATCGAGTTGGTGATGAATATCGTTCTGCAATACCGCGCGAGCCCTGGCTTCCAGGCGGCGCTGGCGGCGGCTTTTGGGGGCATGGGCCGCCTGGACGTGGTGGACGAGACCGACGAGGCGGCCTTCGCCGAACTGATGCGTGAGGCTGACGTGCTGCTGCACGTGCTCAAGCCGGTGACCGCTCAGGTGATCGCGGCGGCGCCCCGGCTGAAACTGGTCCAGAAGCTGGGGGTCGGGGTCAACACCATCGACCTGGAGGCGGCCCGCGCCCGGGGCATCGCCGTCTGCAACATGCCGGGAACCAACAGCCAGGCGGTCGCGGAAATGACCCTGATGCTGATGCTGGCGACCCTGCGCCGGGCCGCCTATTTCGACCGTCTGACCCGGGCCGGCGAGGGCTGGAGGCCGGACCTCGCCCTCGTGGACGGCTCCGGGGAGATCCGCGGGCGAACCGTGGGCTTCCTCGGCTTTGGCGGTGGCCCCCGGCGGCTGGCCGCGGCCCTGGAGGCCCTGGGCGCGCGGATCGTCTATAACGCCCGCGCCCCCAAGCCCGATCTGGCCTATCCTTATCTGTCCCTGCCTGAACTTCTGGCCCAGTCGGACATCCTCACCCTGCACGCCCCGGCCACGCCGCAAACCCGGGGTCTGATCGATGCAGGGGCCCTTGCAAAAATGAGACGGGGGTCATTCCTGGTCAACACCGCCCGGGGCGAGCTGGTGGACGAGGCGGCCCTGACGGCGGCGATCCAAAGCGGCCATATCGCCGGCGCCGGCCTGGACGTCTTCGCCGCCGAGCCCGCCGGGGCGGACAATCCCCTGTTCGCCCTGCCCCAGGTGGTGGTCGCCCCGCACATGGCCTGGCTGACCCCGGAGACCCTGGACCGCAGCATCGCCGTGGCCAAGGCCAACTGCCAACGCCTCGCCGCCGGCGAGGCGCTGGTTCATCAGGTGGTGTGAGCCACTCTCCTCCCATGCATCGCAACGCGATGCGGGGGGATGAATTGACGGCCGGGACGCCCCCTCAGCCGGGGCTGCGCCCCGACAGCTCCCCCGTTGAAACGGGGGAGCAGAACGTCTTTTCCTCCCCTGCATAGCGAAGCGATGCGGGGGAGGTGGCGCGGGGCGAAGCCCCGTGACGGTGGGGGCGAACCGGCCGTCCGCACGCCCCCTCAGCCGGGGCTGCGCCCCGACAGCTCCCCCGTTCTTCGAACAGGGGAGCAGAACACCCTTTCCTCCCCTGCATAGCGCCGCGGCGCGGGGGAGGTGGCATGGAGCGAAGCCCCGTGACGGTGGGGGCGAACCGACGGCCGAACGCCCCCTCAGCCGGGGCTGCGCCCGGACAGCTCCCCCGTTAAAACGGGGGAGCAGGAGATATCTACAGCGCCCGCTCGGCCGCCTCGATCAGCCGCGCCAGGCCCGCGTCCACATCGGCGCCCAGATGGATGCGCAGGTGGCGGCGGCCGCGCTCGGCAAGCACCCCCAGATCCCCCCGGGCCTGGGCGGCCACCACCACCCCGAAGCTGAAGGCCCGGCCGGGCACGGGCAGGTCCTGGCCCACCGCATGGGTGATTTGCAGGAACACGCCGCTGGCCGGACCGCCCTTATAGGCCTGGCCGGTGGAGTGCAGGAACCGGGGTCCAAAGCCCAGGGCCGTGGCCACGCCGACCTTGTCCGCCAGCCGCGCGCGCAGGGTCTGCAGGGCGGCGATATGGCGGTGGTCCCGGTCGATATAGGCCAGGAGGGCCAGGTAGTCCCCCGCCCCGGCCCGCCTCAGGTGCGCGCCCAGATAGGCCTCCAGGCCGCCGTCGCCTGCGATGGCCTTGAGTTCAGCGGCGTTGGCCTCGTCGGCGAACAGGGCGATCCCCTCGGCCTCGAGGAAGGGGGCTTCCGGGGCCAGGGCGCCGGTGGCCTCATAGCCGTCGGTCAGCTGGCGGGTCTTGATCTTGCTGGCCTCGACGTCGGGCTGGTCGAAGGGATGGATGCCGATCACCGCGCCGGCGATGGCGGTGGCGATCTCCCAGCGCACGAATTCCTGGCCCAGGTTGTCGCGGCTGGCCAGGGTGACGCGCGCCACCGGATGGCCCGCCTCCTCCAGATCCCGCACATGCCCGTCCAGCTCGGGCTGGTCATGCCCGTCCAGGCGCAGATAGGCGAAAACCCGGTCGGCGCCGTAGCGGGCGGCGGGCAGCAGGGGCTCCCCATCGATGGGGATGATCCCCTGGCCCAGCTTGCCGGTGGATTCGGCGATCAGCTGCTCCAGCCAGGCGCCCACATCCGACAGGCCCTTGGTGGCGATCAGGGTCAACTTGTCCCGTCCCGCCTTGGCCGCCGCGCCCAGGAACAGGCCAAGCTCAACCCCGGGATTGGCCGCCGGCGGCGCGCTGGGGGCGCAGGAACGGGTCATGACCAGGGCGCCGTCGATAAAGGCGCGCACGTCGATCCCGGCCACGGCGGCGGGGACCATGCCGAAATTGGACATCACCGAATAGCGCCCGCCGATCTGGGGATCCCCCAGGAAGATGCGGCGGAAGCCCTGGGCCTTGGCCGTGGCCTCCATCCGCGAGCCTGGATCGGTGATGGCGATGAAGTGCGAGCCGGCGGTCTCGGCGCCCAGGGCCTTGACCGCCAGATCATGGAAATGCCGGTGCAGGATGTCCGGCTCCAGGGTCGAGCCGGACTTGCTGGCCACGATGAACAGGGTGCGGGCCGGATCGATCAGCCCCTGCACCCGGGCGACCTGATCCGGGTCTGTGGAATCGAGCACCAGCAGCTGCGGATGCCCCGGACGGGTCCCGAAGGTCTCGGCCAGGACCTCCGGCCCCAGGCTGGAGCCGCCCATGCCCAGCAGCAGGACGTGGATGAAGCCCGCCCCGGCGATCTCGGCGGAAAAGGCCTCCAGGGCCTCGATATCGACCCGCTCGCCCCGGGCGGCGGGCAGCCAGCCCAGCCATTTGGCCTCGTCCGCCCCGGTCCACAGGCCGGCGTCCCCGGCCCACAGCCGCTGGCTCCAGCCCTTGGCCCGGGCGGTCTCGGTCCAGGTTCCGATGGCCTCGGCGATGTCGTCGGATGCCGTCAGATGCTGGCCGTTGAGGCGACTGCCGAGGGTCTCCGCGCGCCGCTTGGCCACCACGCCATAGAGCGTGTCGGCGGCGTCGACGAATTGCCGGACCCCGTCGCTCAGAAGCTTCGCCGTGGCGTCGTCGAGATCAAGGTCGGACCGGGCGAAGAGGATGATCTTGGCCGCCTGCTCCACATCCTCTGTCAGGGTCGCCTTGGCTATCCCATGGTCGCGAAAGGCGTCCATGACCTTGGGGGGCATGGTGTTGACGGTGTCCGGGCCGATCAGGGTCTCGACATAAAGCGTATCGCGATAGGCGGGATTCTTGGTTCCCGTGGACGCCCACAACAGCCGCTGGGGCGCGGCGCCGGCCGCCGCCAGCGCCGCCCAATCGGGCTGCGCGATCCGGCCAAGATAATCCTGATAGCAAAGCTTGGCGTTGGCGATGGCCACCTGGCCGAGCCAGCGGCGCAGGTCGGCATCGAGGGGATCCTCACCGCTCTTGAGGCGGGCCTCGATAAGGGGGTCGATGGCGCTGTCGATCCGGCTGACGAAGACGCTGGCCACCCCAGCCACCCTGGAGACGTCGCCCCCCTTGGCCTGGAAATCCTTCAGCCCGGCGATATGCGCCTCGGCCGCCGCCCGATATTGGTCCAGCGAGAACAGCAGGGTGACATTGACATTGATCCCCTCGCCGATCAGGGCCCGGATCGCCGGAACACCCTGCGGCGTGCCGGGGACCTTGATCATCAGGTTCGGCCGGTCCACCGCCCGCCACAGCTTGCGCGCCTCGGCCAGGGTGCCCTCGGTGTCCAGGGCCAGATAGGGGGAGACTTCCAGGCTGACATAGCCGTCCCGGCCGTTCAGGCGGTCATAGACCGGGCGCAGCAGATCGGCGGCGGCCTGGATGTCGGCGATGGCCAGGTGCTCGAACACCTCCGCCGGATCGGCGTCCCGGGAACCCACGAAGGCCTTGAGCGCGGCGTCATAGTCGCCGCTGCCGCCGATGGCCTTTTCGAAAATCGCCGGGTTGGAGGTCACCCCGGTGACCCCGTCCTGCTCGATCAGGGCCTTGAGCCCGCCGTTCTCCAACATGTCGCGCTGGACGAAGTCGAGCCAAACCGATTGGCCCAGGCTTTCCAATTGCAGCAGCGGATTGGCCATGATCTGGAAGGTCCCTCTTTTCAGTGACGGCGGGTCGCGCCGTTTCATAGACGCCCAAGGCGCGTAAGCCGACCGTTGTTTTCGTCAGCCGCCCCTTCAGGTTCAAGCTTTCTTGCAAAGGATTGCGACGAATTCCCCGGCGGCCTCCAAGACAGACGCACAAAGGCCGGCGCTCAAAGGAGGGCTAGCCATCCGCCGTCGCGGCGCCCGGGTTTGTCGCCCAAAAGTCGCACCGGGCTGAATCTGTCGGCCCCCCTGGCGAAATCCCCTGGGGAATCCTTTATCAGACGCGGGAACGGCCGATTGGTTCGGCCAATGAAATCGTGGACGGCATGTCTGGACCTGAATTGAATTTCTCCGCGACCCCGCGGCCCTCTTCGGTCGCGCCCAAATCCTCG
>JARLIP010000329.1 GCA_031291685.1 Caulobacteraceae bacterium | reverse complement strand
GGGCCGGGAGACCCTGTCGCCGGAACTCTGCGCCCCCGATCCCTGGGACGGGCGGGCGCTCGATATCGCCGATCCCGAGGCGCCGGTGCTTTTGATGGGGACGGGCCTGACCATGGTCGATGTCGCCCTGAATCTGGCGGCCGGTGGTCATCGGGGTCCGATCATCGCCCTGTCCCGCCGGGGCCTGGTCCCCCACAGGCACGCCGAGGTCGCCCTGCAACCCACCAGTGACGTCTGTTGCCCGCTACAGCCCCTGTCGCAAATGCTGCGGGGGCGGCGGCGAAGGGCGGGCGAGGTGGGCTGGCGGGCCGCCGTGGACGAGCTGCGGCCCTATACCCAGGATCTCTGGCGCCAGGCGGACCCGGTCCAGAGGCGGCGCTTCCTGCGTCATCTGCGGCCCTGGTGGGATGTCCACCGCCACCGCATGGCGCCCCAGGTCGCCGGCTGGCTGGAGGATCTGCGGGCGCGCGGCGGCCTGACGGTGGCGGCCGGACGATTTTGCGCCTTCACCCCCGAGGGCGAAGGGCTTTCGGTGACCTGGCGGCCGAGGGGAGAGGCGCGGGCCCGCATCCTGAGGGTCGGCAAGATCATCAACTGCACCGGCGCGGGCGGGGACCTGTCCCGAACCCCCGACCCGCTCCTGCGGGATCTGATCGCTCAGGGGAGCATCCGCGCGGACGCCCTGGGTCTCGGACTGGAGGTGGACGGGGTTTGCCAGGCGATCGGCGCCTCGGGGCGGCCGACCCCGGGGCTCTATGCGGCGGGGCCCATCACCCAGGGCTATTCCTGGGAAGTGGTCGCCGTGCCCGATATCCGCAACCAGGTCGCCCAACTGGCGGCGCTCCTGGCCGAGCGGCTGGAGCCGGAGATCTGAACTGACACTCATTCCTCCTCTCCTGCATCGCGCAGCGATGCGGGGGAGGTGTCGCGGGGCGAAGCCCCGTGACTGAGGGGGCGGACCGCCCGTCCGAACGCCCCCTCAGTCAGGACTGCGTCCTGACAGCTCCCCCGTATGGCTACGCCAAACAGGGGAGCAAAGGCTCCCGCCCGCCCGTCAAGCCCTCAGCGGTTGCCGGGCCATGCGGAAGGCCGCCTCAATGGTGTCGGCGGCCTTGGCCGGGCCGTTCTCCTGGGCCAGCAGGGCGGCCAGCTCGGCGGTGCGCGCGGCGGTCTTGTCCTGGAGCAGGGCGCCCAGTTCGCGGACGGCGGCGGCGCGGGTGTAGGCGCCGGCCGGCAGAACCCGGGCCACGCCCAGTTCGGCGGCCCGGCGGGCGTTGTCCGGTTGGTCGGCGGTGAAGGGGACGACCAGCTGGGGCTTGCCCGCGCGCATCCCCTGGGCGGTGGTGCCGATGCCCCCGTGTTGCACGATCGCGGCGGCGTGAGGGAACAGCACGGAGTGGGGGGCATAGTCGGCGATGAAGACATCCTCGGCCGGGCTGATCTTGGCGCGGATCCGGTCGGAGTCCGGCCCCACCAGCAGGACGGACCGGCGGCCGAGACGCCGGGCGGCGGTTAGGCTGGTTTCGTAGAAATCGCCGGAATCCATCACCAGGGCCGAACCCAGGGTGAAGACGATGGGCTCGGGCCCCGATCGCAGGAAGTCGGTCAGGGGCTGGCTGAGCACCGCCGCCGCCCCGTGCTGGCGATCATGGATGCAAAAGCCGGTGATGGTGCAGGGGCTCGGAAAATCCGGTTGGGCGGCGGCGAACCGGGGGGAATAGAGGGCGATGGTGCCATAGGGCGAGAATTGCCCCTCGAACAGGGGATTGGCCATGCGCGGCAGTCCCAGTTCGTCCCGCAGGCGCGCCACCTTCAGGGTCCAGAGCCCCGAGGCCATCTTGATCAGCTGCAACAGGGCCGCGTCCGACCGCGCCCCGGTCATCTCCCGCAGGCGCAGCAGCAGGGGGCGCGCGCTGAGGGGCGGAGGGTCGAAGCTGGACATGAAGGTGAAGGGTGACAGGGCGGTGGAAATCCAGGGCATGCCCCGCTTTTCCGCGGCCAGGCGCGCGGCGAACACCGAGGTATGGGTGACCAGCATGTCGGCCCCGGCGCTGGCCCGCATCATGTCGTCATAGGACCGCCGCAGGAACGGCATGGCGATGCGCCGGATCAGGAACTCCAATCCGGTGCTGCCACGGGCGGCCCGCTGCACGATCTGCCGGGCGTCCAGGCCCAGCTCATCACGAATGTCGTCGATGCCGGGCCGCAGGGGATGAAAACCCAGGCCTTCGCCTTCGACGGTCGACTGAAATTCACGCTGAGCGGCGATGGAGGGTTGATGCCCCCTTGCCTTCAGTTCCAGCGCCAGGGCCACGAACGGGTTCAGATCGCCCGCTGTTCCTGCTGTCGATAGGACGATCTTGAGAGCCATTCACCATCGTCGCGGTTAAGGGTGGTTGAGTGCAAGCACGATCGCCTCAGACGTGTTGAGGCTGGCCGTTGGATGCGTCTTCCCCTGGGAGACGTCGGGTGATCACTATCATCAGGTACCTCGGCGCGCCGATTCTCGTGTGTGGAACCATGCCAGACTCGTCCTCCCACGTCCCGTCCGACTTCTAAGCGGATATCGTAGCGGTAAGTCCACCGCCTTGATCTCCATCTGTTGCCGAGGCGAACAAAAGTCTCCAAATCACGACCGCCGACCGTGGTCTAGCCTGAACACGGCGAAATCTGACATCTGTCAGGACGGGAGCGCTCGTGAATCTCAGGACAGCCGTAACGCGCACGGCCCCTTTTTTGCTGCTGGCCGTGGCGGCATTCGTGCTCTGGCGCGCCTTGCACGGCTTGTCGTTCGCTCAGGTGGCCGCCGATATCGCCCGGTGGGGACCATCCCGAATCGCTGGCGCCCTGACCCTGGCGGGGGGCTGTTATGTCATGCTGGCCCTCAATGAACAGGTGGGCCTGCGCTGGGCCGGCGCCAAGGTGCGGCTGGGGCAGGGGCTGTTCGCCTCCTTCGTCTCCATCGCCTTCGCCAACAATATCGGCATGGGGGTGCTGATGGGCGGGGCGCTGCGGGCCGGGCTCTACGCCCGATACAATCTGAGCCTGACCCAGGTGGCCAAGGTCACCCTCTATGGCACCGCCACCTTCTCCCTGGGCGCCAGCCTGCTGGCGGGGGCGAGCTTTCTGCGGGCGCCGTCGGCGGCCTTCGCCCTTCTGCACCTGCGCCCGGATGTCGGCCGGCTGCTGGGCGCGGCCCTGGTCCTGGCGCCGGGCCTCTATGTGCTGGTCTGCGGCCTGACCCAGAAGCCGTTGAACGCCCTGGGCCGATCCTTCCAGCCGCCGCATCCCCTGATGGCCCTGGCCCAGATCGGATTTGGCCTGACCGATGTGGCCCTGAGCGCGGCCCTGATGTGGCTCTTGCTGGGGGACGCCTCGCCCCAGTTCGCGGCCTTTCTGGGCGCCTATCTGATCAGCATGGTGGCGGGGCTGATGTCCGGGGTGCCCGGCGGGGTAGGGGTGTTCGAGGGGGTGATGCTGACCCTTTTGCCCTCGGTCGACCGCGCCGCCCTGGCCGCGGCCCTGATCGGCTATCGTCTGTTTTTCTATCTGACGCCCTTGGCCTGCGCGGCCCTGCTCCTGGCCGTCCGCCGGGCGCCGCTCCCTGAGCCGCCCACGCCCGAAGCCTGAATTTTTCAGCATCGGGCCCCGGGCCGGACAAGACCAGGCCCGGCGGCTCGGCTATAGGGGCGGCCGATACAGTTCGCCAACCAAGGATGGGTGAGACATGCGGGCGTTGATTATGGCGGGTTTCGCGGGGGTGGCCTGCGTGATGGCGGCGAGCGCCTTGGCCTCGAGTCCGGTTGATGACGCGGTGACCGACCGCAAGGCCATCTTCAAGAACATGGGCAAGCCCTTCAAGGAACTGCACGGCATCGCCCCCGGCGACATCGCCGCCAAGCGCGCCACCGTCGTGGCCGACGCCCAGTTGATCAAGAGCCTGGCGAACCAGCCCTGGACCAAGTTCGGCCCCGAGACCGCCAAGACCACCGTCAAGACCGAGGCCCTGGCCGTAATCTGGACCGACGCGGCGGGCTTCCGCGCCGCCCAGACCAAGTTCATCGGCGCCGTGAACGCCCTGGACGCCGTGGCCGCCAACGGCGCGCCGGACGTGGTGGCTCAGAAGATCGCCGATGTCGGCGCCTCCTGCGGCGGGTGCCACAAGGTCTATCGCGCCAAGTAGGGGGCGATCAGACCACTCTCCTCCCCTGCATAGCGAAGCGATGCGGGGGAGGTGTCGCGGGGCGAAGCCCCGTGACGGAGGGGGCGTCTTGACGGTCCGAACGCCCCCTCAGTCAGGACTGTGTCCTGACAACTCCCCCGTTCTTCGAACAGGGGAGCAGAAGGTAACCCAAAAGCCCTTGACTCCTAGTCCCGCGCCTTCGTCCATCCGGTGATCATCGGGCCGACCAGGTTGACCCGCTTGATCACCGCATAGGCCGCGATGGCGGTCAGGTGCAGGGCCACCAGGGCCAGCAGGGCGTTGAAGCTGAGGCGGTGGATGTGGGTCAGGGTGTGGGCCATCTCATCGCTGACCCAGCCGCGCAGGGGCCCGGCGGTGGCCACCTCGTCGTCGCTGAACAGGCCCGTGACCGTCTGCACGGCCAGGGCCGCCAGCAGGGCCAGGACCGCATAGCCGCCCAGGGGATTGTGCCCCGTGGGGGCGGGCTGGTTCTTCCAGCGGCTGACATAGGCCCAGACCGCCCCGGGCCCCTTCACGAAATCGGCGAACCGGGCGTTGGGCGAGCCTATCAGGCCCCAGACCAGTCGCACCGCCAGGGCGCCGAGCACGACGTAGCCGCTCCAGGCGTGCCAATCCATCTTGCTCATCTGATAGGTCACATAGGCCGACACGCAGCCGCCGATGAACGCCAGATGGCACAGCCGCACGACCCAATCCCAGACGTAGCGCCGCATACAGCATCCCCGATCTGAAGGTCTGGCCGGTCACGGCCGTATGAGGCCGCTTGTGGCGGATTCGACGGTCCGATCCAACGCCGGATCGGCGCAAATGGTTGTAGCCTGCCCCCAAGGCTGACTCGTCGATCCCTGTCGATCGCGCGTCATCAGGAGCCAAGGCCATGAGCGACCCGATCGATGTCCTGAAAAAGGACCTGCACGAGGCCGAGGTGCGGCTGCTGGGCGAACTTCGGGATCTGCGTCGCGGACAGCGCGCCAAAGCTCAGGATCGGCCCCCGCCGCAACTGACCCTGGGGCAGAAAATCGCCGATCAGGTGGCGGCGACCATGGGGTCCTGGAGCTTCATCATCATCCAGTCGACCATCCTGCTCATCTGGATCGTCCTGAACGTCACCGCCTATGTCCAGCGCTGGGACCCCTATCCCTTCATCCTGTTGAACCTGGCCCTGTCCTTCCAGGCCGCCTACGCCGCCCCCTTCATCATGATGAGCCAGAACCGGCAGCAGGATATCGACCGGCTGCAGGCCGAGAACGACTACCAGGTCAATATCAAGGCCGAGCTTGAGATCGAACTCCTGCACCAGAAAATCGACGAGTTGCGGGAAAAGGAAGTCATGACCCTGACCCAGGCGGTCAACGACCTGACCGCCCTGCTCAAATGCCAGCAACCGCCTGGAGCTTAGGCCCGCCGAGGGCGGGCCCCCGGCGCCTCAGAACTCTTCCCATTCCGTGGGGCGGGAGGCGGGCTGGGCGCCGCCTGAGCGCAAGGAAGCGGCTAGCTTGGCCTGGGCTTGGCCCACCGGATTACGGGCCGGAGCGTGGCGTCCAGGTTGGGCGACTTGAGGACGGCCCCGCGTTTGGACGGCTTGGCCGGTCTGGAAGCGGCCCACCAGATCGGCCAATTCCACGGCCTCGGCCTTGAGGCTGGAGGCGGCCGCCGTGGCTTCCTCCACCA
The DNA here is from genome assembly GCA_031291685.1 of Caulobacteraceae bacterium. GTDB lineage: Bacteria > Pseudomonadota > Alphaproteobacteria > Caulobacterales > Caulobacteraceae > Poindextera. Next base: position 12,419 of record JARLIP010000329.1, on the reverse strand, counting down.
TGGCGGCGTTCTGCTGGGTGACCTGATCCATCTGGTTGACGGCGGTGTTGACCTGGGCAAGGCCCGTGGCCTGCTCCTGCGACGACAGGGCGATTTCGGCGATCAGGGCGTCAATGGTGGTCACCTTGGTGACGATGCCGTTCAGGGCCTGACCGGTGTCGCCCACCAGCCGCACGCCCCGCTTGACCTGTTCTGAACTGCTGGCGATCAGGGTCTTGATCTCCTTGGCGGCCTCGGCGGAGCGTTGCGCTAGGGCGCGAACCTCTTGGGCGACCACGGCGAAGCCGCGACCGGCTTCACCCGCCCGCGCCGCCTCGACCCCGGCGTTGAGGGCCAGGAGGTTGGTCTGGAAGGCGATCTCGTCGATCACCCCGATGATCTGGGTGATCTGGCCAGAGCTTTGCTCGATCTCGCCCATGGCGGCGACGGCGTCGCCCATCACTTCCCCCGAGCGGGCGGCGTCCTGCTTGGCTTCGGAGGCGGCGGCGGTGGCCTGCTTGGCGCCGTCGGCGCTGCGCCGCACGGTTGCGGTAATCTGATCCAGGGCGGCGGCGGTCTGTTCCAGGCTGGCGGCCTGTTGCTCGGTGCGCCGGGACAGGTCGTCCGAAGCGCTGGCGATCTCATCCGATCCGCTGCGGATGCCGCCGGTGGAGACCGTGATGGCGCCCATCGCCTCGCGCAGGCTGTCCACGGCCAGATTGAAGTCGTCCTTGATCTGTTGGTAGTGGCCATTGAACGCCACGTCGATGCGTGTGGTCAGGTCGCCCTGAGCCAGACGCGTCAGATTTTCGGCCAGGGCGCCGACGACCAGATTCTGCTGTTCCTCTTCCCGCAGGCGCGTGGCTTCGTTGACGGCCCGTTCGTGCTCCACATCGGTGATGTCGGTGGCGAACTTGATAACCTTGTAGGGCTTGCCGGTCTTGTCGAGGATCGGGTTATAGGCGCCCTGGATCCAGATCTCCTTGCCGCCCTTGCCAATCCGCCGGAACTTGTCGGCCAGGAACTGGCCATCGTTGAGGGCGCGCCAGAACGCCTTGTATTCGGCGCTCTGCGCAAAGTCAGGGCTGACGAACATGCTGTGATGGCGCCCCTGAATATCGGCCAGCCGGTAGCCCATGGTCGCCAGGAAGTTTTCGTTGGCGGTGATGATGCTTCCATCGAGTTCGAACTCGATCACGGCCTGGGAGCGATTGATCGCCGCGACCGTGCCTTCGAGATCGGCGATGTGGGCGGCTTGTTTTCCATCGTCACGGCGCAACCCGAAGAGCGAACCCATATCCTGTGTCTCCCGACCCAATCGCGGGGCTGGCGCAGCCCGCTGGTGGAGACATAGGCAGAACGCGGTTATCGGTGGGTTAATTCGAGGATGTGGCAATTGGTCGTGATCAGTATATCTAGCAGTAAAAATTTCCATCAATAATTGAATATACGAATAATTCTGCTGATAATTCGCGGATTGATTGCATTGGCAAAATATATTGATCGTATCATTGGTAAATACCCAATTTGAGTAGTCTTGTGAATCGCTGTTGTGCTTATCGGGGAGCGGTGGTGAGATTGTCTCCTGTATGAGACGCTCGTCTTTTCTATTTTCCGTCTCGTTCGGATGCCGGGCGAAGGGCGTCGATTGCCTCGGCGCCACCTCGGATAATCTGGACCGGGGGGCGCGGTGGCGTTTCAATGATCTGTCACGCTTGTTCTGATAGGAAGCCGTCAGCTCTAAAAACTTGGGCCAAGACCCAGATCCCCCTTGCCTTACGGTGGGGCGCTACTGGCTGATAGGTCGTCGGCGCCCGTTGTGGGCGGACTTAAGGACAACAGAGTCGGGGTGCGATTTCACCACCGACGTCCAGGTTTTCGGGAGGTCTTCATTCATGAAACTTGATTCCACCATTTCGGCCGTGATCACCGGCGGCGCGTCCGGCCTGGGCGAGGCCACGGCCCGCCGGCTGGCGTCCCACGGGGTCAAGGTCGCGTTGTTCGATCTGAACGCCGAGCGGGGCGAGGCCCTGGCCAAGGAGTTGGGCGGCGTCTTCTGCCAGGTCAATGTCACCTCCAGCGAGGAGGTCGACGCCGCCTTCGCCAAGGCCCGGGCGGCCAACGGCCAGGAGCGGATCCTGGTCAATTGCGCCGGGGTCGGCGGCTCTGTGAAGACCGCCTCCCGGGACAAGCAGACCGGGGAGATCAAGGAATATCCCCTGGAGAACTTCGAGCGGATCATCCAGGTCAATCTGATCGGCACCTTCCGCTGCATCACCAAGAGCGCGGCAGGGATGCTGACCCTGGATCCCCTGGAGGACGGGGATCGCGGGGCCATCGTCAACACCGCCTCGGTGGCCGCCGAGGACGGCCAGATCGGGCAGGTGGCCTATACCGCCTCCAAGGCCGGCATCGTCGGCCTGACCCTGACCGTGGCCCGGGATCTCGCCAGCGAGGGGATCCGCGTCAACACTATCCTGCCCGGGCTGTTCGACACCCCGCTGCTGGCCCGCGCGCCCGAAGCGGTCAAGGCGGCCCTGGCGGCCCAGGCGCCGTTCCCCAAGCGCCTTGGACTGCCGGAGGAATACGCCCACCTGGCCGAGACCATGATCACCAACGGCTATTTCACCGGCGAGGACGTGCGCCTCGACGGCGCCATCCGCATGGCGCCCCGCTAATTCATCAGTCAACCGGCCCGCGTGGCCGAAAAGCAAAACGACATCAGGGAGATCACCACAATGACTGAAGCTTGGATCATCGACGCCGTCCGCACCCCCCGGGGCATCGGCAAGGTCGGCAAGGGCGCCCTCGCCGACATCCACCCCCAGCAACTAGGCGCCACCGTGCTCAAGGCCCTGGCCGAGCGCACCGGGATCAACACCGCCGAGGTGGATGACGTGATCTGGGGCGCCAGCGCCCAGAGCGGCCGCCAGGGCGGGGACCTGGGCCGCATGTCGGCCCTGGACGCCGGCTATGACATCCGTTCCAGCGGCGTGACCCTGGACCGCTTCTGCGGCTCGGGCATCACCACGGTGAACATGGCCGCCGCCTCGATCATGTCGGGGATGGAGGACCTGATCGTCGCCGGGGGCACGGAGATGATGTCCATGCCCAACCGCCGCACCGCTGAGGACGGCCCTCCGGTGATGGACAACGGCAACCTGCGCCTGCGCGCCCGGCATCCCCAGACCAACCAGGGGGTCTGCGCCGACGCCATCGCCACCCTGGAAGGCATCACCCGCGAGGCGGTGGACGCCCTGGCCTATGAGAGCCAGCAGCGGGCCGCCAAGGCCATCGCCGGCGGCCACTTCGACAAGAGTCTGACGCCGGTCTATCGGGAAGACGGGACCCTGGCCCTGGACCATGAGGAATTCCCCCGGCCCCAGACCACCCTGGAGGGCCTGGCCTCGCTGAAGCCGTCCTTCGCCGCCCTGGCCGACATTCCCCTGGACGACAAGGGAACCACCTACCGCAGCCTGATCCTGCAGGCCTATCCGGACCTGGATATCAACTTCATCCACCACGCCGGTAATTCATCGGGGGTGGTGGACGGTTCGGCGGCGATCCTGCTGGCCTCGCCGACCTACGCCAAGGCCCATGGACTGAAGCCCCGGGCCAAGGTGGTGGCCATGGCCAATATGGGCGACTCCCCGACCCTGATGCTCAACGCCCCGGTCCCGGCGGCCCGGAAGGTGCTGGCCAAGGCCGGCCTGACCCTGGACGATATCGACCTGTTCGAGATCAACGAGGCCTTCGCGGTGGTGACCGAGAAGTTCATCCGCGACCTGAAGCTGGATCGTGACAAGGTCAATGTGAACGGCGGGGCCATGGCCCTGGGCCACCCCATCGGCGCCACCGGCTCGATCCTGATCGGCACCCTGCTGGACGAACTGGAACGCCGCGACCTGAAGCGTGGTTTGGTGACCATGTGCGCCGCCGGCGGCATGGCCCCGGCCATCATCATCGAGCGTATCTAGAGCATTTTCGAGCGAAGTGGATACCGGTTCGCGTGAAGAAAATGCGTTAAAACAAGAAGCTAGAGCGCCGGCCTGATGCAATCAGGTCGGAAAGCGCTCTAGCCAAAAAAGACGGGGCGCTGGCCCCCCTATGGCCAGCGCCCCGATAGGAACCCTACCGCGGCGGTCCGGACGGGAGAGCCCGTCCGTCCGGTCCGTGTCTATTCCGCGGCAAGGGCGTGCGCCGCCAGGGCGGAGCGTTCGACCATCCGGCCGGGGAGGGCGTCGGTGGGCCGGCCATCGCGCATGATCACTTCGCCGCTGACGACGGTGGCGACATAGCCCTCCGCGTCCTGGGTCAGGCGCTTGGCGCCGGACGGCAGGTCGTGGACCATGCGCGGCGCGTGCAGGACCAGGTGGTCGAAGTCGATCACGTTCAGGTCCGCCTTCAGCCCCACCGCGATCTTGCCCCGGTCGCTCACCCCCAGCATGGCGGCGGCCTTGGCGGTCATGGATCGGATCAGCTGCGGCAGGGGGATCAGCCCCGCCTTGCGGTCGCGACCCCAATAGGTGAGCAGGAAGGTGGTGTAGGTGGAGTCGCAGATCATCCCGTAGTGGGCGCCGCCATCCCCCAGGGCCGGCACCGTATTGGGATGGGTCAGCATGGTGCGCACGTCGTCCAGGCTGAAGTTCTCGTAGTTGGCCGCCGTGTTGATCAGGATGGCGTGGCCGTCGTCCTCCAGCAGAAGGTCATAGGCGACCTCCTCCGGCGTGCGGCCCTGGGCCCGGGCCTGGGCGGCGATGCTGGTCTCGGGAGCGGGCTCGTAGTTGGGCGGATTGCCCAGGGGGTAGATCTTTTCGTACCAGCGGGCCGCGGCGAAGAACACCAGGCCCCGGGCCTCCGGCTCCCCGGCGAGAATGGCCGCGCGAACCTCGGGCTTGCGCATCTCGGCCACCCGCTCGGCCAGGGGCAGGTGGGCGATGGCCATATAGGCCGGGTGGGTGGTGAAGGGGTGATAGGAGGGCTCCAGCCCTAACAGGATGCCCACCGGCCGGGCGAACACCTGGCCGGTGGTCTTGAGGCCCGACTGGTTGGCCCGCTCGGTGATCTTGAGCAGGTCCAGCCAGCTGTCCTTGGTCCAGTCGTCCTTGTTGGGGCCGCCCACCTGGATCAGGCTGAAGGACAGGGGCGTGCCGGTGGCGTCGCAGACCCGCACGCACATCTCCAGGTCCGGCTGGGGCCGCTCGATATTGAGGATGGCCTGCATCACCCCGCCGCCGCCGTCGCGCATGCCCTGGGCGATGGCCAGCAGTTCGGCCTCCGGGGTGTTGGCGGTGGGGATCACCGTGCCGTCCAGATTGGTGTGGAAGATGTTGCGCGAGGTGCCGAAACCCAGGGCCCCGGCCTCGATGGCCTCCCGGGCCAGCTTGCGCATCTGGACCAGATCGTCCTCGGTGGCCTCCTCCTTGTCCAGGGCCCGCTCGCCCATCACGAACATGCGCAGGGCGGCGTGAGGCAGTTGCACCGCGTAATCAATGTCGTGGCGGCGGCGCTTGAGGGCCTCGATGAACTCGGGGAAGGTCTCCCAGTCCCAGGTCAGGCCGTCGGCCAGCACCACCTCGGGCATGTCCTCCACGCCTTCCAGCAGCTTGATCAGGCGGGTGTGGTCCTGGGGCCGGCAGGGGGCGAAACCGACCCCGCAATTGCCGGTGACCACCGTGGTCACCCCGTGGGACGATGATGGCGAGATCCGGTTGGACCAGATCAGCTGGCCGTCATAATGGGTGTGGACGTCGATGAAGCCGGGGGTGACCATCTTGCCTGCGGCGTCGATCTCCTCGCGGGCCTCCCCCGCGAAGGCGCCGATCTCGACGATCTTGCCATCGTTGATGACCACGTCCGCGACGAAGGGGTCTCCGCCGGAGCCGTCGTAGATCGTCCCGCCCCGGATCACCAGATCAGCCACGGTTCCCATGCCGGTCTCCCTTGAATTTTATGATTGTGGACTTGAGCATGCCCCCCGCTTGACGCGGGCGGCAAGGCACATTGCGCTTGCTTCCGGCTCACATGTTACTCACATTTTGGCGCCGTCCGCCGCGCGCGCCACCGCGCTCCCGGTCAAGGGGCCGCCCTAAGCCTTGGCGCAGATCTCGCCCAGCCGATCGATGGCCCGCAGCAGTCGCGGGGTCGGCTCGTTAGCGCAGTTGAGGCGCAGGTGGTGGCTGAAGCTGGACTGAGGCGAGAACAGCTGGCCGGGGCTGACGCTGATCCCCTCGGCCAGGGCCCGGCGATGGATCTCCAGGGCGTCGATATGGGCCGGCAACTCCACCCACAGCAGAAAGCCGGCGGTGGGCCGGGAGATGCGGGCGCCTTGGGGAAATTGCGCCTCCGCCCGGGAGGCGACGGCCCGCACCCCCGCCTGAATCTTGGGGCGGAACCGGCGCAGATGGCGGTCATAGTCGCCGCCGGCCAGGAACTCGGCCAGGGCCGCCTCCAACAGGGGCGGGCCGGCCAGGCTCTCCTCCAGTCGAGCCTTCAGCACCTCCGCGTGATAGCGGCCGGCGGCGATCCAGCCGATGCGCCAGCCGGGCGCCAGGGTCTTGGACAGGGACGAGCAGTGGATCACGATCCCGGCCTCGTCAAAGGCCTTGCAGGCCGACGGCCGGGGATCTCCGGGGCCAAGGTCCCCATAGACGTCATCCTCGATCAGGGGGATGTCGGCGCGGGTCAGCAGGGCGACCAGAGCCCGCTTGGCCTCCAGGGACAGGCTGGCGCCCAGGGGGTTCTGCACGGTGGGGGAGGCGATCACCGCCGCCGGCCGCCGCCGCGCGATCGCCTGGGCCAGGAACTCCACGTCCAGACCGTCCCGCGGGTCGGTGGGGATCTCCAGGGCCTTGAGGCCAAGGCTTTCCAGCAGCAGCAGCACGCCGAAATAGGTGGGGGATTCCACCGCCACCACGTCTCCGGGCCGGCAGGTCGCCCGCAGGGCCAGACGCATGGCCTGGGTCTCGCCGGCGGTGATGATCAGGTCCTCCGGCCCGAACCGCGCGCCCCAGTCGGCGGCGCGCAGGGCGATCTGGCGGCGCAGATCCGCCCGGCCCGGGGGCGGGCTATAGGTCTGGGAGCCGTTTCCCAGCCGCCGGGCGGCGGAATTGAGCGCCCGTTGCAGGGCGGCCACGGGCAGCCAGTCGGGATCGGGCAGGGCGGCGCCCAGGGGGGCTATGATGTTGTCCGCCGAGCCGCTGAAGATCGACCGGGCCAGGGCGGCCATGGTGATGTCCTGGGGCGCCTGGGGTGGGCGGGAGGCGTCCGGCGCCGTCGTCTGGCTCCCGCAGACGAAATATCCCGACCGGGGCCGGGCCAGGATCAGCCCCTCGGCCTCCAGGGCGCGCAGGGCCTCCACGGCGGTGGGCAGGCTGACGCCCTCCCGTTCGGCCAGGCGCCGCGCCGAGATCACTCGGTCGCCGGGGCGCAGGGCGCCGCTGTCCAGGGCCTGACGCAGGCTTTCGGCGATGGTGCGATAGCGGGGGGGCATGACGCTGATCTGTTAGGTGGGGTTCTGTATAGGTATGGAATTCGAAATTCTGCCTATACAGATCTGAGATATTTGCGATCATCAAGGCCCCTGACGCGGGGCGGTCCGTTTCGGACCCGTCCATGGCATTGGGGACACAAGATGAAGGCCGACAATTTCGATCTCGACGCTTACCTCGCCCGTATAGGCTTCGAGGGGCAGGCCAAGGCCGATCTGGCCACCGTGCGGCAGATGATGCGCCGCCAACTGATGAGCGTGCCCTTCGAGAACCTCGACGTCCAGGCGGGCAAGATCGTCTCCCTGGTTCCCGAGGATATCGCCGGCAAGATCCTGGGGACCGAGCGGGGCGGCTACTGCTACGAGGTCAACGCCCTGTTCGCCATGGCCCTGGAGGCCCTGGGGATCGACTACCAGTTCCTGGCCGCCCGGCCGATGTTCTATCCTGCCCGGCGACCTCGAACCCATATGGTGGTGCTGGTGCGGATCGATGGGGAGCAGTGGGTCTGCGACACCGGTTTTGGCAGTTTCGGCATCCGCGCGCCCATGAACCTGGCCGTGCTGGATGAACCGGTGCGCCAGGACTTCGACACCTTCCGCCTGGTGGCCAAGCCGGATGGCTTCTATCTGGTTCAGGCCCTGGTCGCGGATGGGTTCGTCAATCAGTACGAGTTCAACCTGGACCGCTTCGAACTGATCGACTTCGAGCCGGCCAACTATTTCAATTCCACCCACCCCAGCACCATCTTCGTGCAGAAGCCGGTGATCATCCAATATACCGAGACCGGCCGGAACATCCTGGCGGGCGCCAACCTGAAGACCCACCACGAGGGCCGGGTCGAGGCCCGGGATCTCGAACCCGCTGAACTCAAGGGCGCCGTGCGGGAGATGTTCAACCTGGCTCTTTAGGGCGGCGTGGCGGTTCAGGCGGCGTATTCACGTCTGTCGCATTTCGCGGCGCCTCGGCGCGCTCAGTAGTCCCCGTGGCCTTGGGGTCGTCCCCAGGGGGCCATCGAGCGTTGTCGCAGGCTCCAGCCTGGGTTAGATTCTTCGTTGAACAAGGCGGCGAGGCGCTCTATGGGGGCGCCGCCCTGCAAATCCGCAATCTTTGCGGCGCCGTCGCCGGTTTGGACGCCCTGGGGCTGTTCGAGGCGTGCGAGGAAGCTGACCGATGAAGATGAGTGACGCCGAGATCGCCCGGGTGCTGCGCCTGCGCGCCGAACGGGTTCGCGACGCCGCCGACGCCCTGGCTGGCCGGGCCGAGGAACTGCGAGGCTCCACCATGCAACGCCTCCTGACCTTGCAGGCGGCCATGCTGAAAGAGGGCGCCGAGAACCTGGAAAGTCGAGCCCTGGAAGTCGATCCCGTCCAGGGGCGGGCGTAGGGCGCGGGCGTCGCCCTATCCCGACAAGCTCGCTAAATCGTCCTTGTGACCTACCGTTCCCGCCCGGCTTCCTCGGCGGCCTTCGCCAAGGGGGACACCAGGAAGTCGATGACGCGTCTGCGGCCGGTCTTGATCTCCGCCGTGACCATCATGCCCGGGGTCAGCTGAACGGTCTTGCCGTCAATGTTCATCGTGTCCTGATGCAGGCGCAGCCGCATCATGTAGTGCAAGCTGTCGTTCGACGACGACGATGACGTGTCGGTTGACGCGCTGTCCTGGGTCTTGGCTTCGGTCAGGGCGTCGCGGGAGACACTCACCACGGTGGCGTGAAGCACGCCATAGCGGGTGAAGGGGAAGGTCTGCACCTTCACCTCGGCCGGCATGCCCGTCCTGACGAAACCGATGTCCTGGTTGGCGAGCTTGCTCTCGACCTCGACCTGGCCGGCGGCGGGCGCGATCCGCATCAGGGTCTGCCCTGGCTCGACCACGCCTCCGACCGTGTGAATCGCGAGTTCTTGCACGGCGCCGTCCGCCGGAGCGGTCAAGGTTCGCCCCTTGAGCCGTTCGACGGCCTTGTTCAATTCCTCCGCCAGGGAGGCCGCCTTGACCTGCGCTTCTGTCAGGGCGGCCAGAGAGGCTTTCGAGGCGTCCGCCTCGGCCTGCGCCCGGGCGCGTTGGGCGGCGGCGATCTGCGCTTGCAACTCTGGAATGCGTCGTTGCTGGACCTCCAGCATCTTGGCCGTGTCCTGCTGCTTTTCGTGGGCCTCGATCAACTGCAGCGTCGAGCCATAGCCGCGGTCGGTCAGGGTTTGAAAGACCTTCGAACGCTGTTCCGCAAGGGGAAGGAGTGTCTTGAGGCGATCAACCTCAGCGCGCACCCCTTCCAGGGCGGCGCGGTGCTCGCTGATCTGATCGGAAAGGCCTTGAAGCTTGGCTTCCCGGTCCTCGATTTCTGCTCGGGCCTGGCGCTGCGCGATCATGGTGGCGTCCGGATCGCTGTTCGGCGGCGCCTTGAACGGAACGCCCAGGGCGACGGTGCGTAAACGCGCGACCTCGAGTTGGGCCGCGGCGAGTTCCCCCCCTGACCGCGTGCGGTTGGCCAGGGTTTCCGTCGGCTCCAGCTCCACCAGGACGTCACCCTTGCGGACCGTCATGCCGTCATGAACCCGGATCGCCGTCACGGTGCCGGCCTCCAGAGGTTGAACCACCTTGCTTCCGCCGTTTGGCACCAGGCGGCCTGGGGCGGTGGCGACCACATCGACCTTGCCGAAGGTCGCCCAGGTCAGGGCGGTGATCAACAACCCCACCAGGGCCAGGGCGGAAATGCGCGGTAGGGGGGGCGGAGGGCTTTCGATGACCTCCAGGGCCGCGGGCAGGAATTCCAGCTCATGGCGGGGCCTGGCGCCGAAGATCGGGTCGGCCTTGACCGGTTGCTTGACCAGTTTGAGGTTGGGCTTCTCGGGGGGGCTCATTCGGCGGCGCCCTTGAGATTGGATTCGGCGGCGGTCGCCCCTTCGGTCTGGGCGGCCCAGAGCCGGGCATAGCGCCCGCCGGCCCGCAACAGATCCGAATGGGTTCCGTCTTCCTCGATCTTGCCGCGCTCGATGGTGATGATGCGGTCGGCGTTTCGCACGGCCGACAGCCGATGGGCCACGATCAGCACGGTGCGGCCGTGGCAAATCTCGCGCATGCTGGCCTGGATCGCCTGCTCGCTTTCGAGGTCCAGCGAACTGGTCGCCTCATCGAAGATCAGGATCCGCGGGTTCACGGCCAGGGCGCGGGCGATGGCGATCCGTTGGCGCTGTCCGCCGGAAAGGTTCGCCCCCCGCTCGCCGACCTCGGTGTCATAGCCCGCCGGCAGTTCGGCGATGAAGTCATGGGCGCCGGCCAACTGCGCCGCCCGGGCGATCCGGTCCATGGTCATGGCGGGGTCCGACAGGGCGATATTGTCCCGGATGGGGCCATTGAACAGGACGCTTTCCTGGAGGACGACGCCGATTTGCCGCCGCAGCCAGGTAGGGTCGACGATGGTCAGATCGAGATCATCGATCATCACTCGGCCCTGTTCCGGAGTCCGCAGCCTCTGCACGAGCTTGGCCAGGGTCGACTTGCCCGATCCGGAGGGGCCGACGATGCCGACCACCTGACCGGCGGGGATGCTCAGGCTGATGTCGTCCAGGGCCGCTGGGGCGTTGGCCTGATAGCGGAAGCTGACGGAGTCGAAAACGACGGCGCCCTTAAGGGTGGGGCGCGCTGTGGAGCCGGGCGGCCGCGTCTGCTCGGGGGCGCTGTTGAGGATGTCCCCGACCCGCTCGACCGACACGCGGACCTGCTGGAAATCCTGCCATAGCTGGGCCAGGCGCAGGATCGGTCCGGAAAGCTGGCCAGCCAGCATATTGACCGCGATCAACTCGCCGATGGTCAGCTTTTCCTGCATGACCAGCCGCGCGCCGAAATAGAGCAGGGCGAGCGTGGTGCCCCGGCTGACAAGCTGAGCGCTTTGCCCCGCCACGACCCCCAGACTGGTGACGCGGAAGGCGGCCCGGACATAGCCCGACAACTGGCTTTCCCAGCGCTGTTGCATCTGGGGTTCGACCGCCATGGCCTTGACGGTCTCGATGCCGGAAACGGTCTCCACCAGGAAAGATTGATTTTCGGCGCTTCGCCGGAACTTTTCCTGCAGCCGGATCCGGATGGCTGGGGTGGCGAGGAAGGAGATCAGGAAATAGAGCGGAATCCCGGCGCTGACGATCCAGCCGAGGGCGGGCGAATACCAGAATATCACCGCCAGGAAGATCGAGCCGAAAATCAGGTCCAGGACCAGGGTCAGGGTCGAACCCGTCAGGAATTGCCGGATGTTCTCCAGCTCGCGCACCCTCGCCACGCTGTCGCCCACCCGGCGCACGCTGAAATAGCTGAGTGGCAGGCGCAGCAGATGATGGAACAGCCGCGCGCCCAACTCGACGTCGATGCGGGTGGTGGTGTGGGAAAAGACGTACGAGCGCAATCCTCCGAGCAGCACCTCGAAGGTCAGGGCCACCCCCAGTCCGATGGCGACGACGTTGAGCGTCGAAATGCCGTGATGGATCAGGACCTTATCGACGATGACCTGAAAGAAGAGCGGCGTGGCCAGGCCCAGCAGTTGCAGGGCGAAGCTGACTACCAGAACCTCGGTCAGGATGCGGCGATAGCGGAACACAGCATCGAAAAACCAAGAGAAGCCAAAGGGGCGATTAGGGTCCCCCAGGGTGAGCTTCCGGGCGAGCAGGATCAGCGATCCGTCCCAGGCCTCGATGAAGGCTTCGGCCGTCAGTGCGAGGGGCGGGGCGCCCGGGCGCTGGACCAGAAGCTTTTGAACCACGCCGTCATCATCCACCCCAACCCGGCCAATGATGAAAAAGGCGCCGTTCTTGTCCCGCGCGATCGCGGGCATGGGGGTTGTTGCGAGCCGCCGGAGGGTCGGGTTGGTCGCCCGGGCGCGCAATCCGACCCTCCGGCGGCTCGCAACATTTCGGCCACGCCGAAAACGCCGCCCACGCCGAAGCGATAGATCAGTTCGTCCGGTTG
>JARLIP010000328.1 GCA_031291685.1 Caulobacteraceae bacterium | reverse complement strand
GCGGCGGGCGCGGTGGGACCCGGCAGGGCGGCGGCCAGGGCGCCGACCGCTGGTGTCGGACTGGCCGCGGTGACGGCGTCTTGGGTCGCGGGGACGGGGGCGGTGGTCGGGTCGGTCTGGACCAGGGGCGGTGCGGCCAGGATCGCGGCGGCTCCGGCGAGGGCGGATGAGGTCCCGTCCGTCGTGTTGGTTTGGGTGTTCGCGGTGGTGATGTCCGCGCCGGCCTTGGGCGCGCTTTTCTGGTTCTTGGGGGCCGCGGCGGTCTGGGTGGTCGTGGCCTGAGTGCTCGCCGTTTGGGCGCCGGAAACGGCGGCGGTCGCGGCGGAGCCGTCGGAGAGCCCGTTCAGGCTGGTCGTTGCGACGCTCACGGTCGAGGTCGAGGACGCGCCGACCGCAACGGTGGGGGCGGCGACCGTCGAGGCGGCGTCGGCCGGGGCGGTGGTTGGCGCCGTGAACGTCGTGGTGGGGGTGACGGTGACGGTGGGAGCGGCCGCGTCAGGCGCTGGCGTCGTTGCCGGGGGGCTCGCCAAGGTGTTTGCGGCCGTCGCGACGGGGGCTGTCGCGGTCGCGGTCTGGGTCGGATCAACGGGGGTCTGGCCCGCAACCCCCTGGCCCGCAACTTCCGGGGCGGAGACCGTGGCGCTGGGGTCGCTCACCCCCTGGCTGGCGGTCAGGACGCCCAGACTGGCCTGGGTCAGGACGATTGGCGCGAATTTCGCCTTGGCCGCGCCGGCGTCCGCGGACTGGACCGCGGCGGCGGTCGCGCCTGTAACACTTGCGGTCTGGCTCGCCAGGGTCGCGACGCCCTGAGTCGCCGCGCCCTGGCCCGTGGCGCCTTGGGCGAGGCCGGCGGCGGCTTGCTGATCCGCGGACAGGAGGGCCGCGAGGGTCTGGGCGAATACGCCGTCGCTGGTCCCGGCGGCGCCCGCCGCCTGGCCCTGCGCATCAACCTGAACGCCAGTCTGGGCGCCGACCTGGCCGCCGGCCTGAACGCCGCCGGCGGCGATGTCGCTAAAGAACGACGTCGCCCCCGCCGCTGAGGCGGTGGTCTGGGCGCTGAGCTGGGCGATGACCGCTGCTGAAGACATGACTCTGTACGACGACCCGAAGGTTGATGGCAAAGAGCGCATGCTGCGCAGGAACATTCAGGAGGATGAAAGCAAGGCCCGCGCCACTTGGTAAACGTCATCTAGATGGTTGAAAAATAACAATAATAATTTCAGCTGTTCCGGCGGAATAGGACGCATGCGGCGATTTCTGCCCACCGGCCATAGGCAAGCTCGACCGGCCTGGCTCCTGCGTGGAGCCGGCATGGACAGGGGTTTGGCGAGTTGGCGCCCGTCTTGCGCTGACCCTATCGAGCGATCAGGCGCCTGTGAGGGAAAGCCTTGAAAAACAGATATTTAGAAAGAGCGCGTTCGGTGATCCGCCATTGGTCCCGGCAATTCCTGCCGAGATGGGCGTCACCCCTTGCCGAGCGTGGGGCCTAGACGATGTCGTTGAACACAATCAACTCGATCGCGACCTCTGGGCTATACGCCGCCCAGCAGGGCATCAATACGGTCTCTGACAATATCACCAACGTGAACACCACCGGCTATGTCCGGAAGGTGGTCAACCAGAACTCCCTGGCCCTGCAGGGCCAGGGCATGGGTACGGGGGTGTCCGGGGTGTCCCGGGCGGCGGACCAGTTCCTGGAGAACGCCAGCCTGTCGGCGGCGGCCGATGTGGGCAAGGCCTCCTCGGTGTCGGACCTGCTCGACCAAGCCCAGTCGATCCTGGGGGACCCGGGCGCCAGCACCGGCTATTTCAATCAGATCAATACGGTGTTCAGCGCCTTCGCCGCCGCCGCCAACAATCCCACCTCCAGCCTGTCAGCCAGCCAGGCGGTGAATCAGGTCACTCAGTTCCTCAACCAATCCCAGTCCGCCGCCAGTTCTCTGAGCGCCCTGTCCACCCAGGCCGACAGCCGAATGGGGGCGGACGTGACCTCCGCCAACGACCTGCTCAGTCAGATCAGCGACCTGAACGGGGCCATCGCCCGCTCCAGCGCCCAGGGGGCGGACGCCAGCGACGCCCAGAACGCCCAGAGCACCCTGATCACCCAGCTGTCATCGATGATGGACGTGCAGGTCGCGCGCAATTCCCTGGGCGGGGTGTCGGTGACGACCGGCGGCGGCCAGAGCCTGGTGGGGCAGCTGGGCGCGGCCAAGCTGGCCTATAACGCCTCCACCAGCGGCGCCAGCCAGTTGACCATCGTCCAGCCGGGGGGCGCCAACCAGCCCGTATCCATGCCCCTGCAGACCGGCGAGATGCGGGGGCTGCTGGACCTGCGCAACACCACCCTGCCGGGGATCCAGAACCAGCTCAGCGAGCTGGTGACCCAGACGGTCAACGCCTTGAACAAGGCGCACAACGCCTCCTCCTCGGTTCCGGCCCAGGGGGTGCTCACGGGCAATCCGGTGTCCACCGACATCGCCACGGCGGTAAGCGGCTTCACCGGCAAGACCTCCATCGTGGTGGTCAATTCCAGCGGCGTGCCGCAGCAGCAGGTGGATATCGACTTCAGCGCCGGCACCATGACCTCCGGCGGGGTCAGCACCACCTTTGGCCCCTCCAACTTCGTCAGCGTGCTCAACTCGACCCTGTCGCCGGCGGCCACCGCCACCACCAACACCGCCAACAACACCCTGACCATCAGCGCCGCCAACACCGGGGACGGGGTGGCGATCCAGGATGACGCGACCACGCCCTCGAACAAGAACGGCCAGGGATTCAGCCAGTATTTCGGCCTGAACAATCTGGTCAGCTCCAGCGTGGTGACCAACTACCAGACCGGCCTGAAGGCCAGCGACAGCAACGGCTTTAATTCCGGGGGCAATCTCACCCTGCGCCTGTCGGACAACTCCGGCTCGCGGATCACCGACGTCAATGTGGCGGTCCCGTCCGGCGGCACCGTCCAGGATGTGGTCGACGCCCTGAACGCCACCACCGGCGGGGTTGGCATCTATGGCAAGTTCACCCTGGACGGCACCACGGGCGAGCTTTCCTTCTCCCCCACGACTCCCGGGAGCGCTTCTGTTTCGGTGGTCAGCGACAACACCACCTGGGGCTCGGGCGCCAATTCCCTGACCCAGATCTTCGGCGTCGGCGCGGCTCAGCGGGCCACCCGCACGGCCAGCTACGCAGTGCGTTCGGACATCGCAGCCCAGCCCAGCAAGCTGGCCTTCGCCCAGCTGGACCTGACGGCGGCGGCGGGCCAGCCGGTGCTGAGCTCGGGGGACGGCAGCGGGGCCCTGGCCCTGTCCAAGGCCGGCGACACGGTGATGAGTTTCTCCGCCGCCGGCTCCATCGGCGCCATCAGCACCACGGTGAGCCAGTACGCCTCGCAGCTGGCCGGCTCCCTGGGCACCCAGGCCTCCGGAGCGAGCACGGCCAAGACCAACGCCCAGGCGGTGCAGAAAGAGGCCGAGTCCCGGCGACAATCGGTGGAGGGCGTCAATCTCGACCAGGAACTTGTCAGTCTGACAACCTATCAGCAGGCCTATAGCGCATCGGCCCGACTGGTCACCGCGACCAAGGATATGTTCACCGCGCTGCTCAACATGGTGGGAGGCTAAGTCATGGATCGGGTTTCAACCTCGGGGCTCTACGGCTCGGTGATCACCAATCTGATGACCGCTCAATCCGCCCAGGCCGACGCCGGCGCCCAGGTCTCCAGCCAGAAGAAGGCCACCGATCTGAAGGGGTTCGGCAGCCAGGCCCAGACCCTGACCGCCATGCAGACGGTGCAGAGCCAGATCCAGACCTATCTGGATCAGTCGCAGCTGACCTCGTCCAAGCTGAGCGTGCAGGACAGCGCCATGACCCAGATCAGCGATTCCGTGACCGCCGCGCGCAAGGCGATCGCCGACGCCCTGGCCTCCGGCAGTGGCGACACCCTGATGCAGGCCATGGGAACCAGTTTTCAGAACGGGGTCAGCGCGCTGAACACCACCTATAACGGCCAGTATCTGTTCGCCGGCGGTCAGGTGAACACCAAGCCGGTCACCGCCACGGCCATGACCGACCTGACCACGGCGCCCTCCATCGCCAGCCTGTTCCAGAACGACCAGCACATCACCGCCACCCAGATCGATCAGAACACCTCGATCAAGACGGGTTTCGTGGCCGACCAGTTGGGCACGGGGATGTTGAACGCCTTCCAGTCGATCCAGAGCTTCAGCGAGGGCGCCAACGGGCCGTTCACCGGCAAGCTGACCACGGCGCAGACGACCTTCCTGCAAAGCCAGCTGGCGGTGTTCGACAGTGTCTCCACCGGCCTGACCACCGCCCAGGCCCAGAACGGCCTGATGCAAAGCCAGCTGTCCTCCACCCAGACGGATCTGGGTAGCCGCAGCACCACCATGCAGGGGCTGATCGGCAATATCACCGACGCGGATCTGGCCCAGGCCTCGGCCAACCTGACCCAGGCCCAGCAGGCGGTGCAGGCCTCGGCCCAGGTGTTCGCCTCCCTGCGCTCCAGCTCCCTGGTCTCGCTGCTGCCGGTGGCGTAAGGGCCGCGCCGGCGCCCTATCGCAAAACGGCCCGCGAGCCCCTAGATTACGCGGCTGAACGAAGGGCCGCTCCCATGCCGCTGGACATCGCCGAACCCGACGCCGTCGAGGCCGCCGCCCTTGCGGTGGGCTTGCCCGTGGGCGCGCGGGTGGTGGTGGCCATGTCCGGCGGGGTGGATTCCACGGTCGCGGCGGCCCTGCTCAAGCGAGCGGGCTATGACGTGGTGGGGGTGACCCTGCAGCTCTATGACCACGGGGCGGCGATCCAGAAGAAGGGCGCCTGCTGCGCCGGCCAGGATATTCACGACGCGCGCACCGCCGCCGAGGCCATGGGCATCCCCCACTATGTGCTGGACTATGAGAGCCGCTTTCGCGAGGCGGTGATCGAGGAGTTCGCCGACGCCTATCTGCGCGGCGAGACGCCGATCCCCTGCGTGCGCTGCAACCAGACGGTCAAGTTCCGCGACCTGCTGGACGTGGCCCGCGACCTGGGCGCCGAGGCCATGGCCACCGGCCACTACGTCCGTCGCGAGGTGGGGGCCGCCGGTCCCGAACTGCACCGCGCCGCCGACGCCAACCGCGACCAGTCCTATTTCCTGTTCGCCACCACGACCGAGCAGCTCGCCTACCTGCGCTTCCCGCTGGGCGCGCTGCCCAAGCCGGCCGTGCGCGCCGCCGCCGCCGAGCTGGGCCTCGCCGTGGCCGACAAGCCGGACAGCCAGGACATCTGCTTCGTCCCCGAAGGCCGCTACACCACGGTCATCGACCGCCTGCGCCCGCAAGGCGCCGTCCCCGGCGACATCGTCCACATGGACGGCCGCGTGCTCGGCCGGCACGAGGGCGTCACCCGCTACACCATCGGCCAGCGCCGCGGCCTCAACGTCGCGGTGGGCGATCCCTTGTTCGTGGTCCGCATCGACGCCGACAGCCGCCAGGTGATCGTCGGGCCGCGCGAGGCGCTGCTGACCGCGAGCCTGATCCTGAAGGAAACCAACTGGGTCGGCGACGGCCCTGAGTTCGCGCCCGGCCGTCCGGTCCTGGCCCGGGTCCGCTCCACTCGGGAGCCCGCGCCCGGCCGCCTGGCCGAGATCGACGGGGCGCCCGCCGTGATCTTCGACACGCCGGAAGAAGGCGTCGCCCCCGGCCAAGCCTGCGCCCTCTACGCCCCGGAAGCCGAAAGCCGCGTCCTCGGCGGCGGCTTCATCGCCTCGGCGGCGCGCGCCAACCCCTGATCGCCCGGCCGGCCGCCTATTTCGATCGTGAAGGCTCCACCGGCGCAGCCACCTCGTTGCGCCTCAGGAACGGCGGCGTCCACGGCGGGTCGTAGAACCAGGCGGTCGGCGGGCCGGATGGCCGCCAGGGGCTGGCGGCCAGGGCGGCGTCCAGCTCCGCGGTCCGCTTTGTGACGACCGGACCGGTCCGCGAGCCGCTGAACCGCAGCACCGCGTAGTCCTGCGGCGGGACCTCGACGATGCGCACGTTCGGGTCTTTGGGCGTCGGCAGGGTGTCGCGGGTGTAGTGGGCGGGCATGAAGAACTGCACGCGCCATTGCCCGGCCTCCGCCGAAGACGCGGTCTGTGCCACCGGGGCGGTCATGGCGATGGTCTGGGCCTTGCCGGCGGTCTGGGCCACGGGCGCGGTCATGGCGATGGACGCCTTTGACGCGTTGTCGCCGAAGATATAGCCGGCCACCGCCCGGAAGCCGGCGTTGCGCGCGCCCTCGGCGTCGCCCGACACGGTGGTTTCCGCCGCCAGCCTCGGCCCGTAGTGGCGGATTTCGACCGCGCCGATCCGATCGACGACGGTGAACTGCGGTTCCTCCGTCCCGGCGCGGATGCCGAACACCCCGCCGATCGCGGCTAGGGCGGCCACCAGGGTTTCGCCGATACTGGACATGGATACCTCTCCTGAGGCTCGCTATATGGGCCTCATGACCCAGAATTCCGACCCCGTCGTCATCGCCAGCTACGCCCGCACGCCCATGGGGGGCTTCCAGGGGGTGTTCGCCCCGGTGAAGGCCACCGACCTGGGCGCCGCCGCCGTTTGCGCCGCGGTGGAGCGCGCGGGCGCCCCGGCCGATGCGGTGGAGCAGATCTTCATGGGCTGCGTCCTGCCCGCGGGGCTGGGCCAGGCGCCGGCCCGCCAGGCGGCGATCGGCGCGGGCCTGCCCAAGTCGGTGGAGGCCACCACCGTCAACAAGATGTGCGGATCGGGCATGCAGGCCGCGATCATGGCCCATGACGCGCTGGCCGCCGGCTCGGCCGACATCAACGTGGCTGGCGGCATGGAGAGCATGACCAACGCGCCCTACCTGCTGAAGAGCCATCGGGCCGGCGCCCGCATTGGTCACGACACCACCTACGACAGCATGTACCTGGACGGTCTCGAGGACGCCTACGAGCCTGGCCGCCTGATGGGCTCCTTCGCGGAAGAGACCGCCAAGCAGTACCAGTTCACCCGCCAGGACATGGATGACTTCGCCATCTCCTCGCTGACCCGCGCGAAAGCGGCCAGCGAGAGCGGCGCCTTCGCCCGCGAGATCGTTCCCTTCGAGGTGGTCACCCGCAAGGGCGCGATCCTTATCGACACCGACGAGCAGCCGGCCAAGGCCGATCCCGCCAAGATCCCGACGCTGAAGCCCGCCTTCGCCAAGGACGGCGGCATCACCGCGGCCAACGCCTCCTCGATCAG
>JARLIP010000327.1 GCA_031291685.1 Caulobacteraceae bacterium | reverse complement strand
TTGAACCTGACGTCCCCCACGCCGATCGCGCGGCCCTTCCCGGGCGAGCCGGACCAGCCGAGCCAATAGCCGACGATCTGCCACATGGCGTCGAGCCCAAGGCATCCGGGCATCACCGGATCGTCGGGAAAATGGCAGCCGAAGAACCAAAGCTCAGGGGTGATATCCAGCTCGGCGACGATGTGGCCCTTGCCGAACTCACCGCCGTCCAGGCTGATGTGCGTGATCCGGTCCATCATCAGCATCGGCGGCGCGGGCAGTTGCGCATTGCCGGGACCGAAATATCCGCCCCGGCCGGACAGGATCAGATCATCCTTGGTGTAGTGGGACTTGGGCGTGTGAAAGGCGAGGGGATCGGCCATGGGCGTCGTGGCTCCTTGCTGGGTCAGGCGACCCTATCGCTGGCGGCTTGGTCTTCAGACAGGCGCAGGGCGCCGCTGACAAAGACCCAGATCTTCTCGGTCAGGGCGTGGCGGTCGGGGCGGGGATCGCGCATCAGGGCGCCGATCAGGGCCTGGCGGATGCCGCCGATCATCAGGGCGATGGTCAGGCGCGGATCGAGATCCCCGGGTATGACCCCGTCCCGCTGAGCCGCGCGCAGATTATGGGCGCCGGCGGTCAGCTGGCGCTTGGTGAAGGCCTGCTCCACGTCCAGAACCTCCGCGGCGCGGCTTAAAGGGCCGACGACCAGGGGCGCGAACGGATGGTCGTAGTGGAAGGCGATATAGGCCGCGATCCGCTCCTTTTCCCGACCCGCCCAGTCCGATGACCTGAGGTTCGAGGGCTTGAACGCGACCTCCTCCAGCCGGTTGTAGAACCCCTCGACCACGGCGGCGATCAGCCCGGCCTTGGAGCCGAAGTGGTGATAGGCCAGCCCCACCGAAACCTTGGCCCGCCGGGCCACCGCCTGCATCTCCAACAGGCCATGGGTATGGATCAGCTCCTCCTGAGCCGCGCGGATCAGGCGTTCCGGTGTGCCGATCTTGGTCGTGGTCATGGCGGGCTCGGAGTTAAATTGAATTCAATTCAATACCGGGGCGGCACAAAATGCAAGCGCCTTGGGTCGGGGCCTTCACATGAATGGTCTCATAACCCCGCTCATCCCCGCGAAGGCGGGGATGAGCGGTTGGGAGCGGCCGGGCCTCGCCCCCTACTTGCCCACCGTGCACCCATAACCCTCGGCATAGTCCGCCTCGCCGCTGAACACCGCCACGTGGGTGGTGACCCTGGCGTGGGCGGGCAGGCCGGAGCGGTCGACGGACAGGCTGAACTTTTCGATGTCCGGCTGGAATTCGGCGCGGCAGGAAGTTTCGGAGCGCCCCGCGTCGAACAGGCACGAGCAGTACTGCTTGGCGATGTAGCTGCCGCCGATCTTGGCGTAGGGCGCCGCCTTGCCATAGGCCCAGGCGCCGCCGCCGATCAGGACCACGGCCAGGGCCAGGCCGCCCCATTTCCAGTATCGCGCCGTTCCGCTCATCCCCGACATCCTCCGCCTGTGGTCCCGCGCATCCGGGACCGGTATCCAATCGCCGCCGACTTGGCCTAAGCTGCGGCGCAACGATGTTTGCGGGAGGATTGCATGAAGCGGCGGGATTTCGCCATAGGCCTGGGCGGCGCGGCCCTGGCGCCGGCGCTCGGGCGGGCCGCATCCGCTCCGGCCTCCGCTGACTGGCCCACCGCCCCCCTGCAAGGGGACCTGGCCGCCGTCGAGCGCGCCTGGGCCCTGGGCGCGCCCGGCGCCAAGGCCAATCTTGGCCGCACCGACGCGGTGCTGATCGTGCAGAACGGCAGGCTGGTGTTCGAGCGCTACGGCGCCGACCACGGCCCCACGGTGCGGCACGTCTCCTGGTCCATGGCCAAGTCGATCACCCAGGCCCTGGTGGGGATCGCGGTGGGCGAGGGCCGGGTGAACATCGACCAGCCTCTCAAGACCGTGGCCCATCCCGACCCCAAGCTGACCTTGCGCAGTCTGGTCACCCTGACCGACGGCCTGAAGTGGGACGAGGGGACCTACAGCCCCGTCGATTCCGACGCCACCAAGATGCTCTATGGCCCGGGCCGCCTGGACGGGGCGGCCTATCTCGCCGCCCGGCCGCGGCAGTATCCGCCGGGGACCCACTGGAACTATTCCACCGGCGCCTTCCAGCTGGCCGCCGCCGAGCTTCAGGCCCACCTGTTCCCGGACGCCGTGACGCCCGAGGCGCGGCGCCGGACCATGTCCGACTGGATCCGCGCCCGCCTGTTCCAGCCCCTGGGCATGACCACGGCCCTGGCCGAGTTCGATCCCGCCGGGACCTTCTATGGCGGCTCCCTGGTCTATGCCTCGGCCCGGGACTTCGCCCGGTTCGGCGAGCTCTATCGCCTGGACGGGGTCTGGGGCGGCCGTCGCATCCTGCCCGAGGGCTGGGTCAGGTTCGCCCACACCCCAACGGTGGAGCCCACCTATGGCGCGGGCTTCTGGCTGGAGGCCAAGGCCGGGTCCAAGCCCGCCTCGCTGATGGCCGGGCAGGGGCCGCTCGACGCTTATTCCTGTCAGGGCCATGCGGGCCAGATTGTGCTGATCGTCCCCTCCAAGGCCGCGGTGGTGGTGCGCCTTGGCCTGGCGGTGGACGACGACGCCCAGTGGCGACGCCTGGGCCAATGGATCACCCCGGTGGTCAAGGCCCTGCCGGATTCACACCTCGTTCCGGGCTTTCAAGCCTAGGCGCCGCACGAAACACCTCTCCCAGCGGGAGAGGGAGGGGCCCGCGCCGAAGGCGTGGGAGGGTGAGGGATTAGGGACGGTTCAGGACAAACCCGAGAGACCTTACCCCCTCATCCTCCCATTTCTGTGAAATGGGCCCCTCCTTCTCCCCACGGGAGAAGGGCAATTCAGTTGACCCGCCCGGTTTTGGCGCCTCATCCTTGCGCCTACGCTGGCGCCCGGACGAAGGCGACCTATCTGTGAGAGGTGGGGTCGCTGGGCGAAGGTGGGGATGTATGTCCGTCCCCCCCAGGAAACGGCGCGAGGAGGAAACTTGGCACAATTGGATTATGTGGCGCCGTCCACGGCCGAAGAGGCTGTGCGGGCGCTGGCGGCGGGCGGCCCCGCCAAGGTGCTGGCCGGCGGCACCGACCTTCTGGTGCAGATGCGGTCGGGCCGGGTGAAGCCGGATCGCATCGTGGACCTGAAGCGCATTCCCGGCCTGATCGGCATTCGCCAGGAGGCCGGCGGCTTCGTCATCGGCGCGGCCACCCCCGGCGCCGTGATCGGCGAACATGCCGCCCTCGCCAAGGCCTGGCCCGGGGTGGTGGAGGCCGTCAATCTGATCGGCTCGACCCAGGTCCAGGGCCGCGCCAGCCTGGCCGGCAACCTTTGCAACGCTTCCCCGGCGGCGGACAGCGTGCCCGCCATCATCGCCGCCCGCGCCATCGCCGTGATCATCGGTCCGGCAGGGCGCCGGGAGGTCCCGGTGGAGGCCATCGCCGTGAGCCCCGGCACGACCAGTCTGGGGACGGACGAATTTGTGCTGGAAATCCGCCTGCCGCCCCGGCCGGCGCGGTCCGGCGACGCCTATCTGCGCTCGATCCCCCGCACCGAGATGGACATCGCCGTGGTCGGCGCCGGGGTCAGCCTGACCCTGGACGCGGCCGGGGTGATCACCGCCGCCGACGTGGCCCTGGGGGCGGTGGCGCCCACGGCCCTGCTGGTCCCTGAGGCCGGCGCCGCCATCATCGGCTCCGCCCTGGACGAGGCAGCCCTGGATCGGCTGGACGCCGCCGCCCGCGCCGCCTGCCGCCCCATCAGCGACAAGCGCGGCACCGCGGAA
Organism: Caulobacteraceae bacterium; assembly: GCA_031291685.1. Taxonomy (GTDB): domain Bacteria; phylum Pseudomonadota; class Alphaproteobacteria; order Caulobacterales; family Caulobacteraceae; genus Poindextera. The sequence goes on along the minus strand of JARLIP010000327.1, from coordinate 2,751 downwards.
TTTCGAACCAAGATCGCAGGCGTGCTTGCCCGGCGCGCGGCGACCATCGCCTATCAGCGGGCGAGTGAGGCGTGATGAGCAAGCGAGCCCATATCTCAACGACCGTGAACGGCGATCCGGTCGAGTTCCTGACCGATCCCTCCGCCACCCTGCTGGACGTCCTGCGGGACGAGCTGCAACTGACCGGGGCCAAGGAGGGCTGTGGCTCCGGCGACTGCGGCGCCTGCTCGGTGACTCTGGACGGGCGGCTGGTCTGCTCGTGCCTGGTGCTGGCGGTGGAGACAGAGGGACGCCGGGTGGAGACCATCGAGGGCATGGCCGACGGTGGGGAACTGCATCCCCTGCAACGCAAGTTCCTGGAGCACGCCGCCCTGCAATGCGGCTTCTGCACCCCGGGCCTGCTGGTGTCGGCCAAGGCGTTGTTGGACGCCAATCCCGATCCCACCGAGACCGAGGCCCGCTACTGGCTGGCGGGCAACCTGTGCCGTTGCACGGGCTATGACAAGATCATCCGGGCCGTGATGGACGCGGCCGCGGAGCTTCGGCAAGCACGGAGGGTCGCATGACCGATGTGATGGACAAACCCGCCCTGAAGGTGGTCGGCACCCGCCCGGTTCGCCCCGACGGAGTCGACAAGGTCACCGGCCGGGCCGCCTTCGGCGCCGACCTTTCCCTGCCGGGGATGCTGGTGGGCAAGATCAAGCGCAGCCCCCACGCCCACGCCCGGATCGTCTCCATCGACACCCGCAAGGCCCGCGCCCTGCCGGGGGTCAAGGCGATCGTCACCGCCGCCGATTTCCCGGACCTGGCCTCCCAGGAATATGAGGCCGGGGAAAGCGCCGCCAACCTGCGGGACCTGTCCCTGAACGTGATGGCCCGGAACAAGGCGCTTTATCGCGGCCACGCCCTGGCCGCCGTCGCCGCCACCTCGGCCGCCATCGCAGACGAGGCCCTGGCCCTGATCGAGGTCGCCTACGAGATCCTGCCCCACGTCATCGACGTGGAGGCGGCCATGGACCCCAGCGCCCCGGTCCTGCACGATCATCTGTTCACGGAGGGCCTGGAGGAGCATCCCTCCCTGCCGTCCAACATCGCCAAGCGCAACCGGCTGGAGCGCGGCGACCTGACCGAGGGCTTCGCCAAGGCCGATGTGATCGTCGAGGGCCGCTACACCACCCGGGCCGTGCACCAGGGCTATATCGAGCCCCACGCCTGCGTCGCCTCGGTGTCCGAGGATGGCCAGTGCCATGTCTGGGCCTCCAGCCAGGGCCAGTTCATGATCCGCACCTATTGCGCCAAGATCCTGGGCCTGGAGGTGGGCGACATCCGCGTCACCCCCGCCGAGATCGGCGGCGGGTTCGGGGGCAAGACCACGGTCTATCTGGAACCCGTGGCCCTCGCCCTGTCGCGGCAATGCGGCCATCCGGTGAAGATGGTCATGACCCGCGAGGAGGTGTTCGAGGCCACCGGCCCGACCTCCGGCGCGGTGATCCTGGTCAAGCTGGGCGCCACCAAGGACGGCCGCATCGTCGCCGCCGACGTGGAGCTGAAATACCAGGCCGGCGCCTTCCCCGGGTCTCCCGTGGGGGCGGGGTCGATGACGGCGCTCGCGGTCTATGACCTGGACACCTTCCGCATCACCGGCTGGGACGTGGTCACCAACACCCCCAAGGTGGCGGCCTACCGCGCCGCGGGCGCCCCGATCGCGGCCTTCGGCGTGGAGAGCGCCGTCGATGATCTGGCCCTCAAGCTGCGCATGGACCCCATCGCGCTTCGCGAACTGAACGGGGTGAAGGACGGAACCAAGGCCGCCTATGGCCCGACCTTCCGCAACATCGGCTATCTGGAGACTCTGCACGCGGCCAAGACCCATCCGCACTATTCCGCGCCCCTCGGCCGCAATCAGGGCCGGGGCGTGGCGGCCGGCTTCTGGTTCAATGTGGGCGGGGAATCCACCGCCGCCGTGCACATCAACGAGGATGGCGGCGCCGTGGTGGTCTCCGGCAATCCGGATATCGGCGGCTCCCGCGCCTCCATGGCCATGATGGCCGCCGAGGTTCTGGGCCTGCCGGTGGAAAAGGTGCGTCCCATCGTGGCCGACACCGCCTCCATCGGCTTTTCCATGCTCACCGGCGGCAGCCGCACCACCTTCGCCACCGGCATGGCGGTGGTCCAGGCCGCCGAGAAGCTGGTGGAAGAGCTCAAGGCCCGGGCGGCCCTGATCTGGGACATCCCCGCCGACAAGGTCGCCTGGCGGGACGGCGCGGCGGTCTGCCTGGACGAGACCAAGGAGGGCCTTCGCCCCCTGCCGCTGGCGGCCATCGCCAGCCAGGCCGGGCGCACGGGCGGACCCCTCAGCGCCGAGATCTCGCTGAACGCCCAGGGCGCCGGCCCGGGCTTTGGCGTGCACATCTGCGACGTGGAGATCGACCGGGAGACCGGCCATGTCAGCGTGGTGCGCTATACCGCCGTGCAGGACGTGGGCAAGGCCATCCACCCGGCCTATGTGGAGGGCCAGATCCAGGGCGGCGCCGTTCAGGGCATCGGCTGGGCCCTGAACGAGGAATATGTCTTCGACGACGAGGGCCGGATGGAGAACCCCGGCTTCCTCGACTACCGCATCCCCGTGGCCTCCGACCTGCCGATGATCGACGCGGTGATGGTCGAGGTGCCCAATCCCCGCCATCCCTTCGGGGCCAAGGGTGTGGGCGAGGTGCCGATCGTGCCGCCGCTGGCCGCCGTGGCCAATGC
>JARLIP010000326.1 GCA_031291685.1 Caulobacteraceae bacterium | reverse complement strand
GTTCGGCGGCGCGTTCCTCGGCCTTCTTGCCGGGCTTGCCCTTGGTGGGGTTGTTGCCGTGGGCCCATTCAGTCAGGCCTTCCTGAGCCAGGAAGCGGGCGACGCGGTCGGTGGGCTGGGCGCCCTTGGAGATCCAGTCCTGCAGGCGCTCGATCTTCAGGGTGACGCGCTGCGGATCGTCCTTCTTCAGCAGCGGGTTGTAGGTTCCCACCTTTTCGATGAAGCGGCCGTCGCGGGGCGAGTGGCTGTCGGCGACGACGATCGAATAGTAGGGGCGCTTCTTGGCGCCGCCACGGGCGAGACGAATCTTCAGCATCGGATAGTCCTTTTAAAGTCCGAAAGGGATCAGGGTTTCTTGAAGGGGTTGAATCCGCCCAGGCCCGGCAGACCGGAACCCTGGGGCGGGGCGTTGGGATCGGTCGGGCCGCCGCCGAAGCCGCCGAGACCTTGCAAGCCGGGGGGCAGGCTGGGGGGCTGGCCGGCGCCGGGCAGCTTGCCGCCGCCCATGGCCTTCAGGCGGGCCATGTCGGCGCCGCCCATGCCGGGCATGCCGCCCATGGCCTGGGCCATGCGGGCCAAGCTCTTGCCGCCGTCGCGGCTCATGGACTTGAACATGTCCGCCATCTGGCGGTGCTGTTTGAGCAGACGGTTGATTTCGGAGACCTCGACGCCGCAGCCGGCGGCCACCCGGCGCTTGCGCGAGGCGTTGAGCACGTCGGGCTTGCGCCGCTCCAGCTTGGTCATGGACGAGATGATCGCCTGCTGGCGGCGGAAGATGCCGTCGTCGAGATTGGCCTCGGCGATCTGCTTCTTGACCTTCTGCACCCCGGGCAACATGCCCATCAGCCCCTGCATGCCGCCCATGCGCTGCATCTGGCGCAGCTGTTCGGCCAGGTCGTCCAGGTCGAACTGGCCCTTGGCCAGCTTCTTGGCCATCTGCTCGGCCTTGGCCTGGTCGAGCTCGGCGGCGGCCTTCTCCACCAGGGCCACGACGTCGCCTTGGCCCAGGATGCCGCCGGCCACCCGGCGGGCGTCGAACACGTCCAGGGCGTCGATCTTCTCGCCGGCGCCCAGGAACTTGATCGGCAGGCCCGTGACCGCGCGCATGGACAGGGCCGCCCCGCCGCGGCCGTCGCCGTCGGCCCGGGTCAGGATCAGGCCCGTCAGCGGCAGGCGCTGGTGGAAGGCGGTGGCGGTGCGCACGGCGTCCTGGCCGGTGAGGCTGTCGGCCACCAGCAGGGTTTCGGCGGGATTGGCGATGCGGGCGATCTCGGCCGCCTCGGCCATCATCGCCTCGTCCAGGGTGGTGCGGCCGGCGGTGTCCAGGATCAGGACGTCATAGCCGCCCAGCTTGGCGGCCTGCAGGGCGCGGCGGGCGATGTCGGGGGCGTTCTGGCCGGCCACGATGGGCAGGGTGTCGACCTCGGCCTGCTGACCCAGCAGGGCCAGCTGCTCCATGGCCGCCGGGCGGCGGGTGTCGAGGGAGGCCATCATGACCTTCTTGCGCTCGGTTCGAACGATGCGCAGGGCCAGCTTGGCGGCGGTGGTGGTCTTGCCCGAGCCCTGAAGGCCGGTCATCAGGATCACAACGGGGGGCGTGGCCGCCAGGTTCAGGGGAACCGGCTCTTCCCCGCCCAGGGTCTCCACCAGGCCGTCATAGACGATCTTGACCACCTGGTCGGCGGGACGGACCGAACGGACCACGGCCTCGCCGGCGGCGCGCTCCTTGGCCTTGGCGATGAAGTCCCGGGCGACCGGCAGGGCGACATCGGCCTCGAGCAGGGCCACGCGCACCTCGCGCAGGGCCTCGTCGATGTCCTTGTCGGACAGGACGCCGCGTCCGCCCAGGCGCTCAAATACGCCAGAAAGTCGTTCCGTTAAGCCGTCGAACATCCGTCAAGCCTTCGCCAACCGGCGCGGTCCGCCCAAACGCAAAACGCCCCCGTGGACGATAACGTCGACGGAGGGCCTCGCCGCCCTCGTCCTGAAAACAGGGGTCGTGGCGGTGGAGGGCGCGTTTGGAGGTGCGCCGAGAGAGGGGGCTTATGCGCCGGGAGGTGGGCGGGAGTCAAGAAAGGGGGATTTGGGCCTTTATTTTCGTCCTTGCCGGGACAGATCGGAAGATGACGAAGTAAAGCGCCGCCCCGCATTTTCCCCCGTCCCAGGACGAATAACCCAATCCACCCAGCGTCGAGGCGCGCTATAGATCCCCTGTGATTCAGAACCCAGCCCTTGAGCGCAAGCTGTTGCAGGTCGCCGTCGCGGTGGCGGGGGGCGTGCCTGTGGCCGCGGGCCTGGCCGGTGGCCTGTGGGGGCCGGCCATGCTCAATCCCGGGGCGGATGCTGGGCTGGACAGCCATTTCCGCTATCTGTCGGGACTGCTGCTGGCCATCGGCGTCGCCTATTGGACCACCATTCCCCGGATCGAGCTGGCTGGGGGGCGGTTCGGCCTGCTGACCCTGATCGTGGTCACCGGAGGCTTTTTTCGGGGCCTGGGGATGCTGATCACCGGCCCATCGGACCCGTGGATGCTGGCGGCCCTGGGCATGGAGGTGGTGGTCAGCCCGGCCCTCTATCTGTGGCAGGGCCGGGTGGCGCGGCTGGCGACCCTGGAGGCGGTCTCCCCCTGGAGCGCGGCGGCCAGCGCCAGCGCGCGCAAGAGCACGACCCCTTGATCGCGGCGCCTCAGATTTCGGTTTCGAAACCTTGGATTAGCCTCTAAAGCGCGGGCCCATGGCGATTGGTGTTTTCGATAGCGGCGTGGGCGGGCTGACGGTTCACCGCGCCATGGTGGATCGGCTGCCCACGGCCGACCTGATCTATCTGGCGGACCAGGCCAACGCCCCCTATGGCGGGCGCCCGGGCGAGCAGATCGTTGATCTGACCCGGGCCGGGTGCGAGCGGCTGTTCGACCAGGGTTGCGACCTGGTGATCCTGGCCTGCAACACCGCCTCGGCCATCGCCCTGCGCCGGCTGCAGCAGACCTGGCTGCCGGGCTATCGCAAGACCAAGGGCCGGGCGCTGAACATCCTGGGCATCATCGTGCCGACCATCGAGGCGGCCACGGGTCTGCCCTGGGAGCACGAGGCCGAACGGCGGGGGGACAAGGTCGAGCATCTGGACGTCCTGGGGGTGTTCTCCACCCCGGGCACCGCCGCCAGCCGGGTCTATGAGATCGAGATCGACAAGCGCCGCCAGGACGTGGCGGTGTTTTCCGAACCCTGCCCGAATCTGGCGCGGATGATCGAGGAGGGCGCGCCGGAGGCCGACCTCAAGGCCGCCGTGGACGGCCATGTGACGGCCCTGTCCAAGCGCATCGGCCGGATGCCGGACCGGGCGATCCTGGGCTGCACCCACTATGAGATCATCGCCGGCCTGTTCCGCGCGGCCCTGCCGCCCGGCACGCCCCTGATCCACCAGCCGGGCGCCACCGCCGACGCCATCGGGCGCTATCTGGAGCGCCATCCCGAATATGACCCGGGCGCCTCCGGCCTGCGCCGGTTCCTGACCACCGGCAAGCCCGGTCCGCAGAACGGCCATGTGACCACCTTCTGGGGCGGGCCCTTAAGTTTCGACGGGGTCTGAGCCTAGCCGACCGCTGCTTCCCCGGCGACCACCCGGGAGACCGCATTGACCACCGAGGCGATGCGCAGGCCCGCCTGGATGGCGGCGGGGGGCATGCCGCGCTTTCTCAGCTCGGCCTCGTGAGCGTCCAGGCACAGGCCGCAGCCGTTGATCGCCGAGACGGTCAGGGACCACAGCTCGAAATCGGTCTTTTCCACCCCGGGATTGGCGATCACGTTCATCCGCAGGCGGATGGGCAGGGTGCGGTACTCGGCGTTCCGCATCAGGTGCAGCGAGCGGTAATAGACGTTGTTCATGCCCATGATCGCCGCCGCCGCCCTGGCCGCGGTCCTGGCCTCGTCCGACAGGCCGGCCGTGGTCGCCGCGGCCTCGATCGCCCTGACCACCACTGGCTCGCCCACCGCATGGGCGGCGGCGACGAAGGCGCCCCACTTCTGCTGATCGGTGAGGAGGGGCTCCCCGGCCAGGGTCGCCAGGTTCAGGCCGAGGTCCTTGGCATAGGCGGGCAGGGAGTCGCGCAGGCTATCGAGGGACATGGGTCTCGCATCCTTCCGGGAACGTGGCGGCGAGGGTGAATGCCCCTTGGCCGCCTGTCACCTCTGAAACCCTTGAGAAGGGTTCGTCAGAAATTCACTCAATTGTATTTTTATTTTGGATAGATCGGATCTATATATATCCCCATGCTCCCTACCCTGCGACAACTGCAATATCTCAAGCTGCTGGCGGATCACCGCTCCTTCAGCCGCGCCGCCGAGGCGGCCCACGTCACCCAGCCGACCCTCTCGGCGGGGGTGCATGAGCTGGAGAAGATCCTGGGCGCCCCGGTGGTCGACCGGGCGCGTTCGGGGGTGATCCTGACCCCGGTGGGCGAGGAGGCCGTCAGCCGCGCCGCCCAGATCCTGGCCCAGGCCGAGGATCTGGTCCAGGCCGCCGCCAGCGCCGGCCAACCCCTGTCGGGCCGCTTTCGGCTGGGGGTGATCCCCACGGTGGCGCCGTTCCTGCTGCCCCGGGCCCTGCCTCTGTTGCGAGAGCGGTTTCCCAAGCTGCGGCTCTATCTGCGGGAGGACCTGACCCAAAGGCTGATCGCCGCCCTCAAGGCCGGCGCCCTGGACGCGGCCCTGATCGCGCTTCCCTACGACACCCAGGGGTTGGAGACCGCCCAGGTGGCGCAGGACGCCCTGCTGGCCGCCGTGCCCGCCAGTCATCCCCTGAGCCAGGCCGTCAGCATAGCGCCTGAGCGGCTGGAAGGGGACGAACTGATCCTTCTGGAGGACGGCCATTGCCTGCGCGAGCACGCTCTGGCCGCCTGCGGCCTGGACAATCCCCGGGGCTCGACGGACGGCGCCTTCGCGGCGACCTCCCTGTCGACCCTGGTGCAGATGGTGGGCTCGGGCCTTGGGGTCTCGCTGCTGCCGGCCATGGCGGTGAACGCGGGCCTGACCGATCACGTGCCGATCTCCATCCGCCCCCTGGACGCCCTGCGTCCCAGCCGCGACATCGTCGTCTGCTGGCGCGCCGGCTCCAGCCGCGGCGTCGAGGGCCGCCTGCTGGCGGAAGCCCTTAGGGCGGCGTAAGCTGCTCCATTACAAGGGTCGCTTAGCTTGACTTCGCTGCTTGGTGATCGTGGCTTAGCCTACCCCTATCCGACCTCCCCGGCGAAGGCCGGGGTCCAGATCGTAGGGCGCGGTTGCAAGTGATTTAAAGCTCTTCTTGTTGAGAGACCTGAGCTTTGTCATCTGGATCCCGGCCTTCGCCGGGAAGAGCGATCAAACATCAATAGTGTTGATATTACAACAACATCATCTGTCCGCCCCTACCGCGCCCCGGTTGCGATCAGGCGCGCGTAGAAGTCCGTCATCCGGGCCAGGTTGTCCAAGGTCATGTGCTCGTTGGTCCCGTGGATCATCTCGGTTCCGTTCATGGACAGGACCAGGGGCTGGTAGCGATAGACGTCGTGGGCCACGCCGGTCATGTGGCGGCTGTCGGTGCCGGCGATGACCAGGGCGGGGGCCACGGGCGCCTGGCTGCCGGCGGCCGCCGCTGCGGCGATCAGCTTCCAGGCGTCGGAGGTGGTGGAGGCGATCGGCGAGGCCTCCCGGGGCGTGGCCTCCCAGGTCAACTCCACCGGCAGGCCCCGCACCGCCGTTCGGGCCCGGTCCATGATGTCGGCGGAGGTGTCGTGAGGATCGATCCGGTAGTTGATCCGCGCCATCGCCGCCTGGGGCAGCACGTTCTCCTTGGGCGAGCCCTGCAGCATGGTGGGGGCGATGGTGGTGTGCAGCATGGCCGCCCCGGCGGGGGTGGAGCCGAAGGCCATGATCAGCAGCGGCCTGAACAGCCAGGTATTGGCGGCGAATACGCGGATGGCGGCCGGGCCATGGGGGGCAAGGGCTTGCAGCATCTGGGCGGGCGGGCCGTCGAAATGCCGGGGAAAGGGGCTGTCGGCTATGGCCACCACGGCCTTGGCCAGGGTCACCACCCCGGTCTCCTTGGGCGGGGTCGAGGAATGGCCCCCCGCCGAGCGGGCGGTGACGCGCAAGGTGGCGTAACCCTTTTCCGCCACCCCGATCAGGGCCGCCGGCCCATGGGTGACGGGATTGTCGGCCACGGTGACCATGCCCTCGTCGAGGACGAACTGGGCCATGATCCCATGGGCCTTGAACCAGGACGCGGCGGCCTCGGCGCCATGGCCGCTGACCTCCTCGTCCTCGCCGGAGACGATGTAAATTGTGCGCCGGGGCTTGAAGCCCCGGGCGGCCAGGGCGTCGGCGGCTTCGAACAGGGACACCAGCGAGCCCTTGTCGTCGATGGAGCCGCGACCCCAGACCGCGCCTTCGGCCACGGCGCCGGCGAAGGGCGGATGGCGCCAGGCCTTTTCCGTGCCCTCGGCCACCGGCACCACGTCCTGATGGGCCATCAGGATGATCGGCTCCAGCCCAGGGTCCGATCCCGGCCAGGTGTAGATCAGGGTGCGGCTGGCCACGATCTGACGGGTCATGGCCCCGTGCGCGGCGGGATAGGTCGCTTGCAGCCATTGGTGCAGCTTTTCCCATTCCGCGGGCTGGTTTTCCGCCGGATCCTGATGGGAGACGGTCTGGAACTGAACAGCCTGGCCCAGGTGCTCGGCGGCTCTGGCGTTGTCGATGGGGATGGAGGCGGCCAGCCGGACCTGGGCCGGGTCGAAGGCGACGGGCGATTTGAAGGTGGCGGTGCGGTAGGCGACCACGACCCCGGCCACCGCCAAGGCGGCGACCAGGACCAGCGCCCCGTAACGTTTCCTCGCCATTCGTCCCCCGCCGTCGTCACGCTCTAATCTGTGATCGAAGTTTAGTCAGGCTTGACCGGGCTCGCCAGCGGCGATTGGACGCAGGGGATGAAGGCCCCGCCTCAACCCCGCCGGGCCCGCCACTGCTGGCGGGTCTGGCCCCAGATCTCCACGGGCTCGTCCTCGAAGGGGGCGGGCAGCTTGCCGGGGCCGCGAAGGGTCGAGCCCAGCCTGCGGGCCACGCCTTGAGAGGCGGTGTTGTCGGCGTCGATGGAGTGGATGGCCTCGGTCCAGCCCAGGCGTTCGAAGGCGAAGTCCATGGCGGCGATGGCGCCTTCGGTGGCGTAGCCCTTGCCCCAGGCGGAGCGGGCGATCCCCCAGCCCACCTCGGGGCCAGGCCAGCCCTCGGGAAGCCAGGGGCCCAGGCGGCCGACCCACTGGCCGCTCGCCTTCTCGATGACGGAAAACATGCCGAAACCTTGGATCGACCAGGCCCCTGCCATGGACAGGAATCCACGCCAGGCCACGGCCCGGGGCTGCGACCCGCCCAGATAGCGGGTCGCGACCTCGTCGGCCATGAAGGCCGCCCATGGCTCGAAGTCCTCCGCCAAGGTGGGGCGGAGGATCAGCCGGGCGGTCTCGAGTATGGGGCCTACTTCAGGGACGGGTCGATTTCCTTACAGGCGGCGATCAGGCCCTTCACCGAGTCCACGGACTTGGCGAACATGGCCTTTTCTTCGTCGTTGGTGGGGAATTCGATGATCTTCTCCGCGCCGCCGGCGCCGATCACCACGGGCACGCCGACATAGAGGTCGTTCAGGCCGTACTGACCGCTCAGATAGGCGGCGCAGGGCAGGACGCGCTTCTTGTCCTTGATGTAGGAGGTGGCCATGGCGATGGCGCTTTCGGCCGGGGCGTAGAAGGCCGAACCGGTCTTGAGCAGGGCCACGATCTCGCCGCCGCCGCCGCGGGTGCGCTTGACGATCCCGTCCAGCTCTTCCTGGGTCAGGAAGCCCTGGTTCACCAGTTCGGGCAGGGGCAGGCCGCCGACAGTGGAGTGGCGCACCATCGGCACCATGTCGTCGCCATGGCCGCCCAGGGTCCAGGCGTGGATGTCTTCCACCGACACGCCGGTCTTTTCGGCCAGGAAGTAGCGGAAGCGCGCCGAGTCGAGCACGCCGGCCATGCCGACCACCTTATTGTGCGGCAGGCCGGAGAACTGCTGCAGGGCCCAGACCATGGCGTCCAGCGGGTTGGTGATGCAGATGACGAAGGCGTTGGGTGCGTGGGCCTTGATGCCTTCGCCGACGGCCTTCATGACCTTCAGATTGATGCCCAACAGGTCGTCGCGGCTCATTCCCGGCTTGCGCGGAACGCCAGCGGTGACGATGCACACGTCGGCGCCGGCGATGCCGGCATAGTCGTTGACGCCCTTCAGGGCGCTGTCCTTGCCGAACACCGGGCTGGCTTCGGCGATGTCCAGAGCCTTGCCCTGGGGAACGCCCTCGGCGATGTCGAACAGGATGACGT
>JARLIP010000325.1 GCA_031291685.1 Caulobacteraceae bacterium | reverse complement strand
GCCGGCGCCGAGACCCCCTTCGGCGGGATCAAGGAAAGCGGCTATGGCCGCGAGGGCGGCATCGAGGGCCTGGACGCCTATCTGGTCACCAAGACCGTCGCCCTGGCCCCGGTCTAGACACGAAAACGGCCGCCGCTCCGGGAGCGGCGGCCGTGAATGGCCTGAGCGAAATGCGAGGCGCTCACCCGGCCTCGGACGGCGCCGTCTCAGCCTCGACGCCAGCCCCCTCTTCCTTGAACTCGTTGACCGCCTTGCGCTTGAACGGGTTCTCCTTGTGGATCGGGAAGTCGATCTTGAGGTCGCCATTGACGATCTTGCGCCGCAGGTGCTTGGCGCCGTGGACGCTGAACCCGGCCAGGTGATCCCCGGCGACGATGCGGTTGTATTTCGGCGGATTGTCCTCCGAGACTAAGGGCGCCAGGGGCTCGATGACCACGTCATAGTCCACGGCGAAGAACAGCGGGATCGAGAAGCGTTCCCTGCCGGTATTGACCACCCGGTGCTGGGTGGCCTTGAAGCGGCCATTGGTCCAGCCCTCCAGCAGATCGCCGACATTGACCACGAAGGTCCCCTCGATCGGCGGGGCGGCGACCCATTCGTCCGCCGCGTTCATCACCTGCAGGCCGGGGCCCCGGGTGTTGAGGATGGTGAAGCACTCGAAATCCGAATGGGCGCCGATGCCCAGATTGTCGTTGTTCATCGGCAGGTCGTTGGGCGGATAGTGCAGCAGGCGCAGCTGGGACGGCGCCTTCGTGGCCCGCTCGATGAAGAAGTCCTCCGGCAGGCCGAGACGGATGGCGAAGGCCCGAAACAGGCTGTGGCCGACCTCGGTCACGGCGGCATAGTATTCCATGACCTGTTCGCGGAATTCCGGGATCCAGTCCGGCCACTGGTTCGGCACCAGCATCAGGTTGCCGGCCAGGAAATCGGGATCGTCCTGGGGCAACTCCAGCGCCACGTCGAAGGCGGCGTGCAGGCGCGGCTTGGTCAGATAGTCGTAGTCGGGATTGGGCTCGACCAGGCGGTAGAGTTCCGGATCGCCATCGTCGTCCTCGCCGGAGACCGGCACCCAGCCCCGGGTGCCTGGCGACTCGCGGATGTGCACCTTGTTCTTCAGGTCGAAGGGCGAATAGTGGAACCGGCGCGACAGCTCATAGGTCCGCTCGATCAACGCCTCGGGAATACCGTGGTTCTTGATGTAGAAGAAACCCACCTCTTCGCAGGCGCGGCCGATCTCGGCCACCGCCGCGTCGATGGCCGCGCGGTCGTCGCCACGCAGGGCCGCGATGTCGATCACCGGGATGGACGAGAACGGAACCAGCTTGGCCCCCATCTCCGCCTTCGGCCCGTCCGTCGGCGTCGGCTTCGCAACCTCGATAACGCTACGCATCTCTGGCTCCCTGCTACCTGCCTTAGCTGATAGCCCCGGGGCCAAGGGGCCTCCAGCGACGCGGGCCGCCCGACCTGAAATTCATACCTTATGCGCAGATCGTAGCCGCGTCCTGCCCGAGTGATGGGCGCCTGAGGGCTGTAAGGCGAGCGGAGTTTAACTATTTGCACGTGATTCTTAAGTAAGCAACCCCACCCATCACCAGATCAATACAAGTGAACTTCAGTTAAATCGAACATTGAGCCAATTTTGGCGACTCAACTGTTCGATGAACGACGCCCTAGGCCCTGACCTCGGGCTGCTCCAGAACCTCCAGCAGCAGTCCAAGATGTCCGGCGTAGCGCTCGGCGCTGGACACCGATTTCTGGTGGACGGGCTGGCGCACCTGGGAGGCGCTGGCGGTCATCACGGGCGCATCCCCGTCCGCCTCGCCATCCGCGTCCGGTCGCAGACCCAGCGCCCCGAACACCCCCGAAAGCGCCGCCTGCGGCTCGCGCACCAGATCCTCGTAGGCGACCTCAATGAAGCGCGGGCCCAGGGCCGCGCGCCAATGGGCCATCAGGGCGCGATAGGCGTTGTGATAGCGCCCAAGCTCACCAAGATCGTAGGAGAAGGGATAGGCCTCGTCGAACAGGGTCTTGAAGATGGCGACGCAGACATCCCTTGGCTGTCGCTGGACGTGGATGATGGTCGCTGTCGGCAGGGCCCGGGCGATGGCGCCGGCATAGAGGTAGTTGATCGGCAGCTTGTCGATGAAATAGGGCCGGGCGTCCCTGAGGCTGGTGACGCTCTCCAGATATTTCGCGCCGATCTCCAGCGGATCGACGGCCGCGCTGGCCCGGATCAGGTCGGCCTTGCCGGCGATGGGGGTTCTGGCCAGGCGCCGGGTGGTGGACACCAGGGCTCCAGCGAACATCTGCAACTCCCCCAGGGGCTGGATATCGGGGCGCCGCCCCAGCATCCGCTCCAAGAGGGTCGACCCCGTGCGCGGCAGGCCCAGGACGAAGATCGGCCCCGCCCCCTCCGTCCGCGACCTCGCCGGGGCGCAATAGGCCGCGTCGAAATGCTGGCCGATCAAGCTGAGGGTCTGGATGTCGTCTTCCAGGTCATAGCGCATGTGCCCCCGCCGCACGGCCCCGCCCCGCTGGAAGTAGGAAAAGGCCTGATCATAGAGCCCCAGATCCTCGCACTCCTTGCCCAGAGCGTAGCAGAGCTGAACCTCGCCGGGCCAGGGCGGGCGCAGATCCCGCAGCGCCCGCTCCATCTGCGCGATGTGGTTGCTGGCCGCGGTCTGGGTGCGCAGTTCCGAACGGTTGCGCCAGGCGGCCCAGGTCTGGGGGGCGGCGGCGATGATCCGGTCGTAGGCGGCTTGCGCCTCGTCCTGGCGGCCGACGAAGCGGGCGGTGGTGGCCAGGTTGAACAACAGGTCCATGTCACCAGGCGCCAGGGCGCCCGCGCGGGAGAAGGCCTCGTGCGCCGCCGCCGCCTGCTGGCAAAGCACCAGTGCGTTGCCGATCAGGCCAAGGCCGACCGGGTCCCGGTCCAGCCCCGGGCGCACGGCGCCCGCCACCCGAAGGGCCTCGGCGGCCTGACCGAGCAGGGCATGGGCGTAGGCGGCCCGGGCGCCGATCCGCGGGTCCCGGCGCTGGGCCAGGGGCAGGCCAGCGATCAGCCCCAGCGCCTCGGCGCCCCGTCGCGCCTGGAGCAGCCGGTCGATGGGCTCAAGGGCAAAACCCAGCGGACTTCCAAGAGAAGATCGATCCTGCATCGGCATGATCAGTAACCCAATCGGAGGGGCCACACATCCGCCGGAGACGGGCCGGCTTCATACCGAGGTGATGATGCTATAATCTGCGGCGCGAAGGGCCTGTTGGTGAGCGTGGGTCCAGGGAGACGTCGTTGTCGGTTTCGGAATTGGACGCTGAAGACCCTGACGGCGCTCAGTTCGCGCGCCTGAGCGTGAGCCTCCCGTCGAACCTTCTGGAACAGCTCGACGCGATGACCGCCGAGCGCCGCAACGACAGCCGATCCCAGACCGTGGCCGATCTGATCCGCCGGGAGCTGGAAGAGCACCGCGCCCGCCAGACCGACCCGATCCTGGCCGGCGCCATCACCCTGGTCTATCGCACCGAAAGCGGGCGGGTCCGCCACGCCCTGGCCCAGACCCAGCTGGCCTATATCAAGGAAGTGATCTCCTCCCAGCACGTCTTCCTGGAGGAGGACCATTCGCTTGAGGTCCTGCTGGTTCAGGGCCCCGCCGAGCGGCTGCAACAGCTGTGCGACGATCTGCGCCACATCCGCAGCGTGGAGCAGATCACCCTGGTGACCACCTCCTCCCTGCTGCCGCCCCTGCACGCCCTCGGCGACGACGAGGCGGCGGAGACCGTCGCCGGGTAGAGCGGCCTTCGCCGCGCCCTCCTCCCATGCATCGCAAGGCGATGCGGGGGAGGTGTC
>JARLIP010000324.1 GCA_031291685.1 Caulobacteraceae bacterium | reverse complement strand
TCAGCAGGTAGATGATCACGCCCAGGATCCACAGCACCTCGCGCGGCGCTTTGTAGGAGCCGTAATAGATGCCCCGGAACATGTGGACATAGACCGCCAGGAAGAACATCGAGGCGCCGTTGGCGTGGATGAAACGGATCATCCAGCCGTGGTTCACGTCGCGCATGATGTGCTCGACGCTGTTGAAGGCGTTGCCCGCGTTCGGATCGTAGTGCATGGCCAGGACCACGCCGGTGACGATCTGGGTCACCAGGCAGACCGCCAGGATGCCGCCGAAGGTCCACCAGTAGTTCAGGTTCTTCGGGGTCGGGAAGTCCATGAGGTCCACGCCGAACCGGATGATCGGCAGGCGGGTGTCGAGCCAGCGCTCGATGGCCGTTTTCGGCTCGTAGATCGAATGTCCGCTCATCTTATCAGCCGATCTTAACCTTGGTGTCGGAAAGGAAGGCGTAGTCGGGCACCGGCAGGTTCTTCGGCGCCGGCCCCTTACGGATGCGGCCCGAGGTGTCATAGACCGACCCGTGGCAGGGGCAGAACCAACCGCCGTAGTCGCCTTGACCGAAGTTCGGCACGCAGCCCAGATGGGTGCAGACGCCGACCAGGATCAGCCACTTGGCCTTACCCGGCTTGGTGCGCTGGGCGTCGGTTTCCGGATCGCGCAGATCCGCGTGATCCGCGGCGACCGCCTCGGCGATCTCCTTGGGGGTGCGGTAGCGGACGAACACCGGCTTGCCGCGCCATTTGACCACGACCTGCTGGCCCTCCTGGACCTTGGTCAGATCGAATTCGATGGACGCCAAGGCCAAGGTGTCACTGGCCGGGTTCATCTGGTCGATCAAAGGCCAGGCGACCGCAGCGACGCCACCGACCGCCGCAGCGGCGGCGGCGATGTGAATAAAGTCACGCCGGTTGGGATCCTGGCCCGGAGGGGCGTGCCCATCCGGATTCGTTGCGACGGTGTCGGCCACCTCAGCTCACCCCTCGAATGCGCGGCCCCGAATCCAAATTCGACGCACGCTGGAAATACGACAACCCAGTTGCTGGTCGCCTGCAACAAGACGCAGGTCCGGAGTCAAGAGAAAACAGCTCGCAAATATGCGACCCTCCCCGTCCCCCGCGCGAGTCGTTTAGGCTCGCATGCATCTTATGTGGTTCGATTAGAATGCGTTTGGCCCTTTTTCAACCAGACATCCCGCAAAATCTTGGTGCGGCCCTCAGACTGACCGCCTGCTTGCACGTCGATTTGGAAATTATCGAGCCGTGCGCCTTTCCGTTGACGGATCGCGCACTCAAGCGCGCTGCTCTAGATTATGCTGATAAGGCAAGCTTTACCCGACGTCGCACCTGGGCGGAATTTATTGCGGCGCCGGAGCGCGCGCAGGGCCGGCTGATCCTGTTCACCACCAAGGCCGCCACACCCCATCTGGATTTTCAGTTCACCCCCGGCGACACCCTGCTGATGGGTCAGGAGAGCGTCGGCGCCCCCGATTTCGTCCACGCCGCCGCCCAAGCCCGGGTGACCATCCCCATCCATGCGACCACCCGATCCCTGAACCTGACCACCGCCTGCGCCATCGCCCTGGGCGAGGCCCTGCGCCAGACCGGCGGCTTTCCGGGGATGGAGTCGGCCAGTGCGGGCTTTGCCGACGGCGCGGAAGGGCGCTAGGACCGAGCTATGACCGCGATAGCTTCCAATACGCCCCTCTCCCCCGAGGTTCACGAGCGCCGCGACCGGGCCAGGATCTGGTTCGAATCCCTGCGCGACCGCATCTGCGCCGCCCTGGAGACCCTGGAGGACGAGGCGGACCCGGCGCTCTATCCGGGAGCGCCTGGACGGTTCGACTATCGCCCCTGGTCCCGGGACAGCGGGACGGGTGGGGGCCTGGGCGGGCATCTGCACGGGCGGCTGTTCGAGAAGGGCGGGGTGCACACCTCCTCGGCGGACGGGCGCTTCACGCCGGAAATGGCCGCCGCCATGCCAGGGGGCGAGCGCAATCCGAACTATGTCTCCTCCAGCATCAGCCTGATCATCCACCCCCGGTCCCCCCGGGTTCCGACGGTGCATATGAACACCCGCTTTCTGTCGACGGCGGAAAGCTGGTTCGGCGGTGGCGCCGACCTGACCCCGGTTCTGGACGTGCAGCGCAAGGATGACGCGCCCGACGCGGTGGCCTTCCATGCGGCGATGCGCCGCGCCTGCGACGCCCACGACCCGACCTTCTATCCGCGCTTCAAGGCCTGGTGCGACGAGTATTTCTTCCTGCCCCACCGCAATGAGCCGCGGGGAATCGGCGGGATCTTCTACGACCGGCACAACACCGGCGACTTCGAGGCCGACTTCGCCTTCACCCGCGACGTGGGCGAGGCCTTCCTCGACATCTATCCGAAGATCGTCCGCGCCCACATGCACGAGCCCTGGACCGAGGCCGAGCGGGACGAGCAGCTGGTGCGCCGGGGCCGCTATGTGGAGTTCAACCTGCTCTACGACCGCGGCACCATGTTCGGCCTGAAGACCGGCGGCAACATCGAGACCATCCTCAGCTCCATGCCGCCGCTGGTGCGCTGGCCCTAATAGACCATCCCCTGGGCCACCGCCTTGAGCTGCTCCACCAAGGACAGCTTGTCGTCGATGAAGTCCTGATCGATCCACCAGTCCTCGACCTCGCGCATCACCGCGCCGACCAGCGGCCCCCTGGGCACGCCAGCGGCCATAACCTCCTCGCCGGTGATCGGGAAGGTCGGGCGGGGCCAGGTCTGGGCCATGGGCAGGAGCGCGCGCCACTGGACCGTGGCCGCCGGCCGTTCCGACGCCGCCCAGGCCAGCAGGGCGCGGTCGCAGAAGGTCCCGGCCCCCAGCCGATAGACGGCCCGGCGGGCCTCCCGGGGACTCATCCAGGAGACCATCCGCGGCGTTTGGCCCAGGGCGGCCACGAGGCGGTCGCGCTCGGCGTTGGACAGTCGCAGGGCCTGGGCCACACTCAGCCCCACCTGGGGATCGTCCGGCAAGAGGGCGGCCAGGCGCAGCAGGGGATCGCACTGGAAGAGCTGCTCGGTCTCGATACCCACCAGCCGCTCGAAGCGGGCCAGGCCCTGGGCTTGCGGCAGGGCCTGGGTCAGGACGCCGGTCGTCGCCATCAGGCGCAACGCCGGGCGCGGATCGTCGGCGCCCAGCAGCTTGAGCAACTCCTTGGAGATCCGCTCCGCCGACAACTGGCCGATGCGATCCTTCATGCGCTCGCAGGCGGCCAGGGCCACGGCGTCCGGCTCGCCCCGCCCATACCAGGCCAGAAAGCGGAAGAAGCGCAGGATGCGCAGGGCGTCCTCGGCGATGCGGGTGTCCGGATCACCGACGAAAACGATGCGCCCGGCCTTGGCGTCCTCGATCCCGTGGCCCGTGGGGTCGAACAGGCGCCCCTTGATGTCGGCATAGAGCGCGTTAAGGCGGAAATCCCGGCGCTGGGCGTCCTCGCTCCAGTCGGTGGTGAAGGCCACCACCGCCCGGCGCCCGTCGGTCTCCACGTCCCGGCGAAGGGTGGTGACCTCAAAGGGCTTGCCCTTGCACACCGCCGTGACGGTGCCGTGCTCGACGCCCGTGGGAACGGCCTTCAGGCCGGCGGTCTCCAGGGCCTTGATCACCTCGTCCGGGGTCAGGGTGGTGGCGATGTCGATATCGGCCACGGGATGGCCGGTCAGGGTGTTGCGCACGCAGCCACCGACAAATCGGGCGCAGTCAACGCCCCCGGCCACCATCAGGGCGGTCATCACCGCCTGGGTCTCCGCCGCGCGCAGCCAGGGTTTTATCCCGATGGTTTCGGTCACGTCCGCCCTCCCCCGGGTCAGCCCATCAATCGTTCTCCTCCCCTGCTTCGCAACGCGATGCGGGGGAGGTGTCGCGGGGCTCTAGCCCCGTGATTGAGGGGGCGCAACGCTCGTTGGAACGCCCCCTCAGTCAGGACTGCGTCCTGACAGCTCCCCCGTGAGGCTGCGCCTAACAGGGGAGCGGATATGCGCTACTCCGCCGCGCTGACCGCCGTCGCCCCATAGAGACGCTCATAGAGGGCTCGCAGGATGCCCGCCGTGGCGCCCCAGATCAGGCGTTCCTGATAGGGCATGGCGTAAAAATGCCGGCGGGCGCCGTCCGTCCCATCCAGAAAGCGGCGTTCGTGGTTGTCGGGGTTCATCAGGAAGGCGAACGGGGACTCAAAGATGTCCGCCACCTCGGCCGGATTGGCCTTGAGGGTGAAATTCGGCTCGACGAAGCCCACCACCGGGGTGATGTCGAACCCCGAGGTCGTCTGATAGCCGCAGGACAGGCCCGCCAGGGTCACCAAGCCGGCATCAAGGCCGATCTCTTCCCGCGCCTCGCGCAGAGCCGCCGCCCAGGGCGTCTCGCCGGCGTCGATCTGACCACCGGGAAAGGCCACCTGGCCGCCATGGCTGCGCAGGGTGTCGGCCCGGCGGGTCAGCAGCACCGTGACCCCCGCCTCGCGCTCCACCAGGGGCACCAGCACGGCGGCGGCCTTCAACGGCCGCGGGGCGGGGGCGTGGCCGG
>JARLIP010000323.1 GCA_031291685.1 Caulobacteraceae bacterium | reverse complement strand
GGGCGGCGATGAAGCGCGCCTCGGTCTGGCGGTCGAAGTTGTTGAAGATGTCCGCCATCATCTCGTGGCTGTCGCGCTTGGACGTGCGCGCCAGGTTGGACATGAACTCGGTGCGCAGGGTCTGCTCGATCTTGTCGAGGATCTCGCGCTGCACCGGCTCCATGCGCAACATGCGGGTGACGCATTCCAGGGCGAAGTCCTCGGGCAGGGCGGCCAGGACCCGGGCGGCGTGCTCGGACTTGATCTTGGAAAGCACCACCGCGACGGTCTGGGGGTATTCGTTCTTCAGATAGTTGGCGAGCACCGCCTCGTTCACATTGGCCAGCTTGTCCCACATGGTGCGACCCGCCGGGCCGCGGATCTCCTCCATCAGGCTGTCGACCTTGTCGGACGGCAGGAAGGAGTTCAGCAGGCGCTGGGTCTGTTCGAAACTGCCCATGATGGCGCCGGTGCCGCTCATGCCGGAGACGAACTCCACCAGGAGCTCCTCCACCACCTTTGAGCTGACGGTGCCGAGGCTGGCCATGGCCTGGGAGACTTCCTTGATCTCCTCGTCGTCCAGGGCGTTCCAGATGACCGTGTGATCTTCGCCAAGGGCGAGCAGAACCACGGCGGCTTTTTCGGGGCCCGACAGTTTTGAAGCTTCCACGATCGCCTTTGCGTTGCGAGGACTCATGCTTCGTGCAGCCAGTTACGAAGGATGGAAACGGATTCCTCGGGGTGTTTGTCGACGAATTCGGCGACGCTCTTGACCGACGAGGCGCGGACTTGACCCTCGATCTTGGCGATGTCGATGCGTTGATCGATATCGCTGGGCGGGGGCAGGGCGAGGGGTTCGCCCGTATTGGGATCCACGGCGATCTGGCTGACGTGGCCGCCGCCACCGCCGCCGCCAGCCGTCAGGGCGCGCATGGCGCCGGGGGCGCCGCCGCCGCCAGCGGCGCTGAGCAGGGGGCGGACCACGAAGAAGATGATCAGGGCCGCGACGATGGCGCCCACCAGCAGTTCGGCGCCGCGCATCAGGTCGTTCTTGTCGAAGTCCAGGAGCTTGGCGCCCGCGACCGTGCCGCCATCGACGCCGGCGTCGCGGTTGAACTGGACATTGGTGACCGTGATTTGGTCGCCGCGGGTCTGGTCGTAGCCCACCGCCGAGCGCACCAGCTGCTCGATCCGCTGCATTTCCTGGGCCGAGCGCGGGGTGTAGGCGCCGGGCTTGCCATTGGGACTGACGGCGGTGACCCCGTCCACGGCCACGGCGATGGACAGCTTCTTGACCGTGCCCGGCGCCTGGATGGTGGTCTTGGTGGTCTTGGTGATCTCGTAGTTGGTGGTTTCCTCGTTGCGGCCGCTGGCCGAGGCGTTGGTCGAGGTGCTGCTGGCGCCCGGGGTGCCGGGGATATTGGCGGTGGCCGTGGTCTGGCCGCTGGTTTCAGGCTGGTTCTGCTTGGCGTTTTCCTCGACGGTCTGGGTCGAGCGGACCACCTGACCATCCGGATCGAACTTTTCTTCCTGGGTGGTGACCTGGCTCAGGTCGAGATCGGCGGTGACCTGGACCCGCGCCTTGCCCGGACCGACCACGCCCTCGACCAGCTCCTTGATGCGCTTGCGGATCTTGTCCTCGGCCGCCGCGCGCTCGTCATCGCCCAGGGCGTTGGCCGCGGAGGCGCCTTCGCCGCCGCCCAGAAGCTTGGAGTTCTGATCGACGATGGTGACGCGCTCGGGTTTCAGGTTCGGCACGGCGCCGGCCACCAGGTTCTGCAGGGCGCGGACCTGATCGGTGGAGGGCTGGCGACCGGCGACGCCGACCACCACGGAGGCGCTGGGTTGGCCAGCCTCTTCCTCGAACAGCTGGCGCTTGGGCAGGACCAGTTGCACCCGGGCGAAGGTCACCCCGTCCAGGGAGCGGATGGTGCGGGCCAGTTCACCCTCCAGGGCGCGCTGGCGGTTCAGGTTCTGAACGAAGTCGGTCTGGCCCAGGGCGCTGGCGTTATCGAAGATTTCGTAGCCGACCGAGCCGGAGGTGGGCAGGCCCTTGCCCGACAGCATTAACCGGGTGGACGCGACCTTGTCCCGGGAAACCATGATGGTCGAGCCGTCGCCCTTGGCTTCGTATTTGATTCCCGCCTGATCCAGGGCCTGGGTGATCGACGAGGCTTCCTTCAGATCCAGGTTCGAATAGAGCAGGGCCTTGGGCTCGGTTCCCACGTTGAAAACCAAGGCGGACAAGGCCGCGGCGACGCCAGCGGCCACGCCGACGATCGCGGCCAGGCGGCCGATTCCGAACCTCTGCAGAAAACCAACAAGCTGGTCCACTCAAGCGTCCTTCCGATCACCTCGGTGCGCACGGCGCCGATGGCTAGGCAGGATTTACCCAGTGCATGGTAAACGGGGCTTTAAGCCTTGCCTTCGCCAGCGTTAAAAATGCAAACGGCCGCACCCCGGGGGGTGCGGCCGCGGCATGCCGAATTTGGCCAGGTCCTACCGGTATTGCTGGATCCGCGTGGTGCGAAGGCCAGCCAGACCGTGTTGTTCGATCGACTTCTGCCAACCGAGGAATTCCTCGTTGGTCAGGGAATAGCGGGCGCAGGCTTCGTCCAGCGAAAGCAAGCCCCCGTGGACCGCCGCGACCACTTCCGCCTTGCGACGGATCACCCAACGCTGGGTGTTCTGAGGCGGCAGATCCGAAAGCGTCAGCGGCGCCCCGGTCGGTCCGATCACGTATTTCTCGCCTTTGCTGTTTAGGCGTTGCTGTTGCAACATTGGCTTTACGCCCTTCTCACCATCACCGTTGATCGAGAAGATAGCTGCCCGGCGATAACAGCCGCTTAATCGCGATAGTAAAAATTGGACTAAGCGTTAAGGGGGCGGTTAGCATTTTATGGTTCCCCGGGCGTTAAGCAAGTATTCAGCACAGTTAACAACTTACCTACCGGATGATGGCCAGGAGGTCCTGGGTCATCTGATCAGCGGTAGTGATGATTTTGGACGACGCCGAGTAGGCGCGCTGCGTGATAATCAGGTTCGAAAACTCGGTGGAGAGATCGACGGTGGAGGACTCCAGGGTCGATGAGGCGATCTTGCCCGCCCCGCCGGTGCCGGCGGCCTTGAGGCTGTAGGCGCCGCTGGTGGTCGAGGAGACATAGGCGTCGCCGCTGACGGCGGTCAGACCGTTGGCGTTGGGGAAGGTGGCCAGGGCCACCTGGCCGATCACGCGGTTCACCCCGTTGTCGAAGGTGGCGGTGATGTAGCCGGTCTTGTCGATCGACACCGAGCTGAGATTGCCGAAGGGCGTGCCGTTGGCCGAGATCGACTGCACCACCGAGCTGCTGGAATACTGGGTCAGGCCGCTGGTGGAGCTGGTGGGGCTGAGGCTGAGGGTGACGGTCTGGGCCGCCAGACCCGAACTGGCCGACCAGCTGACCTGGCCCGCACCGGGGGCGCTCGAGAAGGCGCCGATGTCGAGGGTGGTGTTCAGGGTGGTGTTGGTGGTGTCCAGGCTGCCGTCGGAATTGAAGGCGACGACGCCCGCGGCGATCTGGCCCGAGGCCAGGCCCGTGCCGGAGACCACGTCGGTGGTCGGCACCATCTGGATTTCCGCGTACCATTGGTTGGCGGTGGAGCTCTTCAGATAGTCGATCTGGACGGTGTGCTGGCCGCCCTGGGAGTCCGAGATCGGGATCTGAACCGAGAAGTCGGGCTTAACGCCGGTGCCGGCGGTGGCGTTGTAGGCCGTCATGCTGTTGCTGGTCGCGTTATAGGCCGCGGCGGTCTGGGCCGGAGTCGCGGTGCCGGCCGCCACCAGGGCCGCGTCGGCGGCCTGGGTGGAGATCGCGGTGGCGGCGTTCAGGTTGGCGTTGATCTGACCCTTGGTGGTTTCCGAGACCGCGCCGCCGATGGACTTGACGTTGACCGGACCAAGGCTGCTCAGGTTCGAGCCGTTATTGATGATGTTGCCCTGAGAGTCCGCGGGCCAGGCCTGCAGGTAGAGGCCGGCGGAATTCTTCAGATAGCCCTGGGAATCGGCGGTGAAGGAGCCCGCCCGCGTATAGAGCACCGCGGTGGTGGCGCCGATGCCCGTGGGCCCCTCGGTGGTGACAAACAACCCCTGGCCGCTGATGGCCAGGTCGGTGGCCGAGCTGGTCTGGGAGGTCGCGCCCTGCTGATCCACATATTGCCGATTGACCGTGGAGACCCCGCCCGCGGAATAGCTGCCGGTCGAGTTGGCCTGGGTCACCAGATTCTCGAAATCGACGGAGTTGCGCTTGTAGCCGACGGTGTTGGAGTTGGAGATGTCGTCGGAAATCGCCGCCAGAGCGGAGGAGTTGGCCGAAAGTCCGGAAACGCCGGCCAAAATGGCGCTGTTGAGGCTCATGGTCTAGTTCCCTGTCTTCGTATTGGGGTGGCTGGGCGCGGACGGGATTTCGGCATGATCGAAATCCGCCCGGCCTGGGATGGAGTGGGGGGCAAGGTCAGCCATCGACTTCTGTCACGGTGCTGAGGGGCACCTGGACCCCGTTGATGGTGACCATGGTCACCCCGTTGACCTGCTGGGCGGAGGTGACCGATCCGGTGACCCCCGTGGTGGCCGTGACCGCCGTTCCCGACGAGTCCGAGGCCGTGACCTTGAGGGTGTAGGCTCCCCCATTGGCCAATTGCGTGCCGGACGAGTCCTTGCCGTCCCATTTGTAGGTGTGGGCGCCGGCGTTCAGGGCGCTGAGCTTGCCCGTATAGACGACGTTGCCGCCACTGTCGGAGATGGTGACGGTGCCGCTGGAGGCGGTCGTGCCCAGGGTGTAGGGCCAGCTGGCCGAGCCGCTGGTCAGGGTGGTGCTGGAGCCGCTGGCGGTGGCGGTCTTGCCGATCAGGTTCACCCCGCTGGTCAGGCTGTTGCTCGTATTCGAGTTCACCAGGCTCTGCAGCAGCTGGTTGGAGAGCAACTGCTGCTCCACGCCGCTCATCTGGGTCAGCTGCGAGGTGAACTGGTTGGTGTCCAGGGGCGAGAGCGGGTCCTGGTTCTTCAGCTGGGTCGTCAGCAGCGACAGGAAGGTCTGGTAGTTGGTCGCCAGCGAGGTCAGCCCGCTGTTGATGCTGCTGGTGGTCGAGGTGCTGGTGGATGAGGTGACGGCGGTGGTCATCGGCGGGTCCTAGATCTTGATGTCCAGCCCCGACGGCGCGTAGCCGTTCAGGATGCTGGAGGCCGCGCGGGGGGAGATGGCTTGTATGTCGTCCGCTGCGATGGCGGCGGCGGTCTGGGTCGATCCGCCATTGCCGCCGCCCTGAGACTGTCCGTCCTGCCGGGCCAGGCTCGCGCCCTGACCGCCGACATCGAAGCTGAGGCCGTTCTGCGACAGGTTGAACCCCGCCTGCTCCAGGGCCTGGTGAAGGTCGGCCGAGCGGCTCTGGGCCTCGGCGGCCGCGTGGGGGTTGTCGAAGGACAGGGCGGCGGTGACCTGACCATTGGCGCCGATCTCGACCTTGACGTTGACGTGGCCGAGGCCGGCGGGATTGAGGACGACGTCGAACCGGGTCGACTGGCTGGTGACCTTGCGGCTGATCTGTTCGGCGATCTGGCTGACGATGGCGGCGCCCTGGCCGGCCGCGGCCTGAGCCGTTGGGGTCACGCCCGTGGCCGTGTCGGTGGCGGCGGCGAGCAGGGGCGTGGCGGTCAGGATCGGATCGGAGGCGGTGTTGGTCGTGGTGCTGGTCTGCGTCGCCGCGGCGTCCGTGGCGGAGGCCTTGGCGGGCGCGGCGCCGGCGCTGACCGCGGCGGTCTGGCTGGCCGCGGCCTGGGCCAGCTTGGCGATGAAGGTCTCGCCAGGGGTCGGGACGGCGCCGGTGGCGGTCGCGGGGGCGATGCTGGAAGCGGTCTGGGCGGTCTGAATGGCCTGGGTGGTTTGAGCGGGCGTCGCGGTCTGGGCCAAGCCTTGGGCGGCAGGGGGCGTGTCCGAGGCGGTCTGGGCCTGGAGCATGGAGCTCAGGGGCGAAAAGGCCGAGGCGTCGCCGCTGGTCGAGGCCGGCGTGGTGGTGGTGGCCGTCGCTTCGGAGGAGGCGGAGGTGGTTGAAGTCGCCTTGGGCAGGGCCTGGGCGATCAGGGAGACGATGGCCGCCGAGGGGATGGTCCGCGCGTTGCCGCTGGCGGCGGCGCCAGCGCTAACGGGCGCGGCGACCGTTTGGGATTGAACCTGGGGCGCGGGGGCGCTGAAGGCGGTGACGGCGTCCCCGGCGTTGGAGGCGGAGGCGGCTATGGCCGCATCGCCGGCCGAGATGGCGCCGGTCGCGCTGGCCGAGGCGGCGGGCGCGGTG
>JARLIP010000322.1 GCA_031291685.1 Caulobacteraceae bacterium | reverse complement strand
CGTCCAGGTCGGCATGGGTGATCCGCCCCTCCGGTCCGCCGCCAGGAACATCCGCAAGATCAATGCCTAGCCGGTCCGACCGCTCGCGCACCGCCGGCGAAGCCAGGGGCTTGTTCGCCTCCACAGGCGCCAGCGAGGTCGATGCCGGAACCGTGGCCGCGAGATAGCGGGCGCCGAGATCCTCTTCCGCCTCCGGCTCGTCCGGCTCCCCAGAAGATTCAACGTCCTCAGGCGCGGACGCGGCGTCCTCTCCAAGCTCAAACACCGCCAGTTCCGAGCCGACCGGCATCAAGTCCCCCTCGGCGCCCTGGCGCGAGACCAGCACGCCGGAGACCGGGGCGGTCATCTCCACCGTCGCCTTGTCGGTCATCACATCCACCAGGGGCTGGTCCTCGGCCACGAACTGGCCGGGCTCCACATGCCAGGCGACGATCTCGGCCTCGGCCACGCCCTCGCCCACGTCCGGCAGCTTGAAGACGAAACGGCTCATGGGCTCATCCCTCCATCGCACGGCGCAGGGCCGCCGTGACCCGGGCCGGACCCGGGAAATAGTCCCACTCAAAGGCGTGGGGATAGGGCGTGTCCCAGCCGGCCACCCGCTCGATGGGCGCTTCCAGGTGATGGAAGCAGTGCTCCTGCACCAGGGCCGACAGTTCGGCGCCAAAGCCGCTGGTGCGGGTCGCCTCATGCACGATCACGCAGCGGCCGGTCTTGCGCACCGAGGCGGTGATGGTCTCGATGTCCAGGGGGATCAGGGTGCGCAGGTCGATCACTTCAGCATCGATTTCGCTATCCTGGGCGGCGGCCATGGCCACATGCACCATGGCGCCATAGGCAAGGACGGTCACCGCCTCCCCCGGTCTCACGATGGCGGCTTGGCCCAGGGGCACGACATAGTGGCCGTCTGGAACCTGGCTGGCGGGATGGGCCGACCAGGGCTGCACCGGCCGGTCGTGGTGGCCATTGAAGGGGCCGTTATAGAGCCGCTTGGGCTCCAGGAAGATCACCGGGTCATCGCACTCCACCGCGCTGATCAGCAGGCCCTTTGCGTCATAGGGATTGGAGGGGATCACGGTCTTCAGGCCCGCCACGTGGGTGAACAGGGCTTCGGGGCTCTGGCTATGGGTCTGACCGCCGAATATGCCGCCGCCATAGGGGGTGCGCACGGTGATCGGCGCGGTGAAGTCCCCGCCGGAACGGTAACGCAAACGGGCGGCCTCGGAGACGATCTGGTCATAGGCCGGGTAGATATAATCCGCGAACTGGATCTCGATGATCGGCCTCAGGCCATAGGCGGCCATGCCGATCCCCATGGCCACGATCCCCGCCTCGCCGATCGGGGTGTCGAAGCAGCGGGTCAGGCCGTGGCGCTTCTGCAAGCCCTCGGTCACCCTGAACACGCCGCCGAAATAGCCCACATCCTCGCCGAAGATCAGCACGTCGGGATCGCGGCTGAGCAGCACGTCCATGGCGGAGTTCAACGCCTGGACCATGTTCATGATCGCCACGGCTCAGCCCTCCGCTTCTTGGCGCTGGCGGGCCAGATGCCAGGGCATATCCTGATAGACCTCGGTGAACATGGGCTCGAGGGAGCCTTCCGGGCCGTTCAGGGGCGGCAGGGCCTCCACCTGGCGCTGAGTTTGTTTGACCAGACCCTCGACCTCGGCCTTGAGGTCGGCTTGCTGATCCTCGGACCATTCGCCCAGGGCGATCAGGTGACGGCTCAACCGCTCGATCGGGTCCCCGAACGGCCAGCGGCTGGCCTCGCTGGCGGGGCGGTAGCGGCTGGGATCGTCGCTGGTGGAGTGGCCCTCGGCCCGGTAGGTGAACAACTCGATCACCGTGGCCCCCAGATTGGCCCGGGCCCGCTCCGCCGCCCAGGTGGTGGCCGCGTGCACCGCCAGGAAGTCGTTGCCGTCCACCCGCAGGGCCGGCAAACCATAGCCGATGGCCCGGGCGGCGAAGGTCGTGCGCTCACCCCCCGCGATCCCCTGAAAGGACGAAATGGCCCATTGGTTGTTGACGATGTTCAACACCACCGGCGCCCGATAGACTGAGGCGAAGGTCAGGGCGTGGTGGAAATCCGCCTCCGCAGTGGCCCCGTCGCCAATCCAGGCCGCGGCCAGACGTGTGTCGCCCCGATAGGCCGAGGCCATGGCCCAGCCGACCGCCTGACTGAACTGGGTGCCGAGATTGCCGGAAATCGAGAAGAACCCGTAGGCCTTGCTGGAATACATGCTGGGCAGCTGGCGCCCCTTCAGGGGATCGCCCTGGTTGGAATAGACCTGTCCCATCATCAGGGGCAGCGGATAGCCCCGCGCGATCAGCAGCCCCTGCTGGCGATAGGTGGGAAAACCCATGTCCTCCCGGTCCAGGGCCATGGCCTGGGCCACCGCCACGGCCTCCTCGCCGGTGCTCTTCACATAGAACGAGATCTTGCCCTGACGCTGGACCCGATACATCCCCTCGTCATAGGCCCGGGTGAGCATCATCGCCCGCAACCCCTCGCGCAGGGCCTGGGGCGCCAGCCGGGGATTCCAGGCCCCGACGGCCTGACCGTCTTCATCCAGAACCCGGATCAGGCCATAGGCGAAGGCGTGGATATCCGCCGGCTCCACATCAATTTCGGGTCGGGGCAAGGCGCCCGCCGGCGGGACGGCGACGCTGCTGAAATCCGGCTCCTGCCCCGGACGGGCGGCGGGCTGCGGAATATGCAGTGAAAGCGGAAGGCTGTTCTTCATCTGGCGCTCTTCCCGAAAGCCCTTGCCTCAGGAACGTCAGGGCAAGGTTTATCGTTCCATGTTCACGCTATATGGGAACACACCTTGCCAAACAATAGACCATTCCGGCACTTTCGTTTCAGAACGGCGCTCCCATGCGCAAGGGCGCGCCCAGACTTGGCCTAGTCCAGGACTTTCAAGCCCTTGAAAGCCTCCAGGGCCTGCTGACGCGCCATGGCGTGGTCGACGATGGGTCGGGGATAGTCGAGGCCGAGCCGCACACCGGCCCGATCGAGCACCGGCTCGCTCGCCATCCACGGGGAATGCAGCACGGCGTTGGGCAGGCGGGCCAGTTCGGGGACCCAGCGGCGGACATAGACGCCCTCCCCGTCGAATTTCTCGCCCTGGGTCACGGGATTGAAGATGCGGAAGAAGGGCGCCGCGTCCGCTCCGCAGCCCGCCGACCACTGCCAGTTGGCGACGTTATTGGCCAGGTCGGCGTCCAGCAGGGTGTCCCAGAACCAGGCCTCACCTTCCCGCCAGTCGATCAGCAGATGCTTGATCAGGAAGGAGGCGACCACCATCCGCACCCGGTTGTGCATGAAGCCCGTGGCCCAAAGCTCGCGCATTCCCGCATCCACGATGGGATAGCCGGTGCGTCCCCGACGCCAGGCCTCAAGCCCCGCCGGATCGTTCCGCCAGGGGAAGCGATCGAAATTCCGGCGGAAGTTCTCCGTGGGAAGGGTCGGGTTATGGAACAGCAGATGGTGGTTGAATTCCCGCCAGCCCAGCTCGGAGAGAAACTTGCCAAGGTCGGAAGCCAGATCCGGGCGGTTCTCCACATAGGCATGGCTCTGGCGCCAGACCTGGCGGGGTCCGATCTCCCCCCAGTGCAGATGCGGCGAAAGCCGGGAAAACGCCTCACCCCCGGGCAGATCCCGACGGACGCCATATCCGTCCAGTCCCGTCTCAAGAAAATGATCCACCCGGGTCTCGGCCCCACCCTCCCCGGGCCTCCAGGCTTCGAACCCACCAGACCAATCCGGGGCGCGGGGGTGTAAGCCCCAGGCGTCCAGGTCCTCACTCTCGGGCCAAGCCACAGGCGAGACCAGCGCGTTCGGCGCGGCCTGGGGCTTCACACCCTTCAACAGCGCCCGCGCGGCCCGCCAATAGGGAGTGAAGACCTTGAAGTCTCCGCCCACCCCCGTCTTGACCGTCCAGGGTTCATCGAGAAGGCCGGCGTTGAAGGACTGAACCTCGATGCCGTCTTCCCGCAGGGCGCTTTTCAGGGCGGTGTCTCTGGCGATCCCTGGGGCGTCGTAGATGCGGTTCCAGAAGACTTTCGCGGCGCCGACCTGCCGAGCAAGACTGAGGATCTGCAGGGTTGGATCGCCTCGCCTCAGAACCAGCCGGGAGCCAAGATCGCCAAGACTCGCTCCGAGACTGCGCAGGGACTTGTCCAGCCACCACCGCGAGGCGCCGCCCCAGGGGCGCGAGCCGTCTCCCTCGGCCAGAACGAACGCGGGAACCACCGGCAAGCCGCTGGCCACCGCGGCCACCAGGGCCGGGTTGTCAGCCAGCCTAAGATCCTGGCGAAACCAGACCAGCGCCACTCCGCCCGCCGCCACACCAGCCGCGGCCTGGGCGATCATCTAGCCAGCCCTGGGCGGGATCACCCGCGGCGCCTGCTCCCAACCGCCGCCGAGGGTTTGGAACAGGGCCACCTGGTCGGAGATCATCTGCTGGTCGGAGGCCGCCAGGGCCTGATCGGCATTGGCGGCCGCCTGCTGGATCAGCAACAGGTCGGTCAGGCTGATGGCGCCCGCGTCATAGCGCACCTGGGCCAGTCGCAAGGCCGCCGCGTTCTGATCGTCGGCGGCCTTCAGGGCCGCATTGCGGTTCAGCTCGGCGCCGTAGGTGGTCAGGGCCTGCTCCGTCTCCTTCAGCGCCGTCAGGACCGTGGCGTCGAAGCTGGCCAGGGCGCCGGACGCCTGGGCCCGGGACTCGGCGATATGGGTGCGGGCCAAGGAGATATTGGGGAAGTTCCAGGTGATGGCCGGGCCAAGGCTGTAGGAGATCGAGCCCGGCGCGCTCAGATGACTGACGGCGCCGGCCGCATCGGCGATCGAGCCCCCCAGGGAGATGCTGGGATAGAGCTCGGACACGGCGACGCCGATCCGCGCGGTCTCGG
>JARLIP010000034.1 GCA_031291685.1 Caulobacteraceae bacterium | reverse complement strand
CGTCATCAGGGGTGGTCTGGGGCAGCCATTCGATCAGCCGGTCCATGCTCTCCAGCTTGACCGTTTCCGAGGCCTTGTACTGCTTGGTCCAGCGGTCGATCTGGCGGGTGAAATAGTTGCCGGGCTTGCCGAAGTCCCCCAGGCCGACCGCCACGTGGTCGGTGTTGTGCAGATCGGCCAGGGTCTTGAGCTTGGCCATGAAGATGGCGTGGCGCTCGGCCGGGGCGTAGGTGGGCAGGGTCTGATCCCACAGGATGCGGCCCTCGACCATGTCCATCACATAGAACATGGTGCCGATGACGCTGTCGTCCGTGCACAGGCCATAGGGCCGCGCCACCGGAAAGCCGGTGGGATAGAGGGCGGAGATCACCTTGAATTCGCGATCGACGGCGTGGGCCGAGGGCAGAAGCTTGCCCGGGGGCTTGCGCCGCATGACGTATTTCTTGTTGGGGGTGACCAGTTGGTAGGTCGGGTTGGACTGGCCGCCCTTGAACTGGCGCACCTCCAGGGGCCCTTCGAAGCCCTCGACATTGGCCTGCAGCCACGCCAGCAGCTTGGCCTCGTCAAAGCGGTGGCTTTCAGCCACGGCCTTGGTGCCGGTGTTCAGCTGCTCGCGCTGTTGCTCTGCGGTATCGACCTCGGCCATGGCGCCTATCCCTCTTACACTTGTTTGAACCGACATTAGCCGCCCGCGATGAGGCTGGAAAGCGTCTGGCCTAGGGTAAGGCCGCGGTTTGCGCCCTAACGGGCGAGGGCGCGCCAGCCGATGTCGGTGCGATGGAAGCCTTCGGGCCAGTCGATCTGGCCTATGGCCGCATAGGCCTTGGCCCGGGCCTCGGCCAGATCCGCGCCCCGGGCGCAGACATTCAGCACCCGGCCGCCCGCCGCGACCAGACGGCCCTGATCGTCCCGGGCGGTCCCCGCATGGAACACCACCACGTCAGGGCCGAAATCGGCGTCGGCCCCGGTGATCACCGTGCCGGCCTTGGGCGCCTCGGGATAACCTTCCGCCGCCAGCACCACGCAGATCGCCGCCTCGTTCCGCCAGGCCGGCTCGGGCATGTCGGCGAGGTTTCCGGTGGCGGAGGCCAGCAGATAGGGGACGAGGTCGCTCTTCAGGCGCAGCATCAGCACCTGACATTCCGGATCGCCGAAGCGGGCGTTATATTCCACCAGCTTGGCCCCCGCGGGGGTCAGCATCAGCCCGGCATAGAGCACCCCGCGATAGGGGGCGCCCTCGGCGGCGATGCCCTTCACCGTGGGCTCGATCAAGGCCAGACGCGCCTGCTCGGTCAGCATGGGGGTCAGGATCGGGGCCGGGGAATAGGTTCCCATGCCGCCGGTGTTGGGACCCTTGTCGCCGTCATAGGCGCGCTTGTGATCCTGAGCCGCGCCGAACAGGATCGAGGTCTTGCCGTCGGCCAGGGCGAACAGGGAAACCTCCTCGCCGGTCATGAATTCCTCGATCACCACCCGCGCGCCAGCGCCGCCAAAGGCGCCGCCCAGCATGTCGTCGATGGCGGCCTCGGCCTCGGCGCGGCTGGCGGCGATGACCACCCCCTTGCCGGCGGCCAGGCCGTCGGCCTTGATCACATAGGGGGCGGTAAAGCGGTCCAGATAGGCCTTGGCCGGCGCCGGCTCCTCGAACACGGCGAAGGCGGCGGTGGGCAGGTGATGGCGCTCGGCGAAGGCCTTGGTGAAGGCTTTCGAGGATTCCAGCCGGCCGGCGGCGGCGGTGGGGCCGAAACAGGGAATCCCGACCACGGCCAGGCGATCGGCCAGGCCCGCCTCGACGGCGACCTCCGGCCCGATCACCACCAGATCGGCCTCAATCTCCTCGGCCAGGGCCACGAGAGCGGCGACGTCGGTGGGCTTGATGGCCCGAAGTTCGCCCAGGGCGGCCATGCCCGGATTGCCGGGCGCGCAGACCAGGCGGGTCAGCTTGGACGACTGGGCGATTTTCCAAGCCAGGGCGTGCTCGCGGCCGCCCGATCCGACGAGAAGAATGTTCATCCCTCGCCTCTCGCGCGGGCGGCCCCCTTGGTCAAGCCAAAGCTGACTTCCGCGACGGGACCGCCCTTACTGACGGGTCGCGGCGAAGTGGCCTTCGTGCCCGGCGACCAGGATCGTGCCCTTCATCGTGGCGCCGTCGATGATGCCGGTATATTGCGGCTCATAGGGGCGGGTCAGGAAATGGCGTCGATAGGTCCAGATCACGTGATTGCCCAGAATAACGCCTGAGGTTAGCGTGTGCGGCGTGCCGTCGGCATAGCCGCCATCGCGGCAGAGCCCCGCCAACTGGTCTCCATGGCGCTCGAACTCGCAGCGCACATAGACCGGAAAGCCCTCGACCTTACCCTTGAGGTTCCAGACGCCGTTGATCGGATCGTCCTGAGCGGCGACGGGACCGGACAGGGCGATCCCACCGACCAGGGCGCCGACGGCGAGGAGCAGGGCGAGCAGCGCCCCTCGGCCGCGATGGGCCAACCTTGCCAGGGATGCGGGGGCGCCGACCGTTCGATCCGACTGCGCCAACGAAGGCTTTGCAGCCGGATTCAGGGTGGGGACGTTCATCGGGCGTATTTCAAGGATGCAATGCAACATTTCAAGGGAAGCGGCGTGGTGAATGACCTATTTGCCGCACCCCGTGACAAATGAAGCGCCGACGCGGGTATCCGCCGAGCCCCAATAAGCCGCATAAGCCGCGCGTTGGCCCGAACCTAGGTCAGTACGGCGCCTCCACGGGGTTTCAGACTCGCGCAAATCCCCTATCCTGGCGCCGTGACGCCCCCAGACCACAACGCTCCGCCCGCCACCGACGCCGAAGGCAACGCCCGGGCCTATTCGGTTTCCGAACTGGCCTTCGCCCTCAAGCGGACCCTGGAAGAGACCTATGGCTTCGTGCGTTTGCGCGGTGAGCTGTCCAAGATCACACGCCACGCCTCGGGCCACGTCTATCTGACCCTCAAGGACGAGCGCTCGGCCATCGACGGCGTGGTCTGGAAAGGTCAGGTCAAGGGCCTGGCCTGCCAGCCGCAACAGGGCATGGAGGTGATCGTCACCGGGCGGATCACCACCTATCCCGCCTCCTCGAAATACCAGATCGTGGTCGAGACCATGGAGCCGGCTGGGGTCGGCGCCCTCTTGGCCCAGTTGGAACGGATCAAGGCCAAGCTGGCCGCCGAGGGCCTGTTCGCCCCCGAGCGCAAGCGTCCCCTGCCCGCCGGTCCCCGGGTGATCGGGGTCATCACCAGCCCCACCGGCGCGGTGATCCGCGACATCCTGCACCGCATCCGCGACCGCTGGCCCTGCCATGTGCTGGTCTGGCCTGTGGTGGTGCAAGGCGACCAGGCCGCCGGCCAGGTGCGCGCGGCCATCGCCGGCTTCAACGCCCTGGAGCCAGACGGCTCCATTCCTCGACCCGACGTGCTGATCGTGGCCCGGGGCGGCGGCTCGGTGGAGGATCTGTGGGCCTTCAATGACGAGGACCTGGCCCGGGCGGCCGCGGCCAGCGCGATCCCCCTGATCGCCGCCGTGGGTCACGAGACCGACACCACCCTGATCGATTTCGCCGCCGACCGCCGCGCGCCGACCCCCACCGCCGCCGCCGAGATGGCCACCCCGGTCCTGGCCGAGCTGCGCGCCGCCGTCAGCGACCAGGAGGGCCGGCTGATGCGGTCCATGGAAAGGCTGCTGCAGAACCAGCGCACCCGTCTGGCCGCCGCCGCCCGTGGCCTGCCCCGCCCCGGGGACATCGTCGCATTGGCCCAGCAGCGCTACGACATGGCCGCCGGACGCCTGGACGCGGCCCTGGAAAAGAACGCCTCGGCCCACGAGCGGGATCTGGTGCGGATCGGCTCGCGCCTGTCGCCGGGCCTGCTGGAGCGACCCCAGCGGCTCAAGGCCGAGCGTCTGGTCGAACTGTTCGCCAGGACCACGCCGGCCATCACGCGGCGTCTGGAGCGGGCCCAGGAGCGGCTGATCAATCTCGACAAGCTGCGCCAATCGTTCAATCCGGACGGCCCCTTGAGCCGGGGCTTTGCCCGGGTGCACCACGCGGACGGCGCCCTAGTCCGCTCAGCCGCCGCCCTGAGCGCCGGCGAGAGCGTCAAGCTGGTGTTCGGCGATGGGGATCGCCACGCCACAGTGGATGGCGCGACGCCCGGCGAGGCCCCGGCCCAGAAACGTCCGGCGCCGCGAAAATCACCCTCCCCAGTTCCCCCCACCGCCCAGCAGGGCGACCTCTTTTGACGCCTTCCGCCCACCGTGGGCTTGGATAGACGGCCGCTCGCGGGTAAACTGACGTCCATGAACGCCTATGATCGCGATATTGGCGGCGGCGAATTGGCCGTCCTGCACTATGGGGACGGCGAATACGCGGTCCTGAAACCCGGCCGCTATGTGCTGTGCGCCGTCAGTGGGGCCAAGATCCCTCTGGAGGCCCTGCGCTATTGGAACCCGGTGGCCCAGGAGGCCTATGCGGGTCCCGAACAGGCCCTGGCCCGGTGGCGGGAACTCAATCCAGGCGCCGCTTCCTGACGGTGGGCGGAGCGCTACCTCGGCGATCGCTGTAGTTCACCTTGCGCAACGCTGTGAAATTCCGCTTGTCCAGGCGGAGCCATATCGAATGAAACCGTCAAGGCGTCCGGAGCGGTAAGCGTATAGGTCAATCGAAACGTCGGCGCGCCCGGTTGCGCCTCGCTCATGAACATCACCGAGTGGCCGGGGGTCACTTGAGTCCGGACGTAGTGGATAACGTGCTGGCCGTCCGAATAGTCGGCGCGCAGCGCGTTCCCTTCCGGATAAATCCACATCATCTGATCGAACCCACCTTGCGGCTTGCCGACCTTATCAAACAGGTCGGTGTGGTCGCGTCGGAGCAGAACCATTCCGCCGACCTCGGCCGTGAAGCTCGATCGCCCGGTAGATGTGCCTCCAGTATCAAACACTTGGCCGCGCGCGCCATTCCATTCCCCAGCCAAGAACGAAACGTCTTCGAGCGGTCCCTTCAAGTCAGAAGCGCGCGCCTCAACCATTGGCGCGCTCAGGAGCGCCACGATCACCCCCAAACCAATCTTCTTCATCTGAAACCTCCGTTCAAACGGCGGAGAGACTGTCACGCCCATCGCCAGCCAGCAAGAACGTTTCGCGAACACAAGCTAGCGCCTCGCCGCCTTTTCCCGCGCCTCAAGCGCCGCATAGGCCTCGTTGGCCCAGCGCTTATGCACCCAGAACCACTCCTCGGGCCGTTCGCGCACCCGCGCCTCGACGAAATCATTGATGCGCCGCACACCGGCCTCGACATCGGCCTGACGGTCGCCGGTCTTTTCCAGGATGATCGGATCGTGGGCGATGACCCGGAAGCGGGCGCCCTTGAGCCGCTGGACGGACATGGGCTGGATGGTCACGCCCTTGCGCAGGGCCATCTTGGTGGGCCCAGACGCCGTATGGGCGAGTTGTCCGAAGAAGGGAGCCGCGACCCCGCGATTGTTCTTCTGGTCATTCATCAGGGCCACCGACTCCCCCCGGTCCAGGGCTTGAAGCATCTCCCGCGTGCCATCGCTGCCCTTGGCCGCGAACAGCCGCACCCCGTAACGCTTGCGGCTGCGGATCATGGCTTCGTTGAAATAGGGGTTGTTGGCGGCGCGCCCGGTGATGACGCACTCGACCCCCGCCGCCAGGATCGCCGAGGGCATGATCTCAAAATTGGACAGGTGACCAGAAACGAACACCACCGGCGGACCATGCTCGGCTATGGCCTTGAGCCGGTCCCAGCCCACCACCTCGACACGGCCGGTGGCCGGGGTGATCCGGTCCATCATCATGAACTCGGCGAAGTAGCGGCCGACATTTTCCCATTGGGCGTGGAGAATGCGCTTACGCCAGGCCGCGTCCTTTTCCGGAAAAGCCAGGCGCAGGTTCATGTCGGCGGTTCGATGCGGTCCGCTCAGGGGACCGAACAGCTGCAAAATCCGCCCGCCCAGGGCCGAGGCGGCGTCCACGGGCAGAAGTCGAAACAACCAGGCCAGACCGTCGAAGGCCAAGGCTTCAAGACGCCAGAGCAGCTTCTGGCCAAGGGGAGCGTCCACAGGGGTCAAGGTTCAGCCGATCAGACGAGGCGCGCGCCACGGGCCCAAGGGGGAGCGATTTTGTCGCGATATCGCCAAGTCATTCAAAAAAAGGTCTAAAGTGAGAGACTTAACTAAGGCGTGCGGATCGTGAAGAGCGACCCCCGCGCCAGGGCGAGGGAATAGCACCCCACGCGGCATGTGGCTTGCCATGAGTTTGTCCGACCGTCCCGTCACGGGACGCAAGGTATTGAAAGGCGCGCACGTGGGCAACGACATCGACCTTCACCTGGGCAGGCGGCTGCGTCGGCGTCGGCGGCTGCTCGGTCTGACCCAGCAGCAGCTGGCCGACTCCGTGGGGGTCCGTTTCCAGCAGATCCAGAAATATGAGTGCGGCGCCAATCGCATCTCGGCGGCCCGGCTTTGGAAGCTGGCCGAGGCTCTCGAGGTCCAGGTGGGCTATTTTTATGACGGCCTGACCCCAGGCGCCGAAATCGACGCGGCGCCCGAGCGAAACGAGGGCGGTGAGATCCTGGCCCGCAAGGAGACCATGGACCTGATCCGCGCCTATTATCAGCTGGGCGAACGGCCCCGCCGTCGCCTGCTGGACCTGGCCAAGTCGCTCAACACCGACGTGGAACTGGCCTAGATCTTCCGATCGGAATGCGCGGCCCACGCCGCGCGGACCTTTCGCCCTCGGCGGCGAAGCGCTAAGGCTTGGACCATGCCCACCGCCAGCGCCACCGACCTGAGCCCCGAGCGTCTCGACGCCCTCGACACCTTCCTGCTCGACCTGAACGCGGCCTCCGCGGAGGTCATCCTGCCCCTGTTCCGCACCGAGAACGGCCTTGAGGACAAGGCGGTGACCGGCCTGTTCGACCCGGTCACCGAGGCGGACAAGGGCGCGGAAGCCGCGATACGACGGCTGATCGCGCAGAAATTCCCAGAGCACGGGGTGATCGGCGAGGAATATGGCGAGGATCGCCCCGACGCCGAGTTCGTCTGGGTGCTGGACCCCATTGATGGCACCCGCGCCTTCATCGCCGGCATCCCGGTCTGGACCACCCTGATCGGCCTGCGCTTCCAGGGCCAACCGATGCTGGGCTCCATCGGCCAGCCCCATGTGGGCGAGGTGTTCATCGGCGACGCCCGGGGCTCGCGTCTGGAATCCAAGAGCGGGGTGAAGCCGCTCCGGGTGCGGTCCTGCGCCAGCCTGGCCCAGGCGATCACCACCACCACCGACCCCCTGCTGTTCCAGGACGCTTCCGCCGAGGCCTGGAGCCGGCTGCGCCAGTCGGTGCGCCTGGCGCGCTACAGCTGCGACGCCTATGCCTACGCCATGGTCGCCATGGGGTCCTTGGACCTGGTGGTCGAAACGGGGCTGAAGAGCTGGGACATTGAGGCCGCGGTGCCCGTCCTGGCCGGCGCCGGCGGGATGATCACGGACTGGCGCGGGGCGCCCGTGGGCCGCCACGGCGGTCAGGTGGCCATTGCCGGCGACAGGGCGCTGCTGGATCAGGCGATCGAGATCCTGAAGCCCGCCGCCCTATAGGGAGGCGGCCAGCCGATCGAAGGCGTCCCAGAATGGCGCGCGCAGTTCGTCGGCCTCCATCAGGATCTCATGATAGGCGCCCGGAATCTCCAGATACTGGCCCTTGGGAATCCGCGCCGCCACGGCCTTGGACGCTGAATTGAGCACCAGGGCGTCGTCCCCCGCACCCACCACCACGACCGGGATGGAGATCCGCGTCACCTCGGCGCCGCTCCGCAGCCAGTCGGTGGTCTTCAGGGCCGCTGAGAGCCAGCCCCAGGTGGGGCTGCCCAAGGCCAGATCCCGGTCGGCCAGGATCTGGGCCCGCGCCCGATCATAACGGCGCCGGTCATGAGTCAGGCGATCCTGCTCGAAGGTGGTGGTGAAGGGATCGGCGCCCCCGCCCAGGACGAACTCTCCCGCGCGACCAGCGACGGTCATCAGCCGCGCCAGCAGGCGCGCCTGCCAAGCGGGCCGGCCGCCCGTGTTCAGCCCCAGCATCGGCGCCGACAGGATGGCGGCGTCGAAGCGCCGCTCCCCCCGCGCCAGGGCGGTCAGGGTCAGGCATCCGCCCATGGAATGGCCAAGGGCGATCCGGGGCCTGGGCAAGCGGTCGACATAGATGTCCAAGAGCCGGGTGAAGTCGGCGATGAAGTCGTAATACCCCTCGGCGTGGCCCCGAAGACGGTCGGGCAGCAGGCGGCTGGAATGACCCTGGCCGCGCCAGTCATGGATCAGGACGGTGAAGCCGCGCTTGACCAGTTCCCCCACCACCTCGACATATTTCTCGATCGGCTCGGTGCGCCCGGGACTGACCACCACCGAGCCGATCGGATGGGCCGCCGGAAAATAGGCCGCCCGCATAGGCCGCCCGCCGACGCCCTCGTACCAGACCGCCCCACCCTCGGGGAAAGGCCATTCCGGCAGGGACAGCAGCGGCGCTTCGGCGCCGGGAGCGCGGGTGGATGTTTTGGCATTCATGTGCCAAACTTGACCGTAGAGAACACGAGAGTCCAGGCCCGCAGCGCCGTTGCGGGAGCCGGCGCTTATTTCGGCTTGCGGAATCTCAGGGTCATGCGGTCACTCTCGCCGATGGCCTGATAGGGCGCGGTGTCGAACTTGGGATTGGGCGGTTGGCCGTCGGGGGCCGTGCGCAGGGTCGGCGGCAGGGTCCAGACACCGAAGGGATGATCGCGGCTGTCCTTGGGATTGGCGCTGATCTCGCTGGCGGCCTCGAACCGGAAGCCAGCCTCCTTGGCCATCTGCTGGACATAGGCCTCCTGCACATAGCCGTTGGTGGCCAGGACATCCTGCACCCCGCCCGGAGTGGCCCGGTGCTCCTCGATCCCCAGCACCCCACCGGGCTTGAGGGCCTGGAACGCCTCGTGGAAGGCCTTTTCGGCGATGCCTCCGTGCATCCAGTCATGCAGATTGCGCAGGAACAGCACCATGTCGCAGCTGCCGGCCGGGGCGACCGCGCTGGATGTGGCGCCAAAGGCGGTGATCTGAACCTTGCCATAGAGGGCCGGGCGGGCCTCCAGGCGGCGGCGATAGACATCGACCATCTGCGCGGCGGCCGGGCTGGCGGGCTCTACATTGACCGCATAGAGGGTCCCGCCGGTCTGGGCGAGGTAGGGGGCGAGAATGTCGGTGTACCAGCCCGCCCCCGGCCAGAACTCGGCCACGGTCATGCCGGGCTTGAGCCCCCAGAAGGTCAGGCTGTCCACGGGATGGCGCCAGCGGTCCCGCGCCCGGTCGGCGGGCGCGCGCCAAGCCCCATCGACGACGGCTTGAAGGCTGGCGGCGGGATTGGCCAGACCCGAAGCCGATCGGGCCGCCAACTTGGAGTCGTCCTTCTTGCCCCAGTGGCACGCGGACAGACCCGTGGCGCCGAGCCCAATCAGCAGACCCCTGCGGCAAAGACGATTGTCGATGAGCTTCACGCGCCGGGCGCCCTTTGATCCCACGTCCGCCCCCGCAGCCGCCCAGAAGGCTTAGCGCGGACGAACGCCGGGGTCAAAAGCCGGCGGCGACGCCACCGGCCCTCAGGTCGCGGGTCGCCAGTTGCCGTGGAAGCCGAAGGGCACGCGGCGGGGAACCTTGGCCGTGGCGATAGGGCCGGCGGCGACGTCTTGTGCGTCGAGCACCAGCATCTCGCTGCGATCCTCCGGCGCGCGATAGGCCACCGCCACGATCCAGCCATCCCCTTCCTCCGCCGCGGCCGAGCGGGGCACGAACACCGGCTCGGAGATGGCGTCGCCAGGGGGCAGGTCGAAGGTCGAGCGCCGGCCCGTGGTCAGGTCGATATGGGCGATCCCGTCGGCGCGGTACTCCCCCGCCTTTCCGGTCTGGGCGGCGAACCAGCCGTGGCGATAGGACAGGCCCGAACGACGCTCGTCGAAGCGGGGAAATTCCCCGGGCAGATCGTCGATGGCCTCGCGCTTGATGGTGTCGCTGTTCCCAGCCAGGTCGAAGGTCCAGCGGACCAGGCGGGCCTCGCTGCGCTCCCCCCGGCCGCCGTCGGCATTGGGGAACAGGGGCGCGGTTTCATACTGCATGACGTCGGCGAAGATGCGCTCGCCCTCCTCCCAGGCGTTCATCACGTGGAAGACGTAGTTGGCCTCGGTGTTGAACCAGCGCAGGCTCTCCACGCCCGCGTCCCGGCGCATGACGCCGACATAGGCGCCCTTCCGCGGCTCCCAGGCGAAGGCCGGGCCGCCGCTCATCGCCCGCTGCAGATCCCCGGTCAGGGGCAGGACCGGGATCAACACGTGGCCGCGCGTGACCATGAAGTCATGGATCATGCTGCAATAGGGCGCCTCGAAGGACTCCCGCCGCGTCAGACGTCCGGCCGCATCGGCCACGCCGTAGCCGACCCGGCGCGAGAACGGCATGGGCTCGTCCATATAGGCGAAGAACACCATCTCCCCGGTGTCGGGGTCGATCTTGGGGTGGGCGGTGACCTTTCCGCCCAGGTCCACATAGCCCAGGGTCTCCAGGGTGAAGGGGTCCATCCGCGTGGGGGAATGGCCTTCCTCCAGGGCCAGGAGCCGCCCCGCGTGCCAGAGAATGTTGGTGTTGGCCACGCCCCCGTCCTGACCCAGGGCCAGGGGATCGGCCTTGCGCGGATCGCCCCAGGTGTTGAACAGCCGCCGCCCGGCCTGATGCTCCAGCGTCCACTTTGGGGTGCGGACATAGCGGTTGGCGTAGCGGACCTTGCCATCCTCGACGTGGAAACCGTGGACCATGCCGTCGCCGATAAACCAGTGATAGTCGGCGTCCGGCTCGAACTGGGGATTGGGGCCGTTGCGATAGAGGCTGCCCGCCAGCCCCGCCGGCAACTGGCCTACCACCTCGAGTTCGAAATCGTCTTCGCCGCGCACGGGCGCGAAGTTGCCGCGCAGAAATGGGCTTACGGCTTGCGATCCATCCATAGGCTTGGCTCCCAATTTAAATATACGATGTAAATTTATAACGTAAGGCTATATCCGACGCAAGCGAATCCAGAGAGGGCCGAATGCCGAAGGTTTTGAGCGAGGCGGAGATCGCGGAGTTTCGCGAGCGCCTGATCGACGTGGCCGAGCGACTGTTCGTCAAGCGCGGCCCCGAGGCGGTCAGCCTGCGCCAGCTGGCGTCCGAACTGGGGGTCAGCGCCATGACCCCCTACCGCTATTTCAAGGACAAGGACGAGATGCTGGCCGCGGTCCGGGCCCGGGGCTTCGAGCGGTTCGCCGAGGCCCTGGAGACCGCCCTGGCCCAGCCCGGGGACGCCATCACCCGGGCCGCCGCCGTCGCCGAGGCCTATGTGCGCTTCGCCTTCGACCATCCGGCGGCCTATGGGGCCATGTTCGATCTGCGCCAGCCGACCGAGGGGGACTATCCGGATCTGGTGCGGGCCGCGAACCGGGCTCGGGCCAGCATGACCGACTATGTCAATGTGCTGATCGCCGAGGGACTGGTGGAAGGCGAGCCGACCCTCCTGGCCAACGCCTTCTGGGCCGCCATCCACGGACTGGTGGTGCTGAAGCTGGGGGGCAAGCTGGCGCCCGAGATCGACTTCGAGGCCCTGAGACTGACCCTGTTCCGCGCCCTGATCCGCGGTGTCAGGCCCGCCGCAGGGTCATGATCCCGTCCGGCCGGCCCTTGCCGTCGATGCTGACGCCCTCGGGGGCGATCACCGCGCGGACGTTCTGGCGCGGATTGGTCATCAGCTTGGAGCGGCTGACGTCGATGGGCGCGTCGAAGCGGATCGCATAGCGCCGCCCCAAGGGCTCAGCCTCAAACCCGACCCCGGTGACCTTGCCCTCGAAGGGATGGCCCAGATAGTCCCCCGCCACGCGGTCGCCGGTGTTCGGCCAGTCGATGGTCATGTGCTCATGCGCCTCCATTCGTGATTTATATCCGGGTAATTTTAAGTTGCAAGGGGCGTCTTGACCGTCCCCACGTCACCCGATCAGGCTCCCGCGAAACATCGGGAGGAAGAGATGACGGCGAAGCCCTTCACAGTCGAATGGTCCAAGGATCGGGTGGACGCGGTCCTGGCCCAGGTGCGGGCCTATCCGTTCCCGCCGGCGCCGGCCCTGGGGGACGGGTGGTCCTATGGCTGCGACGCGGCCTTCCTCAAATCGTTCTGCCAGTACTGGACCGAGGGGTTCGATTGGCGGGCGGCGGTGACCAACCTCAACCGGTTCCCCCAGTTCACCGCGCGGGTGGAGGATTTCGACATCCACTTCCTGCATGTGGTCGGGGAAGCGGGCGGCAAGCGCCCCCTGATCCTGACCCACGGCTGGCCGGGCAGCCATTTCGAGTTCTGGGACGCCATCGACAAGCTGGCCTATCCCTCCCGCCACGGGGGCGATCCGGCGGACGCCTTCGACCTGGTGATCCCGTCCCTGCCCGGCTTCGGCTTCTCCTCCAAACCCCCGCACCCCATCGGCCAGAAGGCCACGGCGCGGCTGTTCAACACCCTGATGACCAAGGTGCTGGGCTATGACCGCTACCTGGCCCAGGGCGGGGACTGGGGCGCGCTGGTGACATCCTGGCTGGGCCACGACCATGGCGCCCACGCCAAGGCCATCCACCTGAACATGATCGGTTTTCGCCCCAAGGGCGGTCCACAGAATCAGGCCGAGATCGACTGGATCACCCGCACCCAGATGGCGGCGCAATTCTACGGCGCCTATTTCCAGCTCCAGGCCTCAAAGCCCCAGTCCCTGGCCTGGCTGGGGGCGGGCAATCCGGTGGGCCAGGCCGCCTGGATCCTTGAGCGGTTTCACGACTGGTCGGACCTGAGGGTCAAGACCCTGGATCAGGCCTACAGCCTGGATCAGCTGCTCACCAACATCATGATCTATGTGATGACCGATTCCTTCACCACCGGGGCCTGGTACTATCGCGGCCTGGTCGAAGAGGGCGGGCTGGCCGTGCTGGAGGGCGCGCGGTGCGAGACGCCGACGGCCTTCGCCAACTTCCCTGGCGAGGTCCTCTATCAGGCGCCGCCCCGCAGCTGGGCCGACCGGGCCTACAATATCAGCCGCTGGACCGACATGCCCTCCGGCGGCCACTTCGCCGCCATGGAGGAGCCGGACCTGTTCGTGGCCGACGTGCGTGAGTGGGCGCGGGGGCTGTGATCGAATTTACTGCGGCGGGCAAACAAAATTAGGAAGCATCGGGGGTGTCTGCCCCCCGGTGACTTGGGCTAATTCGGGTCCATGCCCCAGCCCAACGCCCTTCGCATCGACTTCGCCTCCGACAATGTCGCCCCCATCGCCCCCGAAGCGATGGAGAGCCTGATTGCGGCCAATGCAGGCTACGCCGTCTCCTATGGGGGCGACGAATATTCGGCCAGGGCGGCGGACCGCTTGCGAGGCTTCCTGGACACCGACGCCGAGGTGCGGTTCGTCGGATCGGGCACGGCGGCCAACGCCATCGCCCTGACGGCCCTGTGCCGCCCCTTCGAGGCGGTGGTCGCCCACGACCTGGCCCATATCGGCGTGCACGAGGCCGGCGCCCCCACCTATTTCGGCCACGGCTTCCAGATCCGGGGACTGCCCGGCGGTTCCGGACGGATCGATACGGACGCCCTGGACGCCGTGCTGGCCGAGCCGGATTCGGCGCATCATCAGGCGCCGGGCGCCCTGTCCCTGACCCAGGCGACCGAGTTCGGCGCGGTCTATGCGGCCGCCCACATCGCCCGCCTGACCGGGGCGGCCAAGGCCAAGGGCCTGGGGGTGCAT
Organism: Caulobacteraceae bacterium; assembly: GCA_031291685.1. Taxonomy (GTDB): domain Bacteria; phylum Pseudomonadota; class Alphaproteobacteria; order Caulobacterales; family Caulobacteraceae; genus Poindextera. The sequence continues at coordinate 2,238 of JARLIP010000034.1, read as the reverse complement.
ATGGACGGCGCCCGCCTGGCCAACGCCGTGGCCGCGGGCTTTGACCCCAAGGACCTCAAGGGCATGGGCGTGGACCTGCTGGTGGTCGGCGGGACCAAGGCGGGGATGTCCTGCACCGAGGCCCTGGTGATATTCGACAAGGTCCTGTCGCGCCGGTTCGACGCGCGGCTGAAGATGTCCGGCCAGCTGCCGTCCAAAAGTCGGTTCCTGTCCGCCCCCTGGATCGGCATGCTGGAAAGCGGCGCCTTCATCGAGCGCGCCGCCCACGCCAACGCCATGGCCCGCAAGCTGGCCGCCGACTGCGGCCTGTCCATGGCCCATCCGGTGGAGTCCAACGGCGTCTTCGCCCACATGACCGAGGAACACCACCAGCGCCTGACGAAAACCGGCTGGATCGGTTTCCGCAACAAGGACGGCTCGGTGCGCTTCATGTGCTCCTGGGCCACCACCCCGGCGGCGGTGGAGGAACTGGCCGCCGCGATCCGGGCGACGGCCTGATGCATTCCTGCTCCCCTGTTTGGCGAAGCCACACGGGGGAGCTGTCAGGACGCGGTCCTGGCTGAGGGGGCGTTCGGACGGCCGGTTCGCCCCCCCCCCCGTCACGGGGCTGCCGCCCCACGACACCTCCCCCGCATCGCGTGCGATGCATGGGAGGAAGGTGAAATTCTCAGACCACCATCCCGCTCAGGCGGTTCTTGATGAGGCCCTCGGCCTCGCTGATGATCCGATCGACCAGTTCCTTGACGGTCGGGATGTCGTGGATCAGGCCCTGGACCATGCCGGCCGACCAGATGCCGAGATCCGGATCGCCTTCCTCATAGACCTTGCGACCGCGGGCGCCGGCCACCAGTTCGCGGACGTCCTCGAACTGGGCGCCGCCGCGGCGCTCGATCTCCACCACCTGCTGGCTGATGGCGTTGCGGGCCACCCGGGCGGTGTTGTGCAGGGTGCGGAAGATCAGGTCCGTGGCGCGCTCGTCATTGGCCACCATCTGCTCCTTCACCCGCTGATGGATGGGCGCCTCCACCGTGGCGCAAAAGCGCGTGCCCATGTTGACGCCGTCCGCGCCCAGGGCCAGGGCCGCCACCAGGCCGCGGGCGTCGCCGAAGGCGCCAGAGGCCAGCATCGGGATCTTGATCTTGTCGGCGGCGGCCGGGATCAGGATCAGGCCGGGGATGTCGTCCTCCCCCGGGTGGCCGGCGCATTCGAAGCCGTCGATGGAGATGGCGTCCACGCCCATGCGCTCGGCGGACAGGGCGTGGCGGACGGCGGTGCACTTATGGATCACCTTGACCCCGTGCTTCTTGAATTCATCGACGTGTTCCTGCGGCTTGTAGCCGGCGGTCTCGACGATCTTGACCCCGCTCTCGATGATCGCGGCGCGGTATTCAGCGTAGGGCGGCGGGGTGATGGCCGGCAGGATGGTCAGGTTCACGCCGAAGGGCTTGTCCGTCATCTCCCGGCAGCGGACGATTTCCTTGGCCAGGGCCTCGGGCGTCGGCTGGGTCAGGGCGGTGATGAAGCCCAGGGCGCCGGCGTTGGCGACGGCGGAGACCAGCTCGGCGCGGCCGACCCACTGCATGCCGCCCTGGGCGATCGGGTGCTCAATGCCGAACAGTTCGGTGATGCGGGTCTTGATGGCCATGATGTCCTCCCCATGATTTTGGAGAACTATGACCATGGCGCCCCTGGGTCAGGCAAGGGCGGCTAAACATTCGTTTGAACGGTCAGGCCAGACCCTGGCGGCCGATGGCGTAGAAGCGGTCGGCCCTCTGTTTGCGCAGGGCCTCGGGCGTCAGGCTCATCAGGGCCTTCAGCTCTTCCTCCACCGCATCGCCGGTGCGGGTGATGGCCAGGTCGGGATCGGAATGGGCGCCGCCCACCGGCTCCTCGATGATCCGGTCCACGATCTTGAAGCCGTAAAGCTCCTGGGCGGTCATCTTCCAGGCCTTGGCCAGGCGCGGGGCCTCGGCGCGGTCGCGGAACAGGATCGAGGCGCCGGCCTCGGGGGACGCCACCGAGAAGACGGCGTGCTCCAGGATCATCACCTTGTTGGCCGAGATGATCGCCAGCACCCCGCCCGAGCCGCCCTCGCCGATGATGGTCGAGATCATGGGCACGCCCAGGGTCAGGCAGCGTTCGGTGGCCCTGGCGATCGCCTCGCCCTGGCCGCGCTCCTCGGCGCCCAGGCCGGGATAGGCACCGGCGGTGTCGCCGAAGGTGATCACCGGCAGATTG
>JARLIP010000321.1 GCA_031291685.1 Caulobacteraceae bacterium | reverse complement strand
GAACCGGCGCCCACTTCGCTCGAAAATGCTCCGGGGGCATAGCCCCCGCCCTTGAAACGCAAAAACAGCATGGACCCTCAACCGGCGCCCAGGCGCGGGCCGGGATGATCTGGCGAGCCATGTCGTCGGGGAGAGAAGCGGCGCGCGATGGCGCGCAAGGCGCGCCGGCCAGGATCGGGGATCCTGGCCGGCGGCATGGATAGGTCAGGCGGGCCGGCCTCAGGAAGCGTCGGCGGCGGCTTTCAGCCAATCGGTCCAGGCTTTTTCGCGGGTCTTTTCGGCTTCCTTGAGGGCCGCCTCGGCTTCGCGCACGGCCACGTCATGCTTGCGCCATTCGGCGACGCCGCCCTCACGGGCCGCATGGGCGCCTTCAAAGGTGGGGAAGCGGGCCAGTACGGCGCGGGGGCTGTAGCTCACCGGCGGTCCCACGGTTTCCCGGTCGGGATAGTAGCCTGTCACGGCGTCGGCGCTCTCGCCTTCGATGCGGAAAACGTCGGCCCATCCGGCATGGTGGCGCATGAGGGCCCACGGCTTTTCGATCTGGTCGGTCACTACCTTGCTCCGTTCTCTAAGGTCCGTCATGGGCTCGCCGCGGCGCCCCTGCGGAGCGTCGGCGAGCGTCGCGCGCCTTTTCGCATCCAATTGCGCCACCGGCCAGAGGCTTGCGCGGGTTGCGTTGAGCCAGATCATATTTTCGCCTCGTTCACCGGCGCCATAGTACCGGTCAAAATTGGCATAAACCCTGTCTCAACAGGTCGGGTTTATAGCTGATCGGCTACATCCCGTCTGGCTGGGCCATGATGCACTCTCTATCGCGTAGATTCCTGATCGGTGTGGGGCTGACCGCCCTGATCATCACCGCGCTCGGGGCCGTGGGCGCCTTCGTGGTCTTCCAGCACGAGCTGTCCGCCCGGCAGGTCCGGTTCCTGGCCGACTATGTCAGCGAGCGCAGCGGCAATGTGGACAAGCGGTTCCGCACCCTGCGCGTGTTGCAGACCTCGGCGGCCAGCGACCTGATCCGGCGAGCCGAGAGCCTGAGCCCGCGGACCGCCGACGCCCTGATCGAGGAACACTATCCGAAACAGGCCGACGGCACCCGCCGCAGCCGGGCGATCGACTTCGATGGCAATGCCCTGAGCGACGGCGAATATATCTATGGCATGGGCGCCTTCCTGGGCCACGCCGACCAATTGAAGGGCGACGAAAAGGCCGCGATGGCGGCGGCCTTCGACGTGGTGTCCGATTTCGGGCGGGTGAGCCGCAAGGGCTATGACAACTTCTACTTCTTCACCCCCGCCACCCGGGTGGTGATGTTCGCGCCGGATCGGCCGGACCGGCTGATGTTCTATCGCCACGATGCGCCGGCCAACCTGGATGTCAGCCACGAGGAGATGGTTCGGCTGACCATGCCGGGTGTGAACCCCGGCGGGGCGACCCGGTGCACCAATTTGCAGCGCCTGGTGCAGGACACCAGCGGCCGGCGCCTGGCCACGGGGTGCATGACCCCGGTCTATATCCATGGCCGCTTCGTCGGCGCCTTCGGCTCGACCATCGAGCTGACGGGATTCTTCATGGACGCGGTGCGCCGCTCCCTGCCGGGGGCCACGGCCATGGTGGTGATGAACGACGGCCAGCTGATCGCCTCCCCGGAATTCGCCAGGATGGGAACCGCCTCGCAGGACACCATGGTCCGCTATGAAAAGAGCCTGGGGCTCAAGGCCATCATCGCGGCGATCAAGCGCGACGGCCGCCAGAGCGGGGTGATCCTGTCCCCGGACGGGCGCCAGATCGTGGCCTTCGGCCGGCTGTCCGGGCCGGACTGGTATCTGCTGGAGACCTATCCCAAGGCCGCCCTGACCTGGTCCGCGGCCCGCTCCGCCTCGTGGATCTTGATCCTGGGGCTGATCATGGCGGGGGTTCAGACCCTGGTGATCGTGGGCCTGGCCCGTCAGGCCATCGTCAATCCGCTGCAGGTCCTGGTGGAAAGCTCCATCGACGCCAGCCGGGCGACCTGTCCGGCGGTGGTCGCCGTCGAGCGGCGCGACGACGAGATCGGGGTCCTGGCCCGGTCCCTGCGCCAGGAGCGCCATACGGTGGAGACCGTGCTGGCCTCCCTGGAGGAGCGGGTGCGGGCGCGCACCGCCGAGCTGGAACGGGCCAATGCGGAGAAGTCCCGCTTCCTGGCCAATATGAGCCACGAACTGCGCACCCCCCTGAACGGGGTGATCGCCATTTCCGAGACCCTGGCCAAGCATCAGCAGACCCCGAAGGACCGGGAGCTGGCCGAGCTGATCGTCTCGTCCGGTCGCCTGCTGGAACAGGTGCTGACCGATATCCTGGACTTCTCCAAGATCGAGGCGGGACAGATCATCCTGGCCGATGAGGTGGTCTCCATCGAGGGGGTGGTCTCGCGCATCGCCGAGTTGCACCGGGCCGCGGCCGAGGCCAAGGGACTGAGCCTGGCCTGGAGCGTCGAGTCCGCCGCCGCCGGCTTCTATCGCGGGGATTCCGTGCGCCTGACCCAGGTGCTGTCCAACCTGCTCAGCAATGCTGTGAAGTTCACCGAGGCCGGTTCGGTCACCCTGGGGGTCGAGGCGCGCCCGCGGGGGCTGCTGTTCAGGGTCAGCGACACCGGCATCGGCTTTGACGACGAGGTCAAGGGGCGGCTGTTTCGCCGGTTCGAGCAGGCCGACGCCTCCATCCGGCGGCGGTTTGGCGGCACCGGGCTGGGGCTGGCCATCAGCCGCTCCCTGGTGGAGCTGATGGGGGGGCGGATCGACGTGACTTCCAACCCGGGTGAAGGCTCCACCTTCGAATTCGAACTGCCCCTGGCGCACGCCGAGGCGCAGGTCCAGGACGAAGCGGACGAGGACGGCGTCGAATTCAGCCTGGAGGGGCGGCGTATCCTGCTGGCCGAGGATCATCCCACCAATCAGAAGGTCATCCAGCTGATCCTGGACGCGGTGGGCGCGGACCTGACCATCGTCGAGAACGGGGCCCTGGCCCTGGAGCGCCTGGGGCAGGAGACCTACGATCTGGTGCTGATGGACATGCAGATGCCGGAGATGGATGGCCTGACCGCCACCGAGCGCCTGCGCGCCCTGGAGGCCGAGACCGGCCGCCCCCGGACCCCGGTGATCATGCTCACCGCCAACGCCCTGGACGAGCACGTCCGCGCCAGCCTGGCCGCCGGCGCCGATGAGCACCTGAGCAAGCCGATCCGCGCCGAGGCCCTGATCGAGGCCATCGCCCGGGCGGTGCTGGGCCTGCCGCGGGCGGGGGACGTGGCGGCGGCCTGACACGGTTCAATCGCGCGTGGTGGAGGCGCGCGCGCCGCCGGGCCTGAATCGTGAGAATATACGAAGGAAAACTTTGTAGTTTATCTTTGTATCGGCTATAGATCCTCCCATGAGCGAATCTTCGAACGCCATTGACGTCGCCCGGGCCACGGCCGTGGCGGGAGAGCTTCGGGTGCTGGCGGGCCAGCTGAAGCGGCGTTTGCGGGAGGAGGCGAGCCTGGGGGATTTCACCTGGTCGCAGACCCAGGTGCTGTTGCGGCTGGAGCGGGACGGCCCCGCCACGGTCACCGGCCTGGCCCGGGAGGAGGGCGTGCGGCCCCAGTCCATGGGGGCGACGGTCGCGGTGCTGGAGGCGGCGGGGCTGGTCAGCGGATCACCCCATCCCACGGACGGGCGCCAGACCCTGTTCGCCCTGACCGACCATTGCCGCGAGCGGGTGGCCGCCGGTCGCGGCGCCCGGCAGGACTGGCTGTTTCGCGGCATTCAGGCCCATCTCGCCCCCGGGGAGCTCGACACCCTGGCGGCTGGGGTGGCGCTGCTGCGGCGCCTGATCGAGACCTGAATTGTCCCTGTTGTTTCCCAAGGAGTAGTCCCATGCCTCTGACGACCCTGGATCCCAAGACCGCCCTCGTCATCATCGATCTGCAGGCGGGCATCGTCGCCCGGGCGGGGGGCGAGGCCCTGGCCGAGGTGGTGGCCCGGTCGGCCGAACTGGCCGCCGCGTTCCGCGACAAGGGCCTGTCGGTGGTGCTGGTCAATGTGGACGCCGTCCCGCCGGGGCGCACGGAACAGGCGCGGGGGCTGGGGAACCCTCCCGCCGGCTGGACCGAGATCGTGACCGAGCTGGACCCGCAACCGACGGATCACCGGGTCACCAAGCGCACCTGGGGCGCTTTCACCAACACCGATCTGGAGGCCTATCTGAAGGGGCGGGGGGTGACCCAGATCGTCCTGACCGGGGTGGCCACCAGCGCCGGGGTGGAATCCACCGCCCGCCAGGCCCATGAGCTGGGGTTCAACGTGACCCTGGCCGTGGACGCCATGGCCGACCTCAGCCCCGAGGCGCACAGGCACAGCGTCAGCCAGATCTTCCCGCGGCTCGGGGAGACGGGGACGGCCGCGCAGGTGATCGCCCTGATGGACAAAGCCGCTTGACGGCCGGGGCGTTCCGCTCGCTCCGGAGCCATAACTATCGTCTGTGGGCCAGCGGCGCCCTGGTGTCCAATGTGGGCGTCTGGATGCAGCGCACGGCCCAGGACTGGATCGTCCTGACCCAGCTGACCCACAACAACGCCACCGCCATGGGGGTGGTGATGGCCCTACAATATGGGCCGATGCTGCTGTTGCTGCCCGTGACCGGCTATGCCGCCGACCACCTGGACCGGCGCAGGCTGCTGATCGCCACCCAGGCGGCCATGGGGGTGCTGGCCCTGGGTCTGGGCCTGCTGACGGTGTTTGGGGTGGTGCGGCTGTGGCACGTCTATGTCTTCGCCTTCCTCCTGGGGTGCGTCACCGCCTTTGACTCGCCGGCCCGGCAGACCTTCGTCTCCGAACTGGTGGGGGAGGAGGACCTGTCCAACGCGGTGGCGCTCAATTCCACATCGTTCAACGCCGCGCGGATGATCGGGCCGGCCCTGGCGGGGGTGCTGATCGCGGCGATGGGCTCGGGCTGGGTGTTCCTGATCAACGCCGTCTCGTTCGGCGCGGTGCTGATCTCCCTGGGCCTGCTGCGCATGTCGGAGTTGCATCAGAGCCGCCGGGGGGATCACGGGCGGGGCGGGTTGGCGAGCGGGTTCGCCTATGTCTGGGCGCGGCCGGATATTCTGTCGGTGCTGATCATGTTCTTCCTGATCGGAACCTTTGGGGCCAATTTCCCGATCTTCATCTCGGTCATGTCGGTGCGGGTGTTCCACGCGGGAGCCCACCAGTTCGGCTTTCTGATGTCGATGATGGCGGTGGGCTCGGTGATCGGCGCCCTGATGGCCGCGCGGCGGGAGCGACCCCACATCGTCCTGATGCTGGGCGCCGCGGCGGTGTTTGGCGTCGGCCTGACCCTGGCCGCGGTCATGCCCAGCTATGGGCTGTTCGGCCTGGCCCTGGTGCTGGTGGGGGGCTCGGCCCAGACCTTCACCACCAACGCCAACAGCACCGTGCAGATGGCCACCGAGCCGACCATGCGCGGGCGGGTGATGGCGATCCTGCTGGCCATCGCCCTGGGCGGAACCCCCATGGGCGCGCCGGTCACCGGCTGGGTCGCTGACCGCTTTGGCCCACGCTGGGCCTTGGGCGTCGGCGCGGCCTCGGGGTTCGCCGCGGCCCTGGTGGGGGTGGCCTATCTGGCGCGCTATCGCGGCCTGCGGCTCAGGTTCGAGGCGGGGCGGGTGCGGGTGAGCCTGGCGCCGCCTTCATAGATCGGCGGCGCCTTTAAGGACGCGGGGCAGGTCAGCCCCGGCCGCTCAGAACTCCTCCCATTCGTGGGTCGCGGCGGCGGCCTTGGCGGAGCCTGAACGCATGGCCGTGGCGATCCGGGCCTGGGACTGGGCGACGGGATTGCGGGCCGGGGCGTGGCGG
>JARLIP010000320.1 GCA_031291685.1 Caulobacteraceae bacterium | reverse complement strand
GCCGGTGCCCTTGAACTCTTCGAAGATCACTTCGTCCATCCGCGAGCCGGTCTCGATCAGGGCCGTGGCGATGATGGTCAGGGAGCCGCCTTCCTCAACATTCCGCGCGGCGCCGAAGAAGCGCTTGGGCCGTTGCAGGGCGTTGGCGTCCACACCGCCGGTCAGCACCTTGCCCGAGGACGGAACCACGGTGTTGTAGGCCCGGCCCAGCCGGGTGACGGAGTCCAGCAGGATGATCACGTCCCGCTTGTGCTCCACCAGGCGCTTGGCCTTTTCGATCACCATCTCGGCGACCTGGACGTGGCGGGTGGCGGGCTCGTCGAAGGTCGAGGAGATCACCTCGCCCTTCACCGTGCGCTGCATGTCGGTGACTTCTTCCGGACGCTCATCGATCAACAGCACGATCAGGTAGCATTCGGGGTGGTTGGCGGCGATCGACTTGGCGATGTTCTGCAGCATCACCGTCTTACCCACCCGGGGCGGGGCGACGACGAGGCAGCGCTGACCCTTGCCCAAGGGGGCGACGATATCGATGACCCGGCCGGAGCGATCCTTCAGGGTCGGATCCTCGATCTCCATGGTCAAGCGCTCTTCGGGATAGAGCGGGGTCAGGTTGTCGAAGGCCACCTTGTGACGGACGTTGTCCGGGCTCTCGAAATTGACCTGATCGACCTTGACCAGGGCGAAGTAACGTTCGCCCTCCCGGGGGGAGCGCACGCCGCCATCGACGGTGTCGCCGGTACGCAGACCGAATTTGCGGATCTGCGAAGGGGAGACATAGATGTCGTCGGGGCCAGCCAGGTAGTTGGCTTCCGGGCTGCGCAGGAAGCCGAAGCCGTCCTGCAGAACTTCCAGGGTGCCGCTGCCGGAGATCTCCACCCCTTCCTCGGCCAGGGCCTTGAGGATGGCGAACATCATGTCCTGCTTGAGCATGGCGTTCGCGTTTTCGATCTCCAGCGCCTCGGCGAAGGTGACCAGATCGGCGGGGGATTTTTCCTTCAATTGCTGAAGGGACATGCGGGTCAGGCCCATGGCCGCGATGGCCTGGCTGGCGGCGGTCGGCCCGTCTTCTATACCGTTGTCGGAGGCGTCGGCGCCTTCGCCCAACAGGTCTTCGGCGTCGGGCAGGGTTTCGTTGACGGATTCGTCTTGCATATTGGACTCTAGGTTGGATCGCGCAGGCGATCGATGGCCCCGTATCAGGGCCAGGACAGATCTCGAAAGCGGCGGTTCTGAAGATCAGGCCGACGCGGATGGGGAGGTCGGATCACAAGCACGCCGCAGATCGACAAGGACGCCAGCGCGGATCCGAAGGAAGATGGGGAGCGCAGCTGACGCCGCGCCTCAGGATCAGCGGAACCACACGGGGGGCGTCAGGTCAAGGGAAACCATGACGCGGCCCCACAGGGCGGGCGAGGGATCAGCCTCCGAACTTGGTGGTCACGGCCAGGACGATGACGATGGCGGCGATGAACGGAAGCTCGTTAGTCATCCGCCAGAACCGCTCGGAGCGCTTGTTGCGGCCCTCGGCGAAGGCCCGGCGGGATCCGGCCAGGAAACCATGCCACGCCGACAGGAACACCAGGGCGCCGATCTTGGTCAGCATCCAGGGCGCGATCCAGAAGTGGGGACCCAGGCGCTCCAGATCAATCCACACCAGGGTCCCGCCCAGGATAAAGACCAGGATCATCGCCGGATTGATGATGATCCGCAGCAGCTTCAGCTCCATGAGCTTGAAGGTCTCGTCCATCTCGGAGCCGGGGGTGGCCCGGGTGTGATAGACATAGAGCCTGGGCAGATAGAGCAGGCCCGACATCCAGGCGATGACCGCGATGATGTGAAGACCGCGGATGAGATTGAAGTGTTCGATCACGCCTTAACTCCCGCCCCCACCCGGGGACATTTCGACCAGCAGGCCGCGCATTCGTGCTCGGTCCCGGGATGGACGCCCACTGGCTCCTCCACCGCTTCCAGCACCAGATCCGCCAGGCCCTCGATAAAGGCCCCATGGGTTCCAAGCGCCGGCGCCCGCACATAGGCGAGGCAACCCTCACGCCGGGCCAGTTCGGCATATTCGTGGTCCAGTTCCACCAGGGTCTCGATATGCTCGGAGACGAAAGCGATGGGAGTCACCACCACGCCCAGCCCTTCGGCGGCGGCGACCCTGATCGCATCGGGGGTGGTCGGACCCAGCCATTTCAACGGGCCGACCCGGCTCTGGTAACAGACCTGCCAGTCCCAGCCGCCTCCCAGCCTCTCGGCCACCGCCGCGGCCGTGGCCTCGATCTGGCTTTGATAGGGATCGCCCCCTTCAATGACCTTTTCCGGCAGGCCGTGGGCGGAGAACAGCAGCCGGACCGGGGCTGGCGATCCGGCGGCGGTCCAGGCGGCCAGGATCCGTTCGGCATGGGCCTGCACCAAACCGTCCAGGGTCGGATAGCAGCACACCGCCTTCAGCTTGCCCGAGCCCTTATAGGCCTTGATCCAGGCCTTGAGGGAGGACGCCGTGGTGGTGGTGGAGAATTGCGGATAGAGGGGCAGGAACACCACCTCGTCCGGCCCGAAAGCCGCCACCGCCTTGGCCGTCTCGTCGCTGAACGGGCGCCAGTAACGCATGGCGATGAAGGTCTTGACAGTCGCGGCGGGCGCCCGGGCCGACAGCACCGCCTGGAGGGCCTGGCTTTGAGCCTCGGTTTCCGGGAGCAGGGGAGAGGCGCCGCCCATGATCGCATAGTTGGCCTGGGCGGACTTCTCGCGGACGGTGGAGATGAAGGCGGCCAGGGGATAGCGGATCAGGGCCGGGGCGCTGATGATGGCGGGATCGGAGAACAGGTTGAACAGGAACGGCCGCACCGATTGCAGCTTGTCCGGCCCGCCCAGATTGACCAGGACCACCGCTATTCGGCGGGTCGGCCCCACATCCCGCGCCATGCTCAGTGTCCCCGCCAGCCCGTCACCCGGTCCAGCACCTGCTGAACATGGGCGATCGGCGTATCCGGCAAGATGCCATGCCCCAGGTTGAAGATGTAGGGCCCGTCGCTCCATTGCTCCAGAAGCTGCGCCACCCGCCGATCAAGACCCGGCCCGCCGGCTCGGAGCAAAAGGGGATCGAGGGCCCCCTGAATGGTCACGTCCTTCTGTAGCCGCTGGCCAAATTCCGCGCTGGCCGAGACGTCCAGGGCGACGGCTTGAACCCCGGCGGCCTTGGCGTAGCCCTCGACCAGGGAGCCGGCGCCCCGAGGAAAGCCGATCACCGGCGCGGTGATCCCCTGAGCCCGAAGCCCAGCCACGATCCGGGCGTGGGGCCTGGTCACCACCCGCTCGAATACGTCCTCGGGCAGGGACTCGGCCCAGGACTCGAACAGCTTCAGCACCTGGGCGCCGGCTCGGGCCTGCATGGCCAGATAATGGATGGTGGCCTGGACCAGGATCTCGACCAACTCGTCCAGCACCTCGGGCTTTTCGAAGGCGAAGGTTCTGGCCCGTGTGCGGTCGCTGGAGCGGCCTTCGATCATATAGGTGGCCACGGTCCAGGGCGCCCCGGCAAAGCCGATCAGGGCCCGCTCTGGCTCCAGGACGGCCCTGACGCGGGAGAGGGTTTCCCCCACCGCGGAGAGCCTCGTGGCCGCCGCCTCGATCTGGCCGCGAAGCACGCTCATTTCCGGCAAGGGTCCAAGCCTTGGGCCCTCTCCCGCCTCGAACCAGACCTCCTGGCCCAGGCCCTTGGGGATCAGGAGAATGTCAGCGAACACGATGGCCGCGTCGAAGGCGAAGCGGCGCATGGGTTGCAGGGTCGCTTCCGCCGCCATTTCCGGGTTCAGGCAAAAGGCGATGAAGTCGGGCGCCTTGGCGCGCAGCTCCCTATATTCGGGAAGATATCGTCCCGCCTGGCGCATGAACCAGATGGGCGGGCGATCCTGGGTCTGACGATCCAGGGCCTTAAGAAAACGGGGAGCAGGAGAGGCGTTCATCCCTTGTCTTAAAGACCGCCTAGCCTTCACGCTCAAGCCCGGGAGGCTCTTCTAACTCTTAATAAGAAGTTAAAGGTTTTTAGGCGGTAGGGGTCAGGGCCAGGGCAAACAGGGGAAAACCCGACGGGTCCGGAGAAAATTCACTTGCCAGACCCAAGATCGGGCCTTTCGTCCACATGATGGCCCGGGCCTGTGAATTGCGGGGATAGTCCCTAGGGCGCCGTATTTCTTAATGAAAGATTAAGATGGCCGGGGCGCCGATCGGGGGACGGGCGATAGGCCTCCCCACCCGGTGAATCCCTGGTCTCACAGGATCAAGCATGGGCGTGGACCTGGGGAAGAATGAGGGTGGAACCGGCGGTTCATCCCCTTGCGCCTTGGCAAAGCCTTCGGGAGGGGCTTTTCTCCCCAACGACCCACAGCCTCGCCCGGCATTCGTTAACGGTTCGTTAACCGGCGCTCCACAGGTGTTCATGCTCAGACGATCGCAGCTTCTCGCGCAAACCGACGTGACCTTCTCCCCGCAAGCCGGCCTTCTGACGATCGGCGGAAAGCAGACCCGCCCATGACCTCCGGCTCCCGCTTCGCCACCTATTTCCACGTCCACCTGGTTTCAGACTCCACGGGCGAGACCCTGAACGCCATGGGTCGTGCGGTCTGCGCCCGGTTCGACGACGTCCTGCCCATAGAACACATCTATTCCCTGGTTCGTTCCGAGCGGCAGCTCGAGCGGGTGTTGCAGGAAATCGCCGGGGCGCCGGGGGTGGTGATCCACACCATTGTCGATCGGGACCTGCGGGCGCGGCTGGAGCAGGGTTGCCGGGATCTGGAAATGACCTGCGTGGCGGCTCTCGATCCGCTGATCGCGGCCCTGGGCCGATATCTGGGCGCCTCGCTCTCCACCCGGGTCGGCGCCCAGCACGCCCTGGACAACGACTATTTCAACCGGATGGACGCCCTGAACTACGCCATGGCCCACGACGACGGCCAGGGCGGCGAGGATCTGGAGGGCGCCGATGTGATCCTGGTGGGGGTCAGCCGCACCTCCAAGACACCGACCAGCATCTATCTGGCCCATCGCGGGGTGCGGGCGGCCAATATTCCCCTGGTGCCCGGGGCGGAGCCGCCGCCCCTGCTGTTCCAGCTGAAGCGGCCGGTGATCATCGGCCTGACCGTGTCCCCCGACCGCCTGATCCAGATCCGCCGCAACCGCCTGCTCAACATGCGGGAGGACCGGGAGAGCAGCTATATCGAGATCGAATCCGTGCGTGACGAGATCGTCCGGGCCCGGCGGATGTTCGAGCGCTATGGCTGGCCGGTGATCGACGTGACCCGCCGGTCGGTGGAAGAGACCGCCGCCCAGATCATCAATGTCATGCATGCCGGCCGGGCCAAGGTCGAGGTCCTGTCTTGACGCGCATCGTGCTGGCCTCGCGCAGCGCGGCGCGGGCTGAACTGCTCCGGGCCGCGGCGATCCCGTTCGAGACCGCCGACTCCGGCGTCGATGAGGAGGTGATCAAGGATCGCCTGCTCCGTGATGGCGCCAGCCCCCGGCAGATCGCCTCCGCCCTTGGCGAGGCCAAGGCCGTCGCCGTCTCGGCCCGGGAGAGCGGCCTGGTGATCGGGGTCGACCAGACCCTGGACCTGGCCGGCGCCCTGTTCGACAAGGCCGCTAACCTGGATGAGGCCCGTGACCGACTGCTCAGTCTGCGCGGGCGCACCCATCAGCTCCATGCGGGCCTGACCGTGGCGGAGGACGGGGCGGTGGCCTGGCGCCTGAGCCAGAGCGCCAGCCTGACCATGCGCAATTTCTCGGAAGCCTTTTTGGACGATTATCTGGCCCAATGGGGTCCCGCGGTCCTCTCGTCCGTGGGCTGCTATCATCTGGAGAGCGCCGGGGTGCAATTGTTCGAACGGATCGAGGGCGACTACTTCACCATCCTTGGATTGCCACTGTTGCCTCTGCTGGACTTCCTGCGCGACCGGGGGGCGATCGCCCAATGATCCCGATCAGCGGCGAGAGCCTGGTGGCCGGGGTGATCGGCCGGCCCGTGCGCCATTCCCTCAGTCCCCTGATCCACAACGCCTGGCTGGGTGAGGCCCAGATTGACGGGATCTATATAGCCCTCAGCGCCGCCGACGAGGCCCGGTTCGCCAGCCTGATCGATGGCCTGCGCGGCGGGTCGCTGAAGGGGCTCAACGTCACCATTCCCTTCAAGGAGACAGCCCTGGTTTGCGCCGACCGGGCGACCGAGCGGGCCAGCCTGGCCGGGGCGGCCAATCTGCTGCTGTTCCACGCCGACGGTTCGGTGGAGGCGGACAACACCGATGGCGAGGGCCTGTTGGGCGCCTTCCGCGTCCAGGCGCCCAAGTTCGATCCCCGACAGGGGTCGGTGGTGATCCTGGGCGCTGGTGGGGCCGCCCGGGGCGCGGCGGCGGCCTTCGCCCTGGCTGGAAGCCCCGAGGTGCGCCTGGTCAATCGCACCCGGGAACGCGCCGAGGTCATCGCACAGGCTCTTGGTCCAAAGGTCCAGGGGGCCAAGGTTACGGTGTTCGGCTGGGACCAGATGGACGCCGCCCTGAACGGCGCCGCGGCCCTGGTCAACGCCACCTCCCTCGGCCTGGTTGGGCATGATCCCCTGGCCATCGACCTGGCGGCCCTGCCCACGGGAGCGCCGGTGATGGACATGGTCTATCGACCCCTGCGCACCCCCCTGCTGCTGGCGGCGGAGGCTCAAGGGCGCCCCACTGTGGACGGACTGGCCATGCTGATCCTGCAGGCGGCGCCCTCGTTCGAAGCCTTTTTCGGCGCGGCCCCGCCGGCGGGGGTGGATGTGCGGGCCCTGGCCCTGACCGCCCTTGGAGAGCGGCCGGCGGCGGCCTCAAAACAGGGAACACGCCCGTGATCGTCATCGGTCTGACCGGCTCCATCGGCATGGGCAAATCGACCACGGCGGTCATGTTCGCCGCCGAGGGGGCGCCGGTTTACGACGCCGACGCCGAGGTCCACGCCCTCTACGCCGTGGGCGGGGCGGCGGTGGCCCCGATCGAGGCGGCCTTTCCCGGGGTGGTGAAGGACGGCGCCGTGGACCGGGCGGCCCTCGGCCAAAGGGTGCTGGGGGACGAGGCGGCGATGAAACGCCTGGAGGCCATCGTCCATCCCCTGGTGGGGCTGAGCCGGGTGACCTTCTTCGAAAAGGCCCAGGCCGCCGGCGCCGATGTGGTGGTGCTGGACATCCCGCTCCTGTTCGAAACTGGGGGCGAGACCCGTGTGGACGCGGTGGTGGTGGTCTCCGCCCCCGCCGAGCTGCAACGCGAACGGGTTCTGGCCCGGCAGGGCATGGCGCCGGAAAAGTTCGAGGCCATTCTCGCCCGCCAGACCCCCGATACGGAAAAGCGCGGGCGGGCCGATTTCGTCATCGATACCGGCCAGGGTCTGGACGCGGCCCGGGATCAGGTCAGACAGGTGTTGAAAACCCTGCGGTCTCCTGGGTGGAAGCCCAGGGCGGCCCTTGAAGGCGGCTCCAAACCGTCCCAATGATCGCCTCATGGCGCGCGAGATTGTCCTCGATACGGAAACCACCGGGCTGGACCCCAAGACCGGCCACCGCCTGATCGAGGTCGGCTGCGTCGAGCTGGAGGACTATCTGCCCACCGGGCGGACCTTCCACCGGTTCATGCATCCTGACCGTGAGATCGACCCCGAGGCGGAACGGGTCCACGGCATCTCTCTCAGCTTTCTGGCGGATAAGCCCCGGTTCAACGATCCGGATGTCTGTGACGCCATGCTCGATTTCATCGGGGACGCGACCCTGGTGGCGCATAACGCCGCCTTCGATCGGGGTTTCATCAATCACGAACTGGCGCGCATCAAACGCGACATCCTGCCCGAGCCGCGCTGGATCGACACCCTGCAGCTGGCGCAGAAGCGGTTTCCGGGGATGTACAATTCCCTGGACGCCCTGTGTAAGCGGTTCAAGATTTCCCTGGCCAGCCGTGACAAGCACGGCGCCTTGATCGACGCCGAACTCTTGGCCGCGGTCTATCTGGAGCTGCGCGGCGGCAAGGAACGGGGCCTGGACTTGACCCCGCAAACCCAAAAGCGCGGCGGTTCCGCAGTCGTTCAGGCCGTGGCCTATGGCGCCCGACCACGGCCCCTGGCGCCGCGCTCCACCGAAGAGGAACGGACGGCCCACGAAACCTTCGTCCGTGGCATCCTCAAGGGCGGCGCCGTCTGGGCCAAGTACGGGATCAGTTTCGAGTAGTACAACGACCCCGAGTTTGGCCGCTAGGCTCAGCCCCCTTCGCCGGGGAGAACGGATAGGGGCAGGATAGGCCTCGATCACCTAGCTTCGGAGTCAAGCGCAACGGCGGCCATTGGGATAATCAGAACCGGGCGCGCATCGCCGCCCAGGCCTGGGCCAGTTCGGTCTGACGGGCCGGTTCGGCGATGGCGATCAGGGCTTGGGCGCGGGCCTCGACGGACAGGTCTTTCAGCGAAGCCACCCCGTGTTCGGTCACCACGGTGTCGATATCCGCCCGGCCGATGGCGATGGTGGGGCAGGTCAGGCGCGGCACGATGCGGGAGACCTTGCCCCCGGCGGCGGTGGCGGGCAGGGCGATGATCGACAGGCCGCCGGCGGAGCGTCCCGCCGCGCGGACGAAATCCGGACCGCCGCCGACACCGCTGATCAGCCGCTCCCCCCGCCATTCGCTGTTCACCTGGCCGAACAGGTCCACCTCCAGGGCCGAATTGATCGAGACGAACCGCTCCACCCCCGCCAGGGACGCCGCCCCGTGGGTGGTGTGGGTGTCGGCGAATCTCGCCAGGTCCCGCCGGGCGAGGTCCTCGTAGAAGCCGGCGGTTCCATAGGCCACGCCGGTGATGTGCGCGCCGTCGGGATCAAGGGCGCCGGCGTCGGCCAGGGCGCCATAGGCGTCGGTGATCATGCCGGAACGGATCACAAGACCCCGGTGCTGGGTCAGGCGGGCGATGGCCGCCCCGGGGGCGCCGCCGATGCCGCTCTGGATCGCGGCCCGGTCCGGGATCAGGCCGGCGATACGGTCGGCGATGCGTCCCGCCTCTTCGGAAGGCGAGCCTTCCTGGCCTTGGCTGAGGGCGCCGCCCGCGTCGACCACCAGATCGAAGCTGTCCAGGGGCAGGCTTGGCCCCCGGGGCGGCCGGGGCATGGCGGGATTGATCAGGGCCACCCGGCGGTGGGCGCGCTTCCAGGCCAAGGTCGGGAAATCCGCCGCGATCCCTACGGAGCACTGTCCATCGGCGTCCGGCGGACAGACCTGAAAGAAGCCCACGTCGAACTGGGCGTGATCGCTCAGATAGGTGGCGATCTGGGAATAGGCGAGGGGCAGCAGGGCCACGCGGCCGGCCTCGAAGGAGGCGCGCATGGCCGGCGCCATCATGAAGGTGGTGACCCGGGTGGTGGGGTGCAGGCTGGCATAGTCGAATTCGTTCATGCCCGGGACCAGGCAGCCGATGAACTCGACCCCCTCGGCCCGACCGGGATCGGCGATCAAGGCCTCACGCAGGGCCAGGGACTCACCAGTGGCGCCGGGCAGATAGACCCTGGCCCCGGACCGCAGCTCATCCAGAGCCTGATCCAGATGTCCCGTAGGGCTAACCATGGTCCGCTTTCTCCCCAGCATTTTGTTTTTGATCTTTTCGATCCTCGACATGCCGCGATGGGACCCATGGCGCAAGCCGTGGGACGCAAGGTGCGAGCCCGCACTGAGCAGGGTCAGGCTGGGAGCGGATCTTCCTCGCGGCGACGCAGGGTCAGCATGCGTTCGATGGTGAGGGGGTCCCCGGCCAGGTTGGCGAACATCTGGCTCTTGGCCTGGATCATCACCCCCAGGGCGTCCTCCGGCACGCCCTCCATGATCCGCTCGTTCTGTTCGCGCACAATCTGTCTGGCCTGGGCGGTAATCTCCAGGCCATGGGCGGTGGGGCGCAAGATCACCTGGCGCCTGTCGGTGGCTGAGGGCTGGCGGTCGATCAGATCGGCCGCCACAAGCTGATCGACGGTCCGGGTCATGGTGGTGCGTTCGACCCCGCTGAAATCGGCTAGTTCGCCCATGGTGCAGGGTTCGAACATGACGATGGCGTTGAGGGCGCGGTAGCGGGTCACGGTCAGGCCGAGAGGGGCGAAGTCCTTGTCCAGGGCGGCGTCGCGAAACCGGCTGACGGCGGCGAGCAGATGCAGAGCATAATGGGCCGGATCGATCTCGAGCCCATCAGGCGTAGCCGGCGAGAGCGGGGGCTTCTGCCCGTGCTCATCCATGACAACCTATCCTATTTTCACAAAACGTAAGGATGTGGGATCGCCATCCCACATATCCTTAACCACGTCACCCCTCGTCATGACCAAGCCCGAGGACCTCATTCGGTCTTGGTGGGTCCAGGCGCGGCGGGTTGAGGCTCATTCAGGCGCCGTTTGTGTCTGTGATCCTCACCGGCGATATATTCGCCTTCGGCGGATACGCCATTGAGGTAGTTTTTCTGCCACTTCTGTTGCCGGGCGGCGGGATCTCCCTGGGCCAGGGCCGCGTTGAACTGGCCCCTCTGAATGTGCCAGAGCGCATAATCCCTATACAGGGCCGGATCATCCTCCAGGCGTGACAGCCGGGGTTGCACCGCCTCGATGGCCACGCTGGGGGTCAGGGTGATGAAGCAGAACGGCTCGTCCTTCTCGAACCGGATCGTTCCGGGCCGGGTGAAGCGCCAGTTCATGGTGAAGGAAAACGGCAGCCAGTCGGTTTCCACCACGCCATCCAGGGGCTGGATCCCGTCCTTGACGCGATTGGGAACCCCCCGGCACCAGGTCACCCACCCCGGACTGGTGCGAAACACGTAGCCGGGATGGAAGGTCAGGACGCCATAGCCGAACAGGCTGGAAACCCGGTCGACCCCGACCTCAGGATCATCGGCGACGATGGTGATGGCCTCGCGGTCGTCTCCTCCAGTCCAGGTCGCGGAAAACCCCGTGGGATTGAGGATCTCCCAGCCGCTGGCGTTGGCCATGGTCAATGGCGTGCAGCGATGGGCGAACCGGTCCTCGGTGGCGCTCATCCAGTCGCGATCGACGGTCCCGGCGCGGATAAGGGGCGGGTCGGCGATCAGGGCGATGCAGTCGAGGGTGGGCGTCGTCATGAAGGATCTGATGCGGCCGGCTTGAGCGTTTCCGGCGAACCACGCCCCGTTTCTTGAGGCGCGAAAGGTTCGCCGTCCTGAAATTTCATTTGTCTTTCCTTGGGGTGTTCCTAGCATCGACGCCTATAGGGAGCAAAGCGCGCCATGACCCATGAAGCCGCGACCGAGACCAGTCTGTATCTTGACCCCGAAGCGCCGCTTGAGCGGCGGGTGGAGGATCTCTTCCAGCGGCTGACCCTGGAGGAGAAGGTGTCCCTCTGCGCGGGGGCGGCGGCCTTCGCCCTGGAGCCGGTTCCGCGCCTGGGGGTTCCGTCCCTGCGCATGAGCGACGGACCCACGGGGGTCCGGTCCAATGACGGCGCCGTGGCCACGGTGTTTCCGGTGGGGGTGGCGGTGGCGGCCAGCTTCAATCCGGCCCTGGCCGGGGAGATCGCCGCGGCCATTGGCCGGGAGGCAAAGGCGCTTGGTGAACACGTGGTCCTGGCGCCCACCATCAATATCGTGCGCATCCCCCAATGGGGCCGCAATTTCGAGACCTATGCGGAGGACCCCTGTCTCGCCGGGGAACTGGGGGCGGCCTATGTGGGCGGGCTGCAAGGGGAGGGGATCGGCGCGTCCCTCAAGCACTATGCGGTCAATAACCAGGAACTGCACCGCTTCGATGTCAGCGCCGAAGTCGATGAGCGCACCCTGAGGGAGATCTATCTGGCGGCCTTCGAGACGGTGGTCGCCCGCTCCAATCCCTGGACGGTGATGGCCTCCTACAACCGCGTCAACGGGGTCTTCGCCACCGACAACCGCTATCTGCTCACCGAGATCCTCAAGGGCGAGTGGGGCTATGATGGGGTGGTGGTGTCCGACTGGGGGGCGGTGCATTCCACGGCGCCGGCGGCGAACGCGGGCATGGACCTGGAGATGCCCGGCCCGCCCAAGCATTTCGGCGCCAAGCTATTGGCGGCGGTGCGCGGCGGACAGGTCAGCGCGGCCCAGCTGGATGACAATGTTCGGCGGCTGACGCGCCTGATCCTGCGCTGCGGCCTGCTCGACGGGACCCCGCCCAAGGGCGGCGAGTTGCGCAGCCCCCGGCACCGGGCCATCGCCCGGCGGGCGGCGGCGGAGGGCATGGTGCTGCTGAAGAACCAGGACGCGGCCCTGCCCCTGCGCAAGGACGAGCTGCGTTCCCTGGCGGTGATCGGGCCCAACGCCGTCCAGTTCCGCATCCAGGGCGGCGGCAGCTCCCGGGTCAATCCGGGCCGGCGGACCACGCCCCTGGAGAGCCTGGAGGCCCTGCTGGGGGACGAGGTGGAGGTGCGCTACGCCGAGGGCGTGGACAACGAGCCGGTTCCGCCCCTGGCTGGCTCGCGCTTCTTCAGCCCCACAGAGGCCCGGGACGCTCAGGGTCTGACCACCGACTATTTCAAGGGCGCCGATTTTTCCGAGCCGCCCTATCGCTCCGCCCTGGAGCGCGCCCCCGCCAAGTGGGTGCATGTGATGACCGACGCGCCCCGGGAGGTGTTCGGCGCCCTGCGCTGGAGCGGCTGGTTCTGGCCCATCAAGGACGGGCGGCATGAGCTGTCCTTTCGCGGGGATGGCGATGTGCGGATCTGGCTGGGGGAAACCCTGATCATGGACCCCGCGACCCCCGGACGGGACGACCTGGCCGATATCGCGGGCGTGCCGACCCTGCGCCGGACGGTGTCGGTGGATCTGGCGGGGGGGCAGGGCTATCCGATCCGCATCGACTATGTCTGGACCCCGGGACGGATCCCCGGGCATTTCGAAGCTGCTTCCCTTGGGGTTCGCCAGCCGTCGGGCTCGATCGAGGACGCCGTGGCCCTGGCCCGGGGGGCGGACGCGGCGGTGGTGATCGTCGGTTCGGCCTCCACCACCGAGGCTGAGGGCTATGACCGGCCCGACATCAACCTGCCGGGACCGCAGAACGCCCTGGTGGAGGCGGTGCTGGCGGCCAATCCCAATACGGTGGTGGTGATCAACAGCGGCTCGCCCATGGCCATGCCCTGGATCGACAAGGCCCCGGCGGTGCTGGTGGCCTGGCTGCCGGGGGAAGAGGGATGCGAGGCCCTGGCCGAGGTGCTGTTCGGCCTTTCGGCCCCGTCCGGGCGCCTGCCGGTGAGTTTTCCCAAGACCCTGGAGGACACGGCCGCTTATCCCTATTACGCCGACGACCTGACCGCCCCCTATGCCGAGGGTCTGTTCGT
Source organism: Caulobacteraceae bacterium (assembly GCA_031291685.1). Classification (GTDB taxonomy): domain Bacteria; phylum Pseudomonadota; class Alphaproteobacteria; order Caulobacterales; family Caulobacteraceae; genus Poindextera. The sequence goes on along the minus strand of JARLIP010000320.1, from coordinate 2,277 downwards.
CGGTTATCGCCACCACGACCGCTCGGGGGTGGCGCCCCTGTTTCCCTTCGGCCACGGCCTGACCTATGCCGAGTTCGGCTATCAGGAGATCGCCGTCCCCGCCGAGGCCAGGACCACGGAGGCGGTGGATGTCACCGTGACCCTGAGCAATCTTGGCCGTCGGGCCGGCGACGAGGTGGTTCAGCTCTATGTCGCCCCCCGGGCGCCTTCGGTGACCCGTCCGGTCAAGGAACTCAAGGGCTTCGCCAAGGTGCGCCTCGAACCCGGGGAGACCCGAAAGGTCGTCCTGACCCTGACGCCCCGGGACTTCGCCTTCTATGATCCGGACAGCCGGGGTTGGGTCACGGAACCGGGGGGCTATGACCTGCTGGTCGGGGCCTCGGCGGGGGACATCCGGCTGATCGCGGAAATCCAGCTGATATGAGCAGCGGCGACCTTACGCCGCCGGCGAAGCCTGATAGGTCTTGGGCATGACGGACATCCAGCATGAATGCGGTGGGCGGCAAAGATGCGGCTGGCGTGGCATGGCGGGCGATCCCCTCTATGAGGCCTATCACGACACCGAATGGGGCGTGCCCGAGTGGGACAGCCGCGCCCTGTGGGAAAAGCTGGTGCTGGACGGGTTCCAAGCCGGCCTGGCCTGGATCACCATCCTGCGCAAGCGCGAGGCCTTTCGCGCCGCCTTCGATAATTTCGACCCGGAGATCGTGGCCCGCTACGGCCAGGATGATCGCGCCCGGCTGATGGCCGACGCCGGGATCGTGCGTTCCAACGCCAAGATCGACGCGGCCGTTTCGGGGGCGCGGATCTATCTGGACATGCGCGATCGCGGTGAGGATTTCTCGGACTTCCTCTGGGGCTTCACCGGTGGCGCGCCGATCAGGAATCGCTTCACCGAGGTTGGTCAGGTTCCGGCCCAGACCCCGGTGGCCGTGGAGATGGCCAAGGCGCTCAAGGCCAAGGGCTTCAAGTTCTGCGGCCCGGTGATCGTCTATGCCTTCATGCAGGCGGTGGGCATGGTCAATGATCACGTCACGACCTGCTTTCGGCATGAGCCGGTTTCCCTTATGACCCGGCCCTGATGGCGGCGCGCGGCGAAACCACCGATCAATCCGAAGGTCCGGACCTGAGCCTGGAGCGGGATTCCCCCTGGCCGGTCTGCGGGGTGGACGAGGCTGGGCGCGGCCCCTGGGCTGGGCCGGTGAGCGCCGCCGCTGTGATCCTTGATCCTGAAAACGTCCCCGACGGCCTGGATGATTCCAAGCGCCTGACCGCCAAGGCGCGGGCGCGGCTGGAAGGCGAGATCCAGTCCAAGGCCCTGGCCTGGTCGGTGGCCTTCGCCAGTGTCGAGGAGATCGACGCCCACAACATCCTGAAGGCCACGGGCCTGGCCATGCGCCGGGCGGTGGAGGCCCTGGCGCCCGCGCCGGTCTTCGCCCTGGTGGATGGCGCCTACGCCTTCAAGCTGCCCTGTCCGGTGCGGCCGGTGGTCAGGGGCGACAGCCTGTCCTGTTCGATCGCGGCGGCCTCGATCCTGGCCAAGACCGCCCGGGACCGGCTGATGTTGGAGATGGACGCCCTCCATCCCGGCTACGGCTTCGCCGCGCACAAGGGCTACCATGCCCAGGTCCATGTGGAGGCGCTCCGGCGCCTGGGCCCATCGCCGATTCACCGGATGACCTGGGCGCCCCTGCGGGCCCTTATGAGTGGGCCCCCAAATCCCGCGCAGGCCGATGCCGACTGACGTCACGGATGGTTCGGGCCGGCGAGCTCCTGTTACGGGCCGCGACGTGATCAATCGCCTGCGAAGCCTGATCCGGGGCAGCGAGGTCTGGCTGGTGGGGTTGGCGGTGCTGACCGGTGCTGCGGCGGGCCTGTCGGTGGCCCTGATCGGCACGGTTTCGGACCATCTGCACCAGCTCCTGTTCGGTCTGGGCCACGGAGATCGCCTCAGCGGCGCGCCGCGCCTGACCCAGGGGGTGTGGGTTCCCGCCGCCGGGGGGCTTCTTCTGGGCCTGACCAGCTGGCTGCGCGCGCGCCGCCGCTCGACCCCCACGGTGGACCCGATCGAGGCCAACGCCCTGCACGGGGGGCGCATGTCCCTGTCCGACAGTCTTTGGGTGACCTTCCAGACCCTGCTGTCCAATGGCTGCGGCGCCTCGGTGGGGCTGGAGGCGGGTTATGCTCAGACCGGATCGGCCTTGGGCTCCCGGCTGGGCGGCATGATGCGGCTGCGGCGCAACGATCTGCGGGTGCTGGTGGGCTGCGGCGCCGCCG
>JARLIP010000319.1 GCA_031291685.1 Caulobacteraceae bacterium | reverse complement strand
GGCGTCGGGCCTGGGTTGGGCCCTGCTCAGCCTGAAGAGCGACGCCGACATCGAAAAGCTGCGCCGGCGGATCAACGCCGAGGCGCCGGCGGAGGCGAAGCTGAGCCGCGAGGGCCTGGCCGAGCGCATCGCCGAGGTCCGCGCCCGGGGCTACGCCTTTTCCAAGCATACGGTGTCCGAGGGCGCCGGCGTGATCGGCGCCCTCCTGCCCCGGGGACCGTTCGGGCGGATCTACGCCGTGGGCGTGGCCGGGCCGGTCACCCGGCTGGAGCGCAAACAGGACCAGATCATCGCTGAACTGCGCGCGGGCGTCGCGCGGATCGCCCAATGAGCGCGTGTCGGGCTCCCTTCCCCCTCGATGGGGGAAGGGCCGGGGATGGGGGTGCTGGCATGGGCTCGACGCGCCTGGCGCCGATGGGCGCTCACGCCGGATCGCACCCCTCACCCCACCCGCCGCTGTCTCACCCTCAACCCTGCCCTTCCCCCATCGAGGGGGAAGGGTTCCTCGCGTGAAGGACCAGTCCGATGTCCCCCAAGATCCACGATCTCGCCCCCGAGGCCACCGGTCCGCTCAAGGGCGTGCGGATCATCGACCTGACCAGCGTGGTCCTGGGCGCTTACGCCACCCAGATGCTGGGGGATATGGGCGCCGATGTGATCAAGGTGGAGTTTCCCGGTGGCGGCCGGGGGAATGGCGGGGACATCATGCGCTGGGCCGGTCGCACCCCCGATCCCTCGGTGCGGGACATGGGGCCGATCTTCATGACCATCAACCGCAACAAGCGCAGCCTGGTTCTGGACCTGCGCGAGGACAGCGCCCTTGAGGCCCTGAAGACCCTGATCGCCAGCGCCGACATGTTCATGGCCTCGGTGCGCTATGACGGTCTCAAGCGCCTGGGCCTGGCCTATGAGGACGTCAAGGCGATCCGGCCGGACATCGTCTATGTCCACGCCGTGGGCTACGATTCCGATGGACCCTATGCGGGGGAGCCGGCCTATGACGACCTGATCCAGGCCGCCTCGGGTTGCGCGGACCTGCTGGGACGCACCGACGGCGATCCCACCCCGCGCATCCTGCCCAGCCTGATCGCCGACAAGGTCTCGGGCCTGTTCATGGCCCAGTCCGCCCTGGCCGCCCTGTTCCACCGCCAGCGCACAGGCGAGGGCCAGTTCGTCGAGGTTCCGATGCTGGAATGCGTCACCAGCTTCAACCTGGCCGAACACTTCTTCGAGCATGTGTTCGAGCCGCCCACCGGCCAGTGGTCCTACAGCCGGGTGACCAATCCGCACCGCAAGCCCTACGCCACCAAGGACGGCTATATCGGCTTGCTTCCGTACACGGACAAACAGTGGGAACAGTTCTTCGAGGCCGCCGGCTGGACCGAGCGGATGGCGGCCGACAGCCGCTTTTCCACCGCCGCGGGGCGGGGCAAACATATCCGTGCGCTCTACGCCCTGGTGGAGAGCATCATTCCCGAACGCACCACCGACGAGTGGCTGGCCCTGCTCAAGCCCCTGCAGATCCCGGTGGTGAAGATGAACCGGCTGGACGATCTTCAGACCGATCCGCACCTGGCGGCGGTGGGCCTGTTCGAGGCCTATGAGCACCCTCAGGTGGGGACCTACACGTCTCTGCGCCCCCCGGTGAAATTCTCCGCCACCCCGGCCAACATCCGCCGCCACCCCCCAAGGCTGGGGGAGCATACGGATGAACTGCTGGCGGAGGCCGAGGTTCTGAGGGCGGCGCTCGAGGCTTGATCCAGCGCAAGGCCGGGCCGTCATCGGGCGGCATAAGGGGTCCCAGAGCGTCGCTGGAGCGGCGCGTTTGGATAGGGATTGAAGTCATGGGTCACACCCCTCACGAACTGCACGAGGAATTTCCGGGTCAGGCCGGGAAGATCACCGAACTGAAGACCCGGGACACCCATTTCGCCGAGACCGCCGAGGTCTATCACGAGCTCAACCGCACGATTCACCGGATCGAATCCGGCTTGGACGCCGTGGCCGACGCTGTGCTGGAAGATCTGAAGAAGAAACGCTTGGCCCTGAAGGACGAGATTTCGGGGCTGCTCGCCAAGGCCTGACGCCCGCCCGGGCCTCCGGGCGTCTTTCCCCAAGAGCGTGTTCCGAAAAGTGGGAACCGGTTTTCGGACGAAACGCGCTCTAACTTCCTGACTCTAGAGCACGATTCAACGATCAGACGATTCCGTCTGATCGCATCGTGCTCTTAGGGCGCCATTGTCTTCCCCACTGGGGGTTGGGATGATGGCCAAAACCAAAGGGGAGAGACGCCATGAAGGCGGTTGTGGCGCGGGCCGGACGGCTTGTGTGCGAAGAGATCGCGGACCTGGAGCCGGGTCCGGGGCAGGTGCTGGTCAAGACCCTGTGCTGCGGGGTCTGCGGCTCGGATCTTCACGCCCTGCACCATCTGGACCGGATGGTGGACATGACCCGGCGCGCCAACAACGGGGCTTCGGCCCTGGACGCCACCAAGGACGTGGTGTTCGGCCATGAGTTCAGCGCCGAGATCCTCGACTTCGGACCCGGCGCCGAGCGCAGGCTGAAGGCGGGGGCCCGGGTCGTCTCAATGCCGATCATGATGGACGCCAGCGGCCCGGTGACCATCGGCTATTCCAATGTGTTTCCCGGCGGCTACGCCGAGCGGATGGTGCTGCAGGAGGCCCTGCTGCTGGAGGTCCCCAACGGCCTATCGGCCCGGCAGGCGGCCATGACCGAGCCCTTCGCCGTGGGGGCGCACGCCGCGGGCAAGGCCGATTTCAGCGAACCCAGCGCCGCCCTGGTGGTGGGTTGCGGGCCCGTGGGCCTGGCGGTGATCGCCGCCCTCAAGGCCCGGGGCTATGGACCGGTGATGGCCGCGGACTTCTCCCCGGCCCGGCGCAGGATGGCCGAGCGCCTGGGGGCGGACGTGATCATCGATCCGGCCCAGGAATCCCCCCATTCCCGCTGGCGCGACCTGGGCGTGGCGGTGACCGGCCTGGAACAGACCATCGCCCGCATGAGCGGTCAGGTGGTGCGCCGGGCGATCATCTTCGAATGCGTGGGCGTGCCCGGCATGTTGCAAAAGCTGATCGACGCCGCCCCCAGCGGCGCCCAGATCGTGGTGGCCGGGGTGTGCATGGAGACCGACGCCATCGAGCCCTTCCTGGCCATCGCCAAGCAGATCGATCTGCGGTTCGTGCTGGGCTACACCCCGGAGGAATTCGCCCAGACCCTGTCCGATATCGCAGAGGGCCGCATCGACGTGGCCCCGGTGATCACCAGCGCCGTCGGGCTGGAGGGCGTGGCCGGCGCCTTCGAGGCCCTGGCCGATCCCGAAAGCCAGGTGAAGGTGGTGGTGGAGCCGGCGCTTTAGGGCGCGCGTTGCCCCACGCTCGTCATGGCCGCGCCTGTCGCGGCCATCCAGCCCTGACCTCTGGCGTTGAGGCGCGGAAAACCACAGCCGCGCGCCAAGGCTCCACGTGTCAGGGCTGGATCACCGCGCGTGTCGCACGGCTGTCCGGTTTAGGTTAGTCGTGCTCCTGAATGTTGCTGATTTGACTCAGCTCTTGGCTTTTGGGGTGGGTGGGGACACGAGCCGCGGCGGCGGCGATGATTGAAGTAGATAGGTTGCATGGCGTTGATTCTACTTGGTTTCGAGCACTTGCCGGTAGTTCGGAACACGAGACAGGAACAACGCCATGCCTCACCACAATAGCGTCTTGCACGGGCTCCTGAAGCTCATCCCTTGGTCGACTTTCGACGATCTTGTGGACAAGCATGGAGCCGACGCGCGGGTGCGGCGGCTGAACACCAAGAGCTAGTTCCTAGCCTTGCTTTACGCCCAGCTGGCCGGCGCGACCTCGCTTCGCGAGATCGAGACGGCGATGCAGAGCCATTCTGCCAGGCTCTATCATCTGGGCGCGCGCAAAGTGTCGCGCTCGACCCTGGCCGACGCCAACGCCACGCGGCCTCATGAGGTGTTTCCAGCGCTGTTTTCGCCCATGGCCGGCCTGGCCGGACGCGGGTTTCGCCGCTCGACCGAGGAGGCCACGCGTTTGATCGACGCCACCGGGGTAAAACTGGCCGGAGCCGGCAGCGAATGGGCGCGCTTCACCACCGGCGTCCTCGCCTTCTCAAGACTTCTTCGCGTCAATATCATGCACCGCCGCGAGCTCAATCAACTCCTCAAACCATCCCCCAAAAATCCCAAAGACACAAAACAACTCTCGCTCGACTGGGGAGCGGCATGAACCGGACAGCGGCGCCCGCGACGCGGTGATGACGAGGCCGGGGTGGTCGTTCCTTTTCCCCCCCAACGTAAGGCCAAGAGCTTCCCTAGCGTTCCCTGACGTTGACGTTCGCGTCATTGTCGGACTAGGGTCTCCAAAAATAGGGAGCCCGCCAATGTCCATGGATCTGCGTCGTCCGGAACGGACCTTCACCATCCGCCAGCTTTGCATCGAGTTCAAAGTCACCCCCCGCGCCCTGCGCTTCTATGAGGACAAGGGGCTTTTGTCCCCCGCCCGGGAGGGGCTGAACCGGGTCTATAACCATCGTGACCGGGCGCGCCTGACCCTGATCCTGCGGGGCAAGCGGGTGGGGCTGAGCCTGGCGGAGATCCGCGACATTCTGGAGCTCTACAAGGTCGATGACGGGGGCGCGACCCAGGCGGCCAAGTCACTGCGCAAGTTCCGTGAACGGATCGCGGCCCTGGAGGCCCAGCGCGAAGACATCGACCACGCCATTCAGGAACTGCGCAAGGGCGTGGAGCGGTTGGAAACCCAGTTGGCCCATACCCGCCCCGACCTGCTGCCCCAGGCCGGCGACTACGACAACAAGATGCGCGCCCGCCTCGACGGCGTGCACTGAACCTTTCCCCCCAAAAGGGCCGCGTGTCGCGGCCCGTCCCTTTCTCTTTGGAGCCCCAACTCATGGCCTATCAGGCGCCGGTGCGCGATCAGATGTTCGTGCTGCGTGACGTGTTGCAACTCGAATCCTACGCCAACCTGCCCGGCTTCGCCGACGCCGCCCTGGACACGGTCGAACAGATCCTGACCGAGGGCGCGAAGTTCTGCGAGGAGGTGCTGGCGCCGATCAACCGGGCCGGCGATCTGGAAGGCTGCGTGTGGTCGCAGGACAATACGGTGACCACCCCCACGGGCTTCAAGGAAGCCTACAAGGCCATGGTCGAGGCCGGTTGGCCGGCCCTGGGCTCGGAGCCGGAGTTCGGCGGCCAGGGCCTGCCCCGGGTGGTGAACCTCGCCTATAGCGAGATGTCCTCCTCGGCCAACATGGCCTTCTCCATGTATCCGGGCCTGACCCACGGCGCCTATTCGGCGATCCTCGAAGGGGGCTCGGACGAACAGAAGGCCCTCTACCTGCCCAAGCTGGCCACCGGCGAGTGGGGCGGGACCATGAACCTGACCGAGCCCCACTGTGGCACGGACCTGGGGCTGCTGCGCACCAAGGCGGTTCCCCAGGCCGACGGGACCTATCGCATCAGCGGCCAGAAGATCTGGATCAGCGGCGGCGAACACGATCTGGCCGACAACATCGTCCATCTGGTCCTGGCCCGGATCGAGGGCGCCCCGGCCGGGGTGCGGGGGATCTCCCTGTTCATCGTGCCGAAATATCTTCCGAACGCGGATGGTGGCGTGGGCGAGCGTAACGAGGGGGTCAAGTGCGCCGGCCTTGAGCACAAGATGGGCATCAACGGCAACGCCACCTGCGTCATGGCCTATGACGACGCCAAGGGCTGGCTGATCGGCGAGGCCAACGCCGGGCTGAAGGTGATGTTCGTGATGATGAACGAGGCCCGCCTGGGGGTTGGCCTGCAAGGGCTGGCCCAGGCCGAGGCCGCCTACCAGGCCGCCGCCGCCTTCGCCAAGGAGCGGCTGCAAGGACGCTCCCTGTCCGGGCCGAAGAACCCCGAGGGGCCGGCCGATCCGATCATCGTCCACCCCGACGTGCGCCGTATGCTGATGGACTCCAAGGCCATCCTCGAAGGCGGGCGCGCCTTCCTGCTGTGGGCCGGCCTGCAAGGGGACCTGATGCACGCCAGCCCCGACGCCGCGGTGCGGGAAAAGGCCGCCGATTACATGGGCCTCCTGACACCCGTGCTGAAGGGCTATTTCACCGACAAGGGCTTCAAGATCTGCTCCGACGCCATGCAGGTGCACGGGGGCTCGGGCTTCACCGAGAGCTTCCCGGCCAGCCAGTACCTGCGCGATGTGCGCATCAGCCTGATCTATGAGGGCACCAACGGGGTCCAGGCCCTGGACCTGGTGGGGCGCAAGCTGGCGGCCAATGGCGGCCGGGCGGTGATGAGCTTCTTCGCCGACGTGGACGCCTTCGTCGCCGAGCACGAGGACGATGCGGCGTTGGCGACGTTCGTCGAGGGGCTGAAGAGCGCCAAGGTCCAGTTGCAGGAGGCCACCATGTGGCTGATGCAGAACGGCCTGCAGAACCCGGAAAACGCCGGCGCGGCGTCCACGGACTATCTGCACCTGTTCGGTCTGACCGGTCTGGCCTGGATGTGGGCCAAGCTGGCCAAGGCGGCTCAGGCGCGGATCGCGGCGGGGGACACCGATCCCTTCTACGCCCGTAAGCTGGTCACCGGCCGCTACTTCGTCGAGCGCATCCTGCCCGAGACCGGCGCCCACTTGGCCAAGCTGAAGACCGGCTCGGCCCTGGTCATGGCCCTGGAGGCGGACGCGTTCTGATACGTTCCGAGGGGGCGAAGGCCCCCTCCACCGCTTCGCGGTCCCCCTCCCCCCAGGGGGGAGGATCGCGTTCGGCGCTGATCTTTTTCTAATTCCTCCCCCATTGGGGGAGGGGGACCATGCGAAGCATGGTGGAGGGGGCTCCAGCGCCTCCTACCCTCGCAGAAACGCCCCGCGCACGGCCTCGAAGGCGGGTTTGGCGTCGCCGGAGTCGGTGAACAGCAGGGGGCGGTCATTGCCGTCCCCGGCGTTGGGCGGGCGGCGCAGCCAGGAGTCCTTGTCGCGCACCCCCCAGAGGGTGAAGGCGTAGCGCTGGGCGGGGGGCAGGTCCATGAAGGCCTCGGCCACCTCGCCGGCGATGCGGGCCTGGGCGGCGAAGCGCTGATCCATGTCGTCGAAGGACAGGCCCTTGCGGCGGGTGGTGATGTCCAACTCGGAGACGTGGATCGGCAGGCCGAACCGGGCCAGGGCCTTGATGGCCTTGGCCGCCTGGCCCTTGGGCATGTCGGCGTTCAGGTGTGACTGGGTGCCGATCCCGCTCACCGGCGCTCCGGCCTTCAGCAGCTGTTCCAGGAGGCGCTGATAGGCGTCCAGCTTGGGCGGCAGGATCTCCAGATTGTAGTCGTTGAAGAACAGCACCGCCCCGGGATCGGCCTCGTGGGCGAATTCGAAGGCCAGGCGGGCGTAGTCCGGCCCCAGGGCCTGCTCCCAGATCCCGCCACGATAGCCGTAGCCGTCCTCGGCCACGGCCTCGTTGAGCACGTCCCAGCCCCGCGCCAGACCCCGGTAGCGGCCCATCACCGCCAGTGTGTAGTTGCGCAGGCCGTTCTCGAACCTGGCCCGGTCGTCGATGATGCGTTTGAAGGCCGGCGGGTCCTGAGCGTACCAGACCAGGGTGGTGCCGTGCAGGGCCATGCCGCCGCGCCGGCAGAAATCGGCGATGG
>JARLIP010000318.1 GCA_031291685.1 Caulobacteraceae bacterium | reverse complement strand
GGTGCTCTTTCCACGCCTCAAGCGGCTGGCCCTGATGGCGGCGGCGGGCGACATCAACTTCACCATCGACGCCGAGGAAGCCGACCGACTGGTCCTGTCCCTGAAGTTGCTCGAACGCCTCTGTGCCGAACCTGAGCTGGCGGCCTGGAAGGGCCTTGGCCTGGCGGTCCAGGCCTATCAGAAGCGGGCGCCCAAGGTGATCAAGGCCCTGGCGGAGCTAGCCCAGACCCGTGGGCGGCGGCTGATGGTGCGCCTGGTCAAGGGCGCCTATTGGGACAGCGAAATCAAGCGCGCCCAGGTCGCCGGGCGGCCAGACTATCCCGTCTATACCACCAAGCCGGCCACCGACCTCAGCTATCTAGTCTGCGCCCAGGCCCTGATCGCGGCGAGCCCTCACCTCTACGGGCAGTTCGCCACCCACAACGCCTATACCCTGGCCGCCGTGCGTCGGATGTCGGCGAAGGCGGGCGCGCAGGTTGAGTTCCAGCGCCTGCACGGCATGGGCGAAGCCCTCTATCGCGCGGCTGTCGGGCAACAGGGCGGTCAGCAGGGCGGCCAGATCCTGCGCGCCTACGCGCCCGTGGGCGGCCACGAGGATCTCCTGCCCTACCTCGTCCGCAGGCTGCTGGAAAACGGCGCCAACACCTCCTTCGTCCACGCCCTGCTGGATGACGACACCCCGCCGGCCAGCGTGATCATCGACCCGGTCCTGGCCGTCGAGGCCCGCCCCGGCCCGCATCCGCGCATCCCCCGCCCCATCGCCCTCTACGGCGCGGACCGGGCAAATTCGGCGGGGATCGACCTGTCCGTCCGCGCCGAACGCGAGACCTTGGCCGCAGCCCTCACCACCCTGGACCAGACGCCCCTGGATGGCGGCCCGATCCTGGCCGGCGTCACGGTTGAGGGCGATGCGCCGACCCAGATCCGCAATCCGGCGGATCGGGCCCAGATCCTCGGTCAAGCCACCGAGATCCGCGCGGCGGACATCGACGACGCCTTTCGCCTGGCCAAGATCGCCCAGAGGGACTGGGACGCCATCGGTGGTCCCGCTCGGGCCAAGACCCTGCGCGCCATGGGCGACGCCCTGGAGGCCCACCGCGACCGCTTGATCGCGATCCTGGTCCGGGAGGCCGGCAAGACCCTGGCGGACGCCGTCTCGGAGGTCCGCGAGGCCGCCGACTTTTGCCGCTACTACGCCCACCTGGCCGAAACCCAGTTCGGTGGGCCGGAGTTGCTCACCGGTCCCGTCGGCGAGACCAACAGCCTGGCGCTGAAGGGCCGTGGGGTGTTCGCCTGTATCAGCCCGTGGAACTTCCCCCTGGCCATATTCACCGGCCAGATCGCCGCCGCCCTGGCCGCTGGTAATGCGGTGATCGCCAAGCCCGCCGAACAGACCCCGCTGATCGCGGCCGCCGCCGTGCGCCTGTTCCACGCCGCAGGCCTCGACACGCGGCTCCTGGCCCTGGCGCCCGGGCGGGGCGAGACCGTGGGCGCCGCCCTGGTGGCCCATCCTGGTCTGGACGGCGTCGCCTTCACCGGAGGCAGCGAGACAGCCTGGGGCATCAATCGGGTTCTGGCGGGTCGAAAGGGGCCGATTGTCCCCTTCATCGCCGAGACCGGCGGCCTCAACGCCATGTTCGTGGACACCACGGCCCTGCGTGAGCAGGTGATCGACGACGTGATCACCTCGGCCTTCGGGTCGGCCGGCCAGCGTTGCTCGGCCCTGCGCATCCTGTTCGCTCCCCACGAGACCGCCGACACCCTGATTGAGGGCCTGATGGGCGCCATGGACACCCTGAAGCTCGGCGATCCAGGCGATCCGGCCACGGATATCGGCCCCCTGATCGACGAGGACGCCCGCGCGGCCCTTACTCGCCACGCCGAGCGGCTGGAGCGCGAGGCCAAGATCCTCAAGCGCCTGCCCGCCCCCGACGGCGGGGTCTTCTTCGGCCCGATCCTGGCGGAGATCCCCAATGCCGGTTTCCTCGAGCGCGAGGTGTTCGGTCCGATCCTGCACGTGGTCCGCTACGACCCTCAGGATCTGGAGCGCGCCGCCCGCCCCCTGGTGGAGCGGGGCTATGGCCTGACCCTCGGCGTGCACAGCCGGCTGGAGCGCTTCGCCGAGGCGGTTCTTCGCACGGTCCCGGCGGGCAACGCCTATATCAACCGCTCGATCATCGGCGCCGTGGTCGGGGTGCAGCCCTTTGGCGGCGAGGGCCTGTCCGGCACCGGTCCCAAGGCCGGCGGCCCCCACGCCCTATCGCGGTTCTGCGTCGAGCGCGCCGTCAGCGTCAATATCGCCGCCCTGGGCGGAGATCCGGCGCTTTTGAACCTCGACTAGGAGGCCCGGGCCAGGAACTCCCGCAGAACCGTCGGAGCCAGGCCCGGCAGGTCTTCCGAGATCAGACCCGCGCCATGCAGGCCCGCGGCGCGGGCGTGGATCCAGACCCCGGCGCAGGCGGCCTCGAAGCTATCCATGCCCTGGGCGATCAGGCCGCCGATGAAGCCCGCCAGCACGTCGCCGGACCCCGCCGTCGCCAGCCAGGGCGAGCCGTTGGTGTTGACCGCGCAACGCCCATCGGGGGAGGCGATCACCGTATCCGGTCCCTTGAGCAGGACCACGGCGTGGGCTCGGGCGGCGGCCTGACGCACGGCGGTGATCCGCTCCGGCGCGGACTTCAGCAACCCAGGGAAAACCCGTTCGAATTCACCAGGATGTGGCGTCATCACGTCATCCCGGTCGAGGACCGAGAACAACTCCGCCGGATCGTCGCGAAACGCCGTCAGGGCGTCGGCGTCGATCACCATGGCCGCCCCGGTCCGCGCCAGGGCGAAGAGGTTGGAGACCGTGGCCTCATTGACCCCCGCCGCCGGCCCGATCACCGCCGCATCGGCCTGGGCGGCGGCGGCTTCCAGCTCCATGTCCGTGTCGAAGGGGCGCAGCATCACCGCCTCGATGTGGGCGGCATTGACCATCAGGGCGTCCGGCGGCGACAGCAGCGTCACCAGACCCGCCCCGATGCGCAGCCCCGCCCGGGCGGCGAGCCGGGCCGCGCCCGTGCTCCACATCTCCCCGGAGATCACGATCAGCCGCCCCCGGGCGTGCTTATGGGAATTGGTGGTGGGCCATGGAATCTTGGCCGCCCATTGGTCCGGATGATTTTCCACCAGCCGCGACGGCGCCGTGATCAGGCCGATGTCACCGACAATGATCTCACCGCACAAACTCCGCCCAGGTTCAATGACATGGGCAGGCTTCTTGCGGTGAAAGGTGACCGTAAGCGCGACCTTTGGCGCATAGCCCAGCGGCCGCCCCAGATCCCCCTGCAGGCCGGACGGCAGGTCCACGGCCACCACGGGCGCCGCCGACGCCTCGGACAGGCGCAGGGTCTCGGCCACCACGGCGTCCAGACGCTTCGACAGACCAGCCCCGAATACGGCATCGACGATCAGTTCGGCGCCCGCCACCGCGTGGGGTCCAAGGGGCGTCACCGGGCCGGTCCAATCCTGGGCGGCCAGGGCCGCATCGCCCTTCAGGGCCGAGCGATCGCCCAGCAGAGCCACCCGCACCGGCCAGCCGGCCTCGGTCAGCAGCCGCGCCACCACCCACCCGTCGCCGCCATTATTGCCCGGTCCGCACAGGACCAGGGTCGGCCTGGGCGTCCAGCGGGCCAGGATGGCGTCGGCCACAACCTTGCCCGCCCGGTGCATCAGCGTGATCCCCGCCGTGCCCGCCGCGATGGCGGCCTTGTCTCCGGCTGCGGTTTCCTCGACGGTGAGGATGTCGTGATCGGCCATGGATCTGCCTGAGGTCTGGTGGCGAGGTGCGCATTCGACTTAGGCGGCCCGCCCGCCCGGGGGAAGGGGCCAATTGCGGCAAGGGGATTGTGACGGTCGCGGGATCGGGAATTCTGCTTTTGGGTCGCCCGCGGCGCCGGGCCGCGCTATGAGCGATCCAACACGAAACGGAGGTGTCATGTCCACGGTTGAACAACGTCTGGCCGCCCTTGGAGTCACCCTGCCGCAACCCGTCGCACCGGTCGCCAACTACGTCCCCTTCGTGCGCTCGGGCGCCGTCGTGCACATCTCCGGCCAGGTCTCCCTGGACGCGGGCGGCGGCGTTCGCGGCGTGGTCGGCGAGGAGCTTGATCTGGACGCCGCCATTGGCGCGGCTCGTCTCTGCGGCATCAACCTGATCGCCCAGATGAAGGCGGCCACCGACGGCGATCTCGAACGTGTCGTGCGGGTGGTCAAGCTGGGTGGTTTCGTTCAAGCTGGCCCGAGTTTCTTTGACATTCCAAAGGTGGTGAACGGTTGTTCCGATCTGATGGTTGAGGCCTTTGGCGATGCGGGCCGTCACGCTCGCTCGGCGGTGGGCGTCTATCGCCTGCCCCTGAACTTCGCCGTCGAGGTGGACGCCGTGGTGGAGATCCGATGAGCTTGACCCATGACCTCAGCCCCCGGGAGCGCTTTGGCGAAGCCTGGGACCTCCTGACGGCGCCGCCCGTCGCGCACCGGGGTCTCTGGTCGCACGATGGCGCGCCGGAAAACTCCCTGGCCGCCTTCCAGGCCGCCTGCGCCCATGGCTATGGCATCGAACTGGACGTCCAGCTCTCCGCCGACGGCGAGGCCATGGTGTTCCATGACGGCAAGCTGGAACGGATGACCGGCGCCGAGGGCCGGGTCAGCGACCATACCGCCGCGGACCTGAGCGGCCTCAAGCTCGACGGCTCCGACGAGACCATCCCCACCCTGTCCGAGGTCCTGGCCCTGGTCGGCCATCGGGCCATGGTGCATATCGAGCTCAAGACACAGGCGGGCGAAGTCGGCCCCTTGGAAAAGCGGGTCCACGAGGTGCTGATCGATCACAACGGCCCCACGGCGGTGATCGGCTTCAACCCCTACTCCCACGGCTGGTTCGCCCAGCATCACCCCAAGATCCTGCGCGGCCTGAACAGCTACGCCTATTCCGACGAGGCCGCCCGCAAGCTGGCGCCCGAGTTGCGCCAGTCCTTCGCCAAGCTGGAACACGTCTCCATCGCCCGCCCCCACTTCCTGGCCCTGGACGTGGGCATGCTGCCCAGCCCCAAGGCCGAGGCCCTGCGCCGGGAAGGCATGCCCATCGTCGCCTGGACTGTGCGCAGCGCCGAGGAGTGGTCCCGCCTGCGGCCCCATTGCGACAACCTGATCTTCGAGGGTTTCGCCGCGTGACAGGCGTCAAGCCGGCGGTAAGGCTTCATGGCCGGATCAAGGAGATTGGCCGCGAGGCCTGGGACGCCTGCGCCGGCAATCCGGAATATCAGTCCAATCCCTTTGTTCTTTTCGATTTTCTCGACGCGCTCGAAGAAACCGGTTGCGCCATTGAGCGCGCCGGATGGGGCCCCCGGCACATATCGGTGGAGGACGAGGAAGGCCGCATCGCCGCCGTCATGCCCCTCTATCTGAAGGCCCACAGCCAGGGGGAATATGTCTTCGACCACGCCTGGGCCGACGCCTATGAACGGGCCGGCGGCGCCTATTATCCCAAGCTGCTCTCTGCCTCTCCCTTTTCCCCGGTGACCGGCCCGCGCTTTCTGGTGCGGCCCGATATAGACGCCGACGCCGCCCGGCGGGTCCTGTTGGGCGGAGCCCTGACGGTGTGTGAGCGGACCGGCGCCTCGTCCCTGCACGTGACCTTTCCCAACCAGTCCGACTGGGACTTCATGGGCGCGGAGGGCCTGCTGCTGCGGCAGAACCAGCAATACCATTGGCATAACGCCGGCTACGCCACCTTCGAGGACTTCCTGGCCGCGCTTTCTTCGGGCCGGCGCAAGACCATCCGCCGCGAGCGGCGAGACGCCGCGGCTGGCCTTGAGATTTTGGCCCTGACAGGCTCCGACCTGAAGGAGGAGCATTGGGACGCCTTCTTCGCCTTCTACATGGACACCGGCGGGCGCAAGTGGGGCCGCCCCTATCTGAACCGCGCCTTCTTCTCGGCCCTTGGTGAGCGCATGGCAGAGCGGGTGATGCTGATCATGGCCCGGCGGGGGGAGCGCTGGATCGCCGGGGCTCTCAACCTGATCGGCGACGACTGCATCTATGGCCGCAACTGGGGCTGCGTCGAGGACGTGCCCTTCCTGCATTTCGAACTCTGC
>JARLIP010000317.1 GCA_031291685.1 Caulobacteraceae bacterium | reverse complement strand
TCGGCGCCGATGGTGGAGTGGCCGCGGCCCTTGTAGTCATGGGCGGGGAAGACCAGGGTCTGGGACGGAAGCTTGAGCAGCAAGTCGAACAGGCTTTCATGGAGGGCGTGCGGATCGCCGGTGGGCAGGTCGGTGCGCCCGGTCCCGCCGATCAGCAGGGTGTCGCCGGTGAAGACCCGGTCGTCCGTTACCAGGCAGATGGAGTCCTGGGTGTGGCCGGGGGTGTGCAGGGCCTTCAGCCGCAACTGGCCCACGATCAGCATGTCTCCGTCGTCCAGGCGCAGGTCGGCGTGAGGGGTGGGACTGGCGCGGTGCATCACCACCGGGGCGGACAGGGCCTTGCCCAGTTCCCGGCTGGCGGAGAAGTGGTCGGCGTGGGTGTGGGTGTCGATGACGTAGCGGATGTGGACACCCTGCTGGTGGGCCAGGCCCACATAGCGGTCGATCTGGCTGTGCTCCGGATCAATCAGGGCCGCCGCCCGGCTGGCCTCGCAGCCCACCAGATAGGACTGGCATCCCCCGGTCGCGATCTGTTCGAAGATCATCGCCTTGCTCCTCCTTGCCTTCGCCCCCGAGGGCGGCGTGAGGCCGCTCCCGCCCCGGTTTCAGTCCGTCGGCTGGGCGACGACGCGCAGATAGGGCTTCAGGGTGGTCCAGCCCGCGGGGTATTTCGCCTTGGCCTGTTCGTCGGAGACGGAGGGCGGGATGATCACGTCCTGGCCGGGGCGCCAGTTCACCGGGGTGGCCACGGTATGCCGGGCGGTCAGCTGGCAGGAGTCCAGCAGGCGCAGGACCTCGTCGAAGTTGCGGCCGGAGGTCATGGGATAGATCAGCATGGCCTTGATCTTCTTGTCCGGGCCGATGACGAACACCGCCCGGACGGTGGCGTTGTCGGCGGCGGTGCGGCCTTCGGAGGTGGCGCCCGCGCCCTCGGGCAGCATGTCGTAGAGGGTGGCCACCTTCAGGTCGGTATCGGCGATCATCGGATAGTTGACGGCGTGGCCCTGGGTTTCCTCGATGTCCTTGGACCAGCGGGCGTGGTTGTCCACGGGATCGACGCTGAGGCCGATGATCTTGGTGTTGCGCCGGTCGAATTGCGGCTTCAGGCCGGCCATGTAGCCCAGTTCGGTGGTGCAGACCGGGGTGAAGTCCTTGGGGTGGGAGAACAGGATCGCCCAGCCGTCGCCGATCCAGTCGTGGAAGGTGATCGGGCCCTCGGTGGTCTGGGCGGTGAAATTCGGCGCCTCGGAATTGATCCTCAAGGACATCGGTCTGGTCTCCATCCAGGTCGGGGGGCAGCGGGTCGCACGCCGATGGCCAAGGATTACGGCCTTGCGCGGTTATCGAAAATATCCACTTTTGACCAAATGGAGATAACCACTTCGAGCCCCGGGGCGGAGGCCGGCGCGACCGCGGCCCTGCTGTCGGTGGTGCTGGACCGGGCAGGGCGAGAGCCCCTGGGCCGGCAGCTTTATCTGCGGGTCCGGGACCTGATCCTGCTGGGCCGATTGGCGGGGGGCGCTCGGCTGCCCTCCAGCCGCCGGCTGGCGGATGATCTGGGGGTGTCGCGGACCGTGACCCTGGCGGCCTATGACCAGTTGACCGTCGAGGGCTATCTGGAGGCCCAGCGGGGCTCGGGCCACTATGTGAAGGCCCTGAAGCGCCAGGCGCCCGGGCCGCCGCGGCCGGCGGAGCATCCGAGGGGCGCAGCGCCGGCGCCGGTTGAAGTCCTCCTGGCGGCGCCGCGAGGGCGGCCGTTCGATTCCGACGCGCCTGCCTCGGACCTGTTTCCCACCCGGCTCTGGGCCAGGATGATGGCCCGTGGCTGGCGACGGGAGGGGTTGGCCGCCGCTGGCCTTGGCGATTGGGCGGGGCTGGCGTCCCTGCGGGGGGCGATCGCCGGCTATCTGCGCGGCTTGCAGGGGATCGACTGCGCGGCGGACCAGGTGGTGATCACCGCCGGCAACGCCGACGCCCTGCAACTGATCACCCGGGGGCTGGGGGGCGCGGGGGCGCAGATCTGGGTGGAGGACCCGGGCCATGTGGGCGCGCGCCAGACCCTGCGGCGGGAAGGGCTGAAGGTGGTCCCGGTTCCGGTTGACGCCGAGGGCCTGGACGTGGCGGCGGGACGGCGATTGGCGCCCCGGGCGCGGTTCGCCCTGGTCACCCCCGCGCGGCAGTTCCCCACCGGTGCGCCCCTCAGCCTGCCCCGTCGGGTGGCGCTGATCGACTGGGCGCACGAGACCGACGCCGTGGTCATCGCCGATGACTATGACAGCGAGCTGCGTTTCGCCGGGCGGCCGGTGGCGGCGCTGTCGAGCCTGGACCGGCGCGGGGTGGTTCTGTCCATCGGCAGCTTTTCCAGGGTCACCTTTCCGGGCCTTAGGCTTGGCTACATCGTCGGGTCCGCCGCCCTGATCGCGCCCCTGGTCCAGGCCCGGGCGCGGGAGGGCTCCCCCGTGGCGACGGGCGCGCAGCCGGCCCTGGCCGAGTTCATCGGCGGCGGCGGCCTGGCCAAGCACCTGCGGGGGCTGCGCCGACGGATGGGCCAGCGGCGGGACGCCCTGGCTGACGCCCTGCGCGCCCGGCTGGGGGAGGCGGTGACGGTCGAGCCGCAGGAGGTGGGCCAACATCTGGTCGTCACCCTGGGGCCGGGACTGGCCGGGCGCGCGAGCGACGTGGAGATCGCGGCTCTGGCCACGGCGCGAGGGCTCAGCCTGGACCCCTTGTCCAATCACGCGGCGGCCTTGCCCGGGCGGCAGGGCTTTTTGCTCGGCTATGCCGGCTGGGACGAGGCTGTGCTGTTGGCCGGGGTGGAGGCCCTGGCGAAGGTGCTGGCGCAGGTGGAGGCTCAGCGCCCCAGGTGCGAGAGTCCCAGATAGGCGGAGATCGTGACCAGGGACAGGACCGTCGAGATGAGGATGGTCCGCGAGGTGACCGCCGCCTCCCGGCTGTAGAGCTCGGCCAGCATGAAGGGGCCGGTGCCCGTGGGCAGGGCGGCGATCACCACGGTGATGTCGGTCAGCCGGGGCGTCAGGTGGAAGATCTGGGTGGCCAGGACCCAGGTCAGGGCCGGCTGGGCGATCAGCTTGAGCGCCACCAGGGGCAGGCTGGCGGCGGTGGCGCTGGCGGCGCCGGGGCTTTTCTGACCCAGGAACAGACCGAGCGCCACCAGGGCGCAGGGGGAGGCCGCCGCGCCCAGAAGCTTCAGGAAATGCTCGGCGCCGCCCGAGGGGCTCCAGCCCAGCATGGCCGCCCCGACGCCTAGCACCGGCGCCAGGATCAGGGGATTGCGCGCCAGGGACTTGCCGATGTTCAGCAGCATGGGCCCGGCCCGGGTCTCGGTCTGCAGGCCGATCTCGACCAGGATGATGGAGACGCAGAACAGGAGGCAGACGGTGAGGATGGTGGCGATGGTCACCGGCGCCAGGCTGTCCTGGCCAAACAGGGCAAGGCCGATGGGAAAGCCCATGAAGGCGGTGTTGGCGTAGCTGGCGTTGAGGCCGTCGATGCCGGCGTCGGCCAGGTGACGGCCCCGCCACAGGCGCAGGGCTATGGTCAGGGCGAAGACCCCCACCGCGCCCCCGCTGAACGCCGCGATCAGCCCCGGCTGATAGAAGGACGCCCAGGTGGCGTGGCCGGTGATGTCGAACAGCACCGCCGGCAGGGCCAGATAGACCACGAAGCGGCTGATCTCCGTGGCCGCGTTTTCTCCGAGCACGCCGGCGCGCCGGCAGAGCCATCCCGCCAGGATCAGGGCGAAGATGGGCAGGACAACAATCAGGGTGGTCAACAAGACGGGTACTTTTCTGGGCGGGACCGCTTAGATGGTCAGGGCGTGGATGATCCGTTCGAACATGGCCACGTTTTCGGCCTGATGGGCGAGGACGCCGGAGGTGATCTCCTGGGTCGAGCCGTCCGGCATTTGCAGGATCGCCCTGACCCCACCGGCTTCGAACAGCTCGATCTGACGCAGGGCGTCGGCCCACTGACCATGGAGCCATGCGATCAAGTCGTCCGCGTCAGAACCCACGCCCTGTTCTCCTGCTCCAAGCCGCGTGAGCCATAGCCTATGGAGGCCGCCCGGATAAGGTTCAAGCGGGGTTTGCTT
>JARLIP010000316.1 GCA_031291685.1 Caulobacteraceae bacterium | reverse complement strand
CTTGCGCTTGGGATCGGGAGAGCGGGAGATCCAGGCGCCGAAGCCGGGGGTGTTCAGGCCCAGCATGGCGCCGGGGTTGGGGCAGTGGACGGTCAGTTCGCGGCCATCGTCCATGACCACATCGGCCAGGAAACGCTTGTAGCGCCGGACCAGAACCCCGTGCTCCAGCGGTTGCGGGAACTGCATCTAAAGCCTACTCGAAGGAGGAAGGACGAGGCTGAACCATAGGAGAGCGGCGGCGTGAAGGCGACAGCGGAACGGGTGACGGCGGCGGTCCTGATCATCGGCGACGAGATCCTCTCGGGGCGCACCCAGGACACCAATCTCAACGCCATCGCCAAGTTCCTGGGCGCCCATGGGGTGGACCTGGCCGAGGCGCGGGTGGTGGGGGACATCAAGGACGAGATCATCGCCGCCCTCAACGCCCTGCGCGGGCGCTACGACTATGTGCTGACCACCGGGGGTATCGGCCCGACCCACGACGACATCACCGCCGACTGCGTGGCCGAGGCCTTTGGGGTCGAGCTCTATGAGCACCCCGAAATCATCGCCATGCTCACCGCGCGCTGGGGCGCCGAGCCCAACGCCGCCCGTCGGCGCATGGCCCGCGTGCCCGAGGGGGGCGAGCTGATCAAGAACCCCGTGGGTGGCCCGCCGGGCTTCATGATCGGCAATGTGTTCGTCATGGCTGGGGTGCCCCAGGTGATGCGGGGGATGCTGGAGGATGTGGGCTGGCGCCTGAAGGGCGGAGCGGTGGTGGTCTCGCGCACGGTGCGGGTGGAGGGCTTTGGCGAGGGCCTGATCGCCGAGCCCCTGGAGCGGGTGGCCAAGGCCCATCCGGACATGTCCCTGGGCAGCTATCCCTTCTTCACCCCGGACGGCTACGGCTCCAACCTGGTGCTGCGCGGGCGCGATCCGGACGAGATCGAGGCGACCATCGGCGAACTGGTGGACGCCCTGGCCGAGGCCGGGATCACCGGGCCGATCATCGACCCGCCGGCGCCGGTCGCGTCCCAGGCCACCGGCGCCTGATGCTGTTCTATCATCCCCACGGAGCGGCGGGGGACAGCGCCCCGGCGGCCGAGACGGTGTGGATCGACCTTCTGGACCCCACCGAGGCGGAGATCCGGCTGATCGAGGACCATTGCGGCCATCGGGTGCCGACCCTGCAGGACCTCAGCGAGATCGAGCGCACCAGCCAGCTGATCGTCGACGGCCAGGTGCTGCGCCTGTCCACCCCGGTGATCGCCAAGGCCGATACGGCGGAACCGGAGCTGTCCTATCTGGGCATGATCCTGACTCCGGAGCTTCTGGTCACGGTGCGGTTCGAGAAGCTTAAGGTGTTCGAGGACGCCGCCGAGCGGGCCTGTCCCCAGGGGCGGGAAAGCAGCAGTATGGCCGCCTTCGTGGTGCTGATGGAGGCGGTGGTGGACCGCCAGGCCGACCTTCTGGAGCGGGTGCGCGGCAAGCTGGACGAAATCTCCCGCCGGGTGTTCCGCGCCCCCAGCAACGGCGCCGGCCCCGGCAAGACCCCCCGGGAAAAGGACGTGCTGCGCCGGCATCTGCGGGCCCTGGGCGACAGCGGCGAGCGGGTGTCGATGATCCGCGACAGCCTGCTGGGCGTGGGGCGCATCGCCCCCTTCGTGCAGGAAAACGCCAAGGACTGGATCAGCCCCGAGCACGCCACCCGCCTGCACGCGGTCAGCCTGGACATCGAGTCCCTCAACCAGTTCGAGGGGCACCTGTCGGGCAAGGTGCAGTTCCTGCTGGACGCGGTGCTGGGCTTCATCAACATCGAGCAGAACGACCTGTTCAAGGTCCTGACCATAGCCTCGGTGGTGGGCATCCCGCCGACCCTGGTGGCCAGCATGTACGGCATGAACTTCCACGACATGCCAGAGCTGGGCTGGAAATACGGCTATCCCTACGGCCTGGGCGTGATCGCCCTGGCCACCATCCTGCCGATTCTGTGGTTCAAGTGGCGGCGTTGGCTGTAGGGGCGCCGAGCGCCTCGACCGGCGCGGCCTGATCCCCTATGCAGGGCGTTCCGGCGCGGACGTGGCGGAATCGGTAGACGCAGCAGACTTAAAATCTGTTTCTCGTCAGAGAGTGCGGGTTCGAGTCCCGCCGTCCGCACCAGGAACAAAATAATAAGGGCGGAAATCAGGGAGAATGGCGTTGGCTTCAGTGCGTCGGGTCGTGGTCAGTGAAGAGGTCGCGCTAGGGGCGGCTCAGGTGTGGAGCGTCATCGGCGACTTCTTCGGCATGAAGGCGTGGGCCCCGGCGGTCGAAAGCGAGGAACGCCAGGTGGAGGGCGACGCCGAATACCGCGTCCTTACCCTGCGCGACGGGCAGAGGTTCAAGGAGCGCCTGCTGGAGCGCGGGGATTATTTCTACACCTACACCCTGCCCCGGCCGGGAATGAGCGGCTATCGCTCCACCGTGCGGGCGGCGCCGGTGGCGGACGATCAGGCGCGGATCGAGCTGGATATCAGTTTCGCGCCTCAGCCCGGGGCGGACGCCGAGGCCCTGGAGGCGGGCCTTCGCACCTTCTGCGCCCAGAACCTGAAGGCCATGAAGCGGGCCTTGACGCCGAGGGGCTGAGGCTTGGCGTCCACATCAAGGACGTGGCGGGTTGGCCTGGTGTCCGCATCGCCTGTCACGCTCCCAACCTATGAAACAGGCTCTCAATGGGCGCTGCCATCGGCGGATTTCTCAAAATACTCCCCGATAGCTACGTCGACATCGATACACGGGCAGCCAATTCCATAATCGACCACACCCTCTTGGTGGCTGGGTTCGGTATTTATTACCCCAGATTTCCTAGCATAGTCAGACATGGCGGCCCCCTCAAAATAGACTCGATCTGGAAATCCAGCAACTGAAACGACGGAATATGTCCCGATTTCACAATTTGGAAAACATACTTTATAAGTATTGTTTCTATATAAATATAGTTTGGCTGGAACGGTGACGCTATTTCGGGCGGTGTGTGCGTAGATGCCTGGTAGATCGTTTTTGTCGAATTTATGGCATCCGGTTAATAGTAAAAATGCGATGAGTAATTCAATTTTTGATTTCGTCATCTAATGTTTTCGGGTGTATTTTATTGGCTTTCCAGTTAGATCAGTGTCCAAAAGGATGACTTGTCTCGTTGTGCCGAAGGGGAGGGGCCGATCGATGTCGGGCGCGCTCGCTGGAAGGTGCAACCTATCTGCCCAATTTCCTGCTGTGAAGGAATGGAGTCCCATGTCATTGATGGCCTTCCAGTGAACTATTCTATTATCTACAATTCCGTATAGCGTAAATGAGCCAACAATATGGGATGCTGCATTCATCGATTCGGCGTCTTCGATGAATTGCTTTGGGTCAAATGTTACGCCGTAATCGGTAAGCATATATTTTTCATCTATTCCGGCCAGTCCGGCTGGCCGATTGGTCCAAAATCGCAAGGCCTTCACAACACCGTCCTGGGTCGATGGGGCGGATGCGAACTGTTCTGAAAATGCCGAATATGGTTCCAGAATTCGAACCTGCGGCCCGGATCCCGTCCGCCATTCGTATAGCAAACGACCGGGACCTGGATCTATTTCTGTCCCCATGCCGAACGAAATTTCAGTCTCTCGTCAAACTAGAAGCTCAGCAGAACTGCGATCAAGTGCGAATGACGCGGTGCTTGATATAAGTCTCTGACTGTCCTGACTAAGCGGGCTGGGCCTTAAGGGGGGGATTTTTAATTCACTCGCTGAATGGCGAGGGTATTGGGCAGGACGCCGATTTGGCTGATTTTGGCGCCTCGAGTCGCTCGTCTGCTGGTGACTCGGCCTGGAGACATTCTTCGCGGGTTGTTCTCCCAACGTCACCCAGCGACCTCGGCGATCTCTAAGTTCCGAGGGGTTGAATTTGGCGAAGGCTCTATCGACATGAGCGATGTCGGATGCGGAGTTCGACTCCAGGTCGGGCAATCTCAGCCTTAAGGCGGCGATGATGGCTCCCGCCATGTCGCCATGATTGAGCGCATGGGCGACAGTATCGAGTCCTGACCACAGGCCTGCCGGATCGAAGTCTAGCCCATATGCCGCTTGCATCAGGGCGCCAATCTCGTCCTCTGGCCGGGTTGTGAATCCGCTGACTGTCCTATGAATCAGCGGTGTGCCTGCCAGCCACAAACCCGTGGCGTTGAAATTCACACCCAGGGAGCGGTTGCCGGCCGTCGGGCGATATCTTCGATCGAACGCGGGCAAGGCGAACTCCTGG
>JARLIP010000315.1 GCA_031291685.1 Caulobacteraceae bacterium | reverse complement strand
TATGACGACCAGTTCGTCTCCAGCCTGGACGTCTGGACCCTGGCCGAGGCGGTGATCGGCCTGACCCTTGGGTCGGCGTCGGGCCGGCTCAATCTCGGGGCCGGGGAGGTGTTCTCCAAGGCGCAGTTCGTCCTGGCCCTGGCCAAGGCCCAGGGGCGCGACCTGACCCGGGCGCGGACGGCCAGCGTCGGGCGCCAGGCCACGGCGCGGGCCGACAGCCTGGGCTTGGATGTCACCCGCGCCGAGCGCATGCTCGAACGGCCCCTTCCCAGGTTGGACGGGGTCATCGCGAACCTGATGGCTCATCTCGAAGAACGGCGACTCTGACATGCGTTGGCAGGCTGAAGTGAACATTGGCGGCCGGTCGATCTCGGCCACTGACCCCAGCTATTTCATCGCCGATATCGCCGCCAACCACGACGGCGACCTGGAGCGGGCCAAGGCCCTGATCTGGCGGGCCAAGGAGGCGGGCGCCGACTGCGCCAAGTTCCAACACTTCGTGGCCGACAAGATCGTGAGCCAGTTCGGCTTCGACCGCCTGGGCGCGCAGCAGGCCCACCAGTCCGCCTGGAAGCGCTCGGTGGTGGAGGTCTATGACGCCTATCACACCCGCCGGGACTGGACCGAGACCCTGGTCGAGACCTGCCGGTCCGCCGAAATCGACTATATGACCACACCCTATGACGTGGAGGCCCTG
Organism: Caulobacteraceae bacterium; assembly: GCA_031291685.1. Lineage (GTDB taxonomy): Bacteria > Pseudomonadota > Alphaproteobacteria > Caulobacterales > Caulobacteraceae > Poindextera. The sequence goes on along the minus strand of JARLIP010000315.1, from coordinate 20,731 downwards.
GAGACCCAGGCGCCCTATATGGCGGCGGTGAAGGTGGGCTCGGGGGACATCACCTGGCACGCCTTCCTGAAGGCCTGCGCCAGCGTGGGCAAGCCCGTGCTGCTGGCCACCGGGGCGACCACCATGGAGGAGGTCGAGCAGGCGGTGGAGGTGGTGCTGGCGCAGAACCCGGCCCTGGTCCTGCTCCAGTGCAACACCAACTACAGCGGCTCGGAAGACAACTTCAACCACGTGAACCTGAAGGTGTTGCAGACCTTCGCCATCCGCTGGCCCGGCCTGCCGCTGGGCCTGTCGGACCACACCCCGGGGCACGAGGCGGTGCTGGGCGCCATCGCTCTGGGGGCGCGGGTGATTGAAAAGCACTTCACCGACGACAATGGCCGTGAGGGGCCGGACCACGCCTTCGCCCTCAACCCCGCGACCTGGCGGGCGATGGTCGACGCCTCCCGGCGCCTGGAGGCGGCCCTGGGCACGGGGGTCAAGATCGTCGAGGGTAACGAGACCCAGACCGTGATCGTCCAGCGCCGGGCCATCCGTCTGCGGGCCGACTTGCCGACCGGCCATCGCCTATCGGACGAGGATCTGGAATGCCTGCGCCCCTGTCCGGCGGAGGCCATCGATCCACGCTGGATCGACAAGGTGGTGGGCCGGACGTTGCAGGGCGGCAAGCAGGCCGGCGACGTGCTGACCTGGGCGGACCTAGCCTAGGGACGTAACTTCATCCCAATGAAGATGTCTTTGGCGCAAGTCCCCGGTTAATTTTGGAAAATGGCTGACGCTTCAAATCCTCCTGACAAGCGCATGGCCGTGGTCATTCCCTGCCACAACGAGGCCGCGACCCTGGGCGCCGTGGTGCGCGGGGCGGCGGTCCATGGGGACGTGATCGTGGTGGACGACCGCTCCACCGACACCTCGCGCCAGATCGCCATCGACGCCGGCGCCAGGGTGATGGCGGCCAAGGCGCACGGCTATGACGGCGCCCTGGAGACGGGCCTGCGGCAGGCCTGGGCCGACGGCTACGGCTTCGTCGTGACCCTGGACGCGGATGGGGAGCACGATCCGGCGATCCTGGCCCAGTTCCGAGCGGCCTTCGACGGTGGCGCGGACCTGATCTGCGGCTATCGGCCCAAGCCCCAGAGGCTGGTGGAGTATGCAGTGGGCGCGGTGGGGGGCGCGCGGTTTGGGGTGCGGGATCTTCTGTGTGGCATGAAGGGCTATTCCCGGGCCGTGCTGGGGCGCTTTTTCAACAGTGGTCTGCCGCTCTCGGTGAACATGGCGCCGGCCCTGTTGTGGCGCCGCGCCGGGGGCGCCTATGCGCAGATTCTGGTTACGGGAGAGACCCGAGCCGACGCTCCCCGGTTCGGTCGGGCGCTGCGGGCCAACTGGTCGATCCTGCGGGCCTTTGCGAAGGCCCTGGCGCTCACCAAGTCAGCCGTCTCGGTATGATGGTGGGGCGCAGATCCGCCGCGCGGGCCAGGATATAAAGATGAAGGAAATCGCTGTGAATTCATGGTCTGACCGCCGGATCCTCGACCTGTTTGGCATCGATGCGCCAATCGTCCAGGCGCCCATGGCCGGCGCCTCCACGCCCCAGATGGCGATCGCGGTCAGCCAGGCCGGCGGCCTGGGCTCGCTGCCGGCGGCGCAGTACGACGCGGCGGGGCTGGGCCAGGCGCTGGAGGCCGTGCGGGGGGCGACCAACCGGCCGATCAACCTCAACTTCTTCTGCCACAAGACCCCGGCTCCCGATCCCGTGCGGGACATGGCCTGGCGGGCCCGCCTTGCGCCCTACTATGTGGAGGCGGGCCTCGATCCCGCCGCGCCGGTCACCCCCGGCGGGCGCTCGCCCTTCGACGAGGCGTTCTGCGCCCTGGTGGAAACCCATCGGCCCAAGGTGGTCAGCTTCCACTTCGGCCTGCCTGAACAGGCGCTGCTGGCCCGGGTCAAGGCGGCCGGCTGCCTGGTGATCGCCTCGGCGACCACGGTGGCCGAGGCCGTCTGGCTGGAGGCTCACGGCTGCGACGCCGTCATCGCCATGGGCCTGGAGGCCGGTGGGCACCGGGGCAGTTTCCTGACGGAGGACATGGCCGCCCAGGCCGGGACCTTCGCCCTGGTCCCTCAGGTCGTGGACGCCGTGACGGTTCCGGTCATCGCCGCCGGCGGCGTCGCCGACGCCCGCGGGATTGTCGCCGCCCTGGCCCTGGGCGCCTCGGCGGTGCAGATCGGCACGGCCTATCTGTTCACCCCGGAGGCCAAGATCCCCACCACACATCGTCAGGCGCTCAAGGCGGCCCGGGACGACAACACCGCCGTGACCAACCTCTTTACCGGTCGGCCCGCCCGGGGCGTGATCAACCGCCTGATGCGCGAGCTTGGGCCGCTGTCCGACCTGCCGCCCGCCTTTCCCACCGCCGGCGGCGCGCTCGCGCCCCTGCGGGCCAAGGCCGAGGCGGAGGGGCGGTCCGACTTCACCAACCTGTGGTCCGGCCAGGCGGCCAGGCTGGGGCGGGAGATGCCGGCCGGCGAGTTGACCACGACCCTGGCGCGGGAGGCCCTGGCCCTGTTGGGGAGGCGCTGACCCGAATTACGCGGCCGATCCCGGCAGGCCGCTGAGGGTCGGCGGCCCGCGCCGCTCCACCGGCGTATCCGCCCTATGCTCTAGGGCCCAGCGGGCGATCTCGTCCTTGCGCGCGAACCACACCCCCGGCTTGGACCGCGCATAGGTCAGGAACCGGTCCAGCACCCGCACCCGGTTGGCGTGGCCGGAAATTCGGTCGTGCAGGCTGATCACCATCATCCGCCGGCGTTGGGCGCCTTCCTCATAGAGCTGGTCGAACTCGTCCCTCAGGGCCTGTTCATAGGCGGCGGGATCGAAGCCGGCGAAGGGGTAGGAGACGATGTCGTTCATATGGAAGGTGTAGGGCACGGTGACGAAGTCGCCGCCCTTGAGCGGGGTGATGAACGGCTCGTCCCGGCTGGGTTCGTCTATGTGATAGAGGAAGCCCAGGTTTTGGAGGATATCCAGGGTGCGCGGGGAATTGCGCATCCAATAGGCGTTCCAACCCAGGGGGCGCTGGCCGGTGACGGTCTCGATGCTGGCCACGCAGTCGGCGATGAACCGCCGTTCGGCCTCGGGGTCCAGGGCGTAGCTGTTCTCCCAGGTGCGCCCATGGGCCGCCGCCTCATGCCCCCGGCGCACAATCTCCCGGGCCAGATCCGGCGCCTTTTCCACCGCCTGGCCGACCATGAAGGACGAGATCTTGATCTGATGGCGGTCGAACAGGTCCAGCAGGCGCGGCACGCCCTCATAGACGCCGTATTGGAAGAAGGCGTTGGTGGGCAGGTCCGGCAGGCCCTTCTCGATGGGCTCGGGGATCACGCCCGCGGCGCCGGAGATGGGTTGGCCGCCGGCCTCGAACATCAGGGACAGACTGACCGCGAGGCGCGCGCCGCCGGGCCAGGCATGGGTTTGTGGGCTCATGATCATCTCCTTGCCGAAGGCGAGCCCGCCCTGGGTCGCGGCCAGGCCGGCGCCCGCGCTCAGCAGGGTCCGGCGCGACAGGATCGGGTGGGGAAGGGGGCTGGGCTCGTTCATGGCCACCCTATCGCCCATGGCCAAGGCGATGAGAATTCGCCAAACTGTAGAGGCATTGTTGAACCAGGGTCCACAATCGTGCTCGACGACCTCAATGAGTTGCGCACCTTCCAGCGCATCGTGGCCCTGGGCAGCCTGTCCGCCGCCGCCCGGGACCTGGGGGTGGGGCTGGCGGTAGTCAGCAAGCGTCTGGCCAGCCTGGAACGGCGCGCCGGCGTGCGCCTGGCCCACCGCACCACCCGCAGCCTGTCGGCCACCGAGGAGGGCCTGGCCCTTCTGGCCCATGTGGACCAGGCCCTGGACGCCCTGACGGCGGCGGAACTGCGCCTGTCCAGCGGACGCGAGGAGCCCCGGGGCCTGTTGCGCATCAGCGCCCCGGTCTCCTTCGGCCGTATCCATATCGCTCCGATCGTGGCCGGGCTGGTGGAGCGCTATCCCAAGCTGGATGTGGACCTGCGCCTCAGTGATGAACTGGACGATCTGGTGGAGGCCCGGATTGACGTGGCCGTGCGCATCGGCCCGCTGGTGGACAGCACCGCGGTGATGCGCAAGCTGGCGGATAGTCACCGCATCCTGGTGGCTTCGCCCGCCTATCTCGACCGATGGGGCCGGCCCCGCACGCCCATGGAGGCCGTGGGTCACCGGTGGCTGCGCTACGCGGATGGGGGCGGCCCCTGGCGGCTTGAAGGGCCTGACGGCGCCGTGGTCGAGGTCGAGGCCCGGCCCCGTCTGCGCGCGGCCAATGGGGACGTGGTGCGCGATTGGGCCCTGGCCGGCCACGGGATCATGCTGAAGTCGCGGATCGACGTCTCCGCCGATCTGGCCCTGGGGCGTCTGGAGCGGGTGGCGCCGGGCTGGCGTAGCGCCCCGGCGCCCATCTTCGCCCTGTTCCCTTCGGCCCGGCACCTGTCCACCCGGGTGAGGGTGTTCATCGACGCGGCGATCGAGCGGCTGGAGGCCTTGGGCGACCATGACGCTTGAGCAGCTGCGTATCTTCGTGGCTGTGGCCGAGCGCCAGCACGTCACCCAGGCGGCCAAAGCCCTGAACCTGACCCAGTCGGCGGTGAGCAGCGCGGTCAGCACCCTGGAGGCCGGTCATGGGGTGGCCCTGTTTGACCGGGTGGGGCGCGGCATCGTGCTCAACGACGCCGGCCGGATCTTCCTGGCCGAGGCTCGCGGGGTCCTGGCCCGGGTCGATGCGGCGGAGGTGGCCCTTGCGGACCTGGGCGGCTTGGCCCGGGGGCGCCTGACCATCCAGGCCAGCCAGACCATCGCCAGCTATTGGCTGCCCCCGCGCCTGGCCGCCTTTCACCGCATCTATCCCGGCATCGCCATCGAGGTGGCCATCGGCAACACCGCCCAGGTGGCCCGGGCCGTGGCGGACGGGGCGGCGGAGCTTGGCCTGGTGGAGGGGGAGATCGACGATCCCGTCCTCAGCCGGCGGGTGATCGACCAGGACCGCATGGGCCTGTTCGTGGGGGCTGGGCATCCCTGGGCCGTGAGGGGGCCAGACGCGGCGCCCATCCTGACCGCCACCCCCTGGGTGCTGCGCGAGGCGGGCTCGGGCACCCTGGGCGCCCTTGAGGCGGCCCTCACCCGGCGGGGGCTGCGGCTTGGCGATCTGGAGGTCGCCCTGGTGCTGCCGGGGAACGAGGCCGTGCGCACGGCGGTGGAGGCGGGGGCCGGGGCGGCGATCATGGCCCTTAGCGTGGCCGCTTCCGGCGTGGCCACGGGCGCCCTGGTCCAGATACCCCTGGACCTGCCCGCCAGGGATTTTCACCTCCTGCGCCACCGCCAGCGCTATCGCAGCAAGGCGGGCGACGCCTTCATCGCCATGATCGAGACGGCGGCCTTAGCCTGATCAATCAACATATTTTATCGAACGATATGTGCTCCATAATGCGTTGGAACTGAACGAATATCAGGCGCATCCCTTCGGCCTAGACCGGAGATCAGATCATGTCCGACGCCGCCGTCCGAGCCGTGGCTTTTGGCCTGAAACCCCTTTCAGGATTGAGCCACCCTAGGGAAGTCGTCCGCCAGTTCACCCCCAACTGGTTCGCCGCCAGCATGGGCACGGGGGTTCTGGCCCTGGCCTTGGCCCAGGCGCCGGGCGCGGTTCCTGGCCTGAGAGCGGTGGGTGAGGGGCTGTGGCTGTTCAATATTGGCCTCTTCGCCCTGTTCAGCCTGCTCTACGCCGCCCGTTGGATCTTCTTCTTCGATGGGGCCCGGCGGATCTTCGGCCATTCGGTGGTCTCGATGTTCTTCGGTTGCATCCCCATGGCCCTGGCCACCCTCATCAATGGACTTTTGACCTTTGGCCTCACCCGATGGGGACATGGGGTGATCCCCCTGGCCGAAGGGCTCTGGTGGTTCGACGCGGCCCTGGCCCTGATCTGCGGCCTGGCCATCCCCTTCATGATGTTCACCCGCCAGAGCCACGCCATCGACCAGATGACGGCCGTCTGGCTCCTGCCCATGGTCGCGGCCGAGGTGGCGGCGGTCAGCGGCGGCCCGCTGGCGCCCCACCTGGCAGGGGCGGGGGATCAGCTGACGGTCCTGATTGCGAGCTATGTCCTTTGGGCCTGCTCCGTGCCGCTGGCCATGGGGGTGCTGGTGATCCTGGTGCTGCGTATGGCGATCCACAAGCTGCCCCACGCCAATATGGCCGCCTCCAGCTGGCTGGCCCTGGGTCCCATCGGCACCGGCGCCCTTGGCCTGATCGTGCTGGGCCAGGCCGCCCCCGCGATCTTCTCCGCCAACGGTCTGGGGGATTACGCCGCGGCCGCCCGGGGCGTGGGACTGATCGGTGGCCTGCTGATGTGGGGCTACGGCCTGTGGTGGGCGCTGATGGCTCTGCTGATCACCCTGCGCTATCTGCGCCTGGGTCTGCCCTTTAATCTCGGCTGGTGGGGCTATACCTTCCCCCTGGGGGTCTTCACCCTGGCCACCCTTCGCCTCGGCGCCGTCCTGCCGATCCCGGCCTTCGCGATCTTCGGCGGCGGGCTGGTGGCTGCGCTGGCGGGGGTCTGGCTGGTCGTGGCGGTTCGCACGGCGCGGGGCGCCTGGCGGGGAGATCTGTTCGTTTCTCCCTGTCTTCAGGACGGCTGAGGCAAGCCCTTCAAACAGGGACGAAGCCGCCGCGGTGAGGTTCCGCGGCGGCCCGTTCTCTCTCGCTTAGGCCGACAGCTTGATGGCCGTTTCGGCGACCCGGCGGCCCTGATAGCGAGCGCCTTGCAGTTCGATTTCCGAGGGCTGGCGCGAGCCGTCGCCGCCGGCCAGGGTGGTGGCGCCATAGGGGCTGCCGCCGGTGATCTCGTCCAGGGTCATCTGGGCGCCGTGGCCATAGTCCAGGCCCACGATCACCATGCCGAAGTGCAGCAGGTTGGTGATGATCGAGAACAGGGTGGTTTCCTGACCGCCATGTTGCGTGGCCGTGGCGGTGAAGGCGCCGCCGACCTTGCCGTTCAGGGCCCCGCGGGCCCACAGCCCGCCGGCCTGGTCGAGGAAGGCCGCCATCTGCGAGGAGATGCGGCCGAAGCGGGTGCCGGCGCCGATGATGATGGCGTCATAGTCGGCCAGGTCCTCGACCTTGGCGATCGGGGCTTCCTGGTCGAGCTTGAAGTGGGCGGCCTTGGCCACCGCTTCCGGGGCGGTCTCGGGCACGCGCTTGATATCGACGGTCGCGCCAGCTTCGCGGGCGCCTTCGGCCACGGCCTTGGCCATGGTCTCGATGTGGCCGTAGGTCGAATAGTAGAGCACCAGAACCTTGGTCATTTCAGTCTCCTGTTGGATTTCGGGGAGGGGAGGAAAGGTGGAAACAGGCTTGGCCTGTCTTGAAGATCGCCGCCCTAAACCGGGATCCGGCCCATGCGGCCGGCGTGGTAGTCGCGGACGGCGCGTTCCAGTTCGTCGATGCAGTTCATGACGAACGGTCCGTGGCGAACGATCGGGGCGTCCAGGGGATCGCCGCCGACCAAGAGGATCTCGGCGTCGCCGGACGCCGAAAGGGTGACATCGTCCCCCGGCCCCAGGCGGGCCAGTTGGCCGGCCTCCACGGGCTGGGCCAGGGCGCCGATCTGGGCTTGGCCAACCATCACATAGGCCGCCAGTTCCCGGGGTTCGGGCAGGGACAGGGTGACCGCGCCGCCGGCCTTGAGGGTCACATGGGCCACCAGGGGATGGCCGAAGGTCTCGATTGGCCCGGTCAGTTTCCCAAGGGCGCCCGCCACCAGCCGGGTGCGGGCCTTGCCGTCGGCGGACGCCAGCGCCGGAACCTGATCGGCGGGCACATGGCGATAGGCTGGGTCGATATGCTTCTGACCCTTTGGCAGGTTGATCCACAGCTGGACGCCGTGGTTGGCGCCGCCGTCGCGGCGCATCGCCTCGTCTGGCCCCTCGTCGTGGATGATGCCCCGCCCGGCGCGCATCCACTGCACCTCGCCGGGGCCCATGGCGCTGGCGTTGCCCAGGCTGTCCTTGTGCTCGGAGCGGCCTTCCAGCAGCAGGGTCAGGGTCTCGATCCCCGCATGGGGATGGGCCGAGGCGCCCTTGGCCTCGCCGGGCCGCACATGGATGGGGCCGAAGTGGTCGAAGAAGATGATCGGCCCGATCGCCTCGAAATGCTGCGAGGGGATGGCTCGGCGCACCTCGAAACCGTCCCCTTCCAGGGTGCGGAAGGCCTGGTGCAGCGAGACCACGGCGCGGGGCGCGCCTTGAGCGCCCTGGGCCGGGGCGTCGGTCGGTTGCGGTGGTTGTGAGAGGCTCATCGCGCCCTCCTCGTGTCTGATGACGAGAAACTAGGGCGGTTGGCATATTCCGAAAATCCGCATAATTTTGAACTAACTTTTCAGGAATATCGAAATGAGTAATCCCGGAACCCCGACCTTCGATCAGCTCCAGGTGATGGTGGCGGTGGTCGAGGCCGGCAGTTTCGCCGGCGCCGCGCGGCGGCTGAACCGGGCGACCTCGGCCATCACCTATGCGGTGGACAATCTGGAGGCCCAGCTGGGCCTGGCCCTGTTCGACCGGGTCGGCACCCGCAAGCCGGTCCTGACCCCGGCGGGACAGGCGGTGCTGGCCGAGGCTCGCGCCCTGGCCCACGGGGTCGATCGCCTGCGGGCCAAGGTCAAGGGCCTGTCCGAGGGACTGGAGGCGGAGGTTTCCCTGGTGGTCGATGTCATGCTGCCCACCACCCGGCTGGTGGACGCCCTTGAGGCGTTCCAGGCGGCCTTTCCGGCGGTGGGCCTGCGCCTGCACGTGGAGGCCCTGGGGGCGGTGACCCAAAAGGTTCTGGGCGGCGGCGCGGTGATCGGGGTCAGCGGCCCGCATCACGTCAATGTCGAGGGTGGCGATCAGTTGGACATGGTCGGCATTGGTGGGGTGAGCCTGATCCCCGTGGCCGCGCCCTTTCACCCCCTGGCCCGACAGAGGGCCCACGCGCCAGGAGCCGGACGGGATCACATCCAGCTGGTGCTCACCGACCGCTCGCCCTTGACCGCGGGCGACGATTTCGGGGTCCTGGGGCTGAAGACCTGGCGCTTGGCGGACCTGGGCGCCAAGCACGCCCTGCTACTGGCGGGGATCGGCTGGGGCAGCCTGCCCGAACCCATGGCCCGGGCGGATATCGAGGCTGGACGGCTGGTGGCCCTGGATATGGCCGACTGGCGTGACCGCACCTATCCGCTGCAGATCATCTACCGCACCGACGCGCCTCCGGGCCCCGCCGCCCAATGGTTGATCAACCGCTTTCAGGGGCAGATCCAGACCCTGTGAGCAGAAGCCCTGGGGGGGCGAGAACGCCGTGTCCAGGGCCGCGGCAAGACGCTAGAGGTTAGGCATGATCCAGACCCTTCTCGTGCTCCTGGCCGCCTCGGTCCTGTTCGTGCCCATCAGCCGGCGGTTCGGCTTCGGCAGCGTCCTGGGCTACCTGGTGGCCGGGGTCCTGATCGGCCCCTTCGCCCTGGGTCTGGTCCGGGACGTCAAGCAGATCGCCGAGGTCTCGGAACTTGGCGTCTTGATGCTGCTGTTCCTGATCGGGCTGGAGCTGCGGCCCAAGCGGATCTGGCTGATGCGCAAGCCGGTGCTGGGCCTGGGCTCGGCCCAGGTGATCGTGACCGGCGCCCTGCTGGCGGTCCTGGCCCATGCGGTGGGCGCCAGCTGGCCGGCGGCGAGCATCCTGGGGGTTGGGCTGGCCCTGTCCTCCACCGCCATCGCCCTGCCGATGATGGCCGAGCGCGACCTGCTGGGCCTGGCCTCGGGGCGCGAGAGCTTCGCGGTGCTGCTGTTCCAGGACCTGGCCTCGATCCCCCTGGTGGCCCTGGCGCCCTTCATGACCCACGGCGGCGCGGCCCAGGCCATGCCATGGCTGTCCATCGCCAAGGCCGCCGCCGGGGTGGCGGTGATCCTGATCGGCGGGCGGCTCCTGATGCGGCCCCTGTTCCGCCTGGTGGGCGGGGCGCGCACGCCGGAGGTGTTCACCGCCACGGCCCTTATGCTGGTGGTGGGGGCGGCGGCGATCACGGAGCTGGTGGGCCTGCCCATGTCCCTGGGCGCCTTCGCCGCCGGGGTGTTGCTGTCGGACTCCGAATACCGCCATGAACTGAGGGCCGATGTGGAGCCCTTCGAGGGGTTGCTCCTGGGCTTCTTCTTCATCTCGGTGGGCATGGGAGCCAATGTCCATCTGGCCTGGGCCCAGCCCCTGCTGATCTTTGGCGGGGTGATCCTGTTGGTCCTGGTGAAGGCCCTGATTCTCTATGGCTTGGCCCTGGCGCGGCGGCAAAAGGCCATGACCGCCCTTCGCTTCGCCCTGGCCCTGCCCCAGGGCAGCGAGTTCGCCTTCGTCCTGTTCGCCGCCGCCGTGGCCGTCGGCGCCTTGCCGGGGCCTCTGGCGGAGCGGGCGACCCTGATCATCGCCCTGTCGATGCTGATCAGTCCGCTGCTGTTTTCCCTGTCCGAACGTTTCATCATCCCCAGGATGACCAAGCCCAAGACCAAGCCCTACGACCAGATCGAGAGCCAGGACGCCCCGGTGATCATCGCCGGCCTCGGCCGGATGGGGCAGATCGTGGCCCGGATCCTGCGCATGCAGGGGATCGCCTTCACGGCCCTGGAAAACGATTCCGAGCAGGTCGAGACCGTGCGCCGCTATGGCAGTAAGGTCTTCTTTGGCGATCCATCCCGCCCCGAGGTCCTGCGCGCCGCTGGCGCCGATCAGGCCCGGCTGCTGGTCCTGACCACCGCGGACGTCAAGGAAAGCCTGGCCATCGCCGAGACGGTCACCCGCAACTTCCCGCACCTGAAGATCGTGGCCCGGGCCCGCAATCGCTTCCACGCCCATCAGCTGATGGATATGGCGGTGCTCGACGTCACCCGGGAGACCTACCACTCCAGCCTGCGCATGGCCGAGGCCACGCTCAAGGCCCTGGGCCATCCGCCAGATCGCGCCCGGCGGGAGGTCGGCCTGTTCAGGGACTATGACGAACAGCTCCTGACCCAGCAGCGGGCCTTCCGCGACGACGAGGGGCAGATGATCCAGAGCACCCGGAACGCGGCCGAGGAACTGGCGAGCCTGCTTGAGGCGGACCGGGCCCGGGCTCAGGCGACCCAGCCCGCCAAGGGACCCGTTCCGGCCAGCCGTTGAAGGTTTTCTGGGGCGGGCTGAAGGTCGGATCTGTCAGATTAAGAAGAGTTCACGGGCTTTTGCGCTGGGGACGCGGCATGACCGAACTGTCCGCACGAGAAGACCCGGCGGACACTGCGATTCCGGGTCGGGATTTGAGGGCGAGGGCGATGGATAGTTTTATAAATCAACTGGTTCCACTGGCTGGGATTCTGATGGTCCTGGCCGTCGTTGTGGGTCCGATCTGGATCGGATCCTATTTCAAGAACCGCGAGCGTCAGCGATTGCACGAAACCTTGCGCTTGATGGTCGAGAAGGGCCAGCCGGTTTCCGGCGAGTTGCTGGAGACCTTGAATGCGGGCGGTAAGCTGCGCAGTCCGCCCAGCGACATGCGCCGTGGCGTGGTCCTGACCACCATCGGGCTTGGCATGGCGGGCATGGGCCTGGCCCTCGGGCTCACCGGGGATGGCGATATGGTCGGGCCGCTGTGCGGCATGGCCGCCTTTCCCACCTTCATAGGTTTGGGTTTCGTCGTGCTGGCCCTGGTCAACCGCGACAAAGCGAAGGATTGAGGCTGGCGCGCTGACGGGAGAGCGCCATGAGCAACCCAAAAGCTCGCCCTCCAGTCCTGGCGTCCAGCCATGACGTGGAGCTCGCGGGATTGGCGCAGGGCGGAGATCGAGCGGCCTACGGCGAATTGGTTCGCCGACATGGCGCGGCGATCCGCGGCCTGTTGCTGCGCCTGGGCGCGGACCCAACCCTGGCCGACGATGTGGCCCAGGAGGGCTTCCTGACGGCCTTCGAGCAGATCGGCGATTTTCGCGGCGAGAGCGCCTTCCTGGCCTGGATCAAGCGCATCGTCGCCCGGCTCTACATCAAGCGGTTGCGTCGGGAGACGCGGGGCGGCCTGTTGGATCTGACGGCGCGGCCCGATGGCGAGACGTCTGCCATCGCCCAGGACGTCCTCGGTGGCGCGGATCTGGATCAGGCCCTGCGGGGGCTCACCCGGTCGGAACGGCTCTGCGTGGGGCTCTGCTACGGGGCGGGGTTCTCACATGCCGAGGTGGCGGACGCCTTAAATGCGCCATTGAGCGCGGTCAAATCCGAAGTCAAACGTGGCCTGGACAAGCTCCGGTCGGGGCTGGCGTGGGGAGGCGTCTGAATGGCTGACCCCGAGTTCGAGGGACGGCTGGGTCGACTGTTCGCCGAGGCGCCGCCCCTGGGCGACTCGGAAGCCTTCGCGCGCCGGGTGTCGAGCCGACTCGACCGCGCCTGGACCCTTCGGCGCCTGTTGATCGGCGGCCTGGGCGTCGCCGGCGGCTTGATCGGGGTGGGGCAGGTGGCGGCGTCGGGGGTGGTCGGCCGGGCCGCGATCCTGTCGACCCAATCGGTCAAGATCTTCTCCATCGCCATGGCCAATCACCTGCCGGCGCACCTGTTTTTCGACTACATGCCCGTGGGGTCCGACTTTCTCTGGGCCGCGGGCGCGTTCCTTGTGGTAGGCTTGGTCCTGGTCGTGATGCGGGCGATAGGCGAGCTTTGATACGGCTATTTCGCTTTGTCCAAGCGGCGCGTTGCGGCGAGCCGCCTCACACTATAGGTTCCCGGCCTCTGAATCCTCACTGCCGGGCCCGGAGCCTTCATTAGTGGTCGACGTATTTGAAGAGGTCGAAGAGCAGCTACGCTCTGACCGGTACAGGACTCTCGCACGTAAGTACCTCCCGGGTGTCCTGGGGGTGCTGGCGCTCGTTCTGGTCATTTTTCTGGGATGGTGGGGCTACACCGCCTACAAGGCCAAGGCCGCCGAGCGGGCGTCCCAGGCCTATGCCGAAGGGCTCGACAAGCTGGAACACGGTGACACCGGCGGCGCCTTCCTCGCCTTCGCCATGTCGGCCAAGGGATCGTCTCCCGCCTATCGCTACCTGGCCCTGATGCAGCAGGGGGGGATTCGCCTGAACGCCAACGATCCGGCCCAGGCGGCCAATCTGTTCGACGAGGCCGCCAAGGCCGCGCCCGATCAGCCCCTGGGCGACGCGGCCCGCCTCAAATCCGCCTTGGCCGTGCTGGACACCGCAAGCTATGCCGATCTTGAGGCCCGCTTGACCCCGCTCGCCGACGCCAAACGCCCCTACCACGCCCTGGCCAAGGAAGCCCTGGCCATGACCAAGCTGCGATTCGGCAAGGTCGCCGAAGCGCGCAAGGACTTCGTGGTCCTGTCCCTGACTGAGGACGCCGGGGACGACATGCGCCAACGGGCCAAGATCGCCCTTACCGTGATCGACAGCGGCGCCGCCGCTGGCATTCCCGCCACGGTCAAGGCCGCCCTCAGCGCCCCGACGCCACCGCCTTCCGCCCCCGCCGTTCAACAGTCCCAGCCGGGAGCCGCCCAATGACGATCAAACGCACCATGGGTCTTGCGGTCCTGTTGGCGGCCGGCGTGGCCCTGGCCGGCTGCGGCCACCTGCACAACCCCTTCAAGAGCAACGGCCCGCATACCAAGTACCAGGGCAAGGGCGAGCGAATCCCGATCATCGCCTTCGATCAGTCCCTGAAGACCTCGGACACGCTCAAGGGCCAGGACTTCTACCTGCCGGCCCCCCAAACCGTGGTGGCCTGGCCGACCCCGGGGGGCTCCAATGACAGCCCCGTCGACCATGTCGACGCCGCCCGCGCCTTCACCGTCGATTGGAAGGCCAAGTTCGGACAGGGCTCGGACCGCAAGACCTATGTGACGGCGCCGCCCGTGGCCGGGGACGGCCGCATCTATGTGATGGATGGGGCGGCCCGGGTCTCGGCCTTTGATCTCAAGAGCGGCCAGCGGGTCTGGAGCACGGACCTGTCTCAGCGCTCCAAGCATGACAAGGAAGGCTTCGGCGGCGGCATCGCCTTCGCCGATGGCAAGCTGTTCGTCAGCTCGGGCTTCCGTTTCGTGGCCGCGGTCGATGCGGCCAGCGGCAAGCAGATCTGGCGCACCAATACCGACGCTCCGGTCCATGCCGCCCCCACCGTGGCCGGCGGCCGGGTGATCGTGGAGTCGGTGGACGACAACCTGCTGACCTTCGACACTCAGACCGGCGCCCAGGGCTGGACCTATCAGGCCCTGACCGAGACGGCGCGGATCCTGGCGGCCACCAGCCCCACGGTCTCCGGCGATGCGGTGGTGGCCTCGTTCGGCTCGGGCGAACTGGTGGCCCTGCAGACCGCCAACGGCAATGGCCTGTGGAGCCTGGTGCTCTCCAAGTCCAACCGCAACAGCGCCCTGTCGGAAATTCGCGACATCCCCGGCCGGCCGGTGATCTATCGCGGCGACGTGTTCGCCGTCAGCCATTCGGGCGTGTTCGCCGACGTCGAGCTGCGCACTGGCGCCCAGCGCTGGGAACTGCCGATCACCTCGGTCAGCACCCCCTGGCCGGCGGGCGACGTGGTCTATATCACCGACACCGCCGGTGAGGTGATCTGCGTCTCCCGGGACAATGGGCAGGTCTATTGGATCGTGGACCTGAACAAGGACGTCAAAAAGAAGAAGGAGCGGGCCCTGTGGTCCGGCCCAATCCTCTCCAACAACCGCGTCGTGGTGGTTTCCAGCCGCGGTGAGGCCCGCGCCCTGAACGCCAAGACCGGGGCCTTGGAAAAGAGCTTGAAGATCGGCGCGCCGGCCCTTCAAAATCCGATCGCCGTCGGGTCCGACCTCTATGTGGTCACCCAGTCGGCGGAATTGATCGCCATCCGGTGACGCAGACGGGAACCTTATCATGACGCTTAAGCTGGCCATTGTCGGCCGGCCCAACGTCGGCAAATCGACGCTGTTCAACCGATTGGCCGGCCGCAAGCTCGCCATTGTCGATGACCGGCCCGGGGTCACCCGCGACCGCCGCTATGCGCACGGTCGCCTGGGTGATCTGGAGCTGACCCTGATCGACACGGCCGGGTTCGAGGATGTCTCCGACGAGAGCCTCGAGGCGCGGATGCGCGCCCAGACCGAGCTGGCCCTGGACGAATGCGACGTGGCCCTGTTCGTGATGGACGCCCGTGAAGGCCTGACCCCTCTCGATCAGGTGTTCGTCGAGCTGCTGCGCCGCCGGGACAAGCCGGTGATCGTCTGCGCCAACAAGGCCGAGGGCCGGGCGGGCGAGGCGGGGGCCAATGAAGCCTTCGAGCTGGGTCTGGGCGAGCCGATCCCGATCTCCGCCGAGCATGGCGAGGGCATGGCCGATCTCTACGCCGCCCTGGTGGTCCTGGCTCCCGAGGACGATTTCGAAGAGGACGAGGGCGAGGCCGACCATCCGGTCAGCATCGCCATCGTCGGGCGCCCCAACGCCGGCAAGTCGACCCTGGTCAATCGCCTGATCGGCGAGGATCGCTTGCTGACCGGCCCCGAGGCCGGCATCACCCGCGACGCCATTCCGGTCGACTGGACCTGGGACGGACGCAAGATCAAGCTGGTGGACACCGCCGGCCTGCGCCGAAAGGCCCGGGTGCAGGAAAAGCTGGAAAAGCTGTCCACCCACGACTCCATCCGCGCCATCACCTTCGCCGAGGTCGTGGTGCTGGTGATGGACGCCACCCATCCCTTTGAGATCCAGGACCTGCAGCTGGCCGACTTGGTCGAGCGCGAGGGCCGGGCCCTGGTGTTCGTCCTGGCCAAGTGGGACCTGATCGAGGACCCCCAGGCGCGGCTCAAGTCCTTCATCGAGCACGCCGAACGGATGCTGCCCCAGGTGCGGGGCGCCCCGGTGGTGGCCCTGTCGGCGGAAACCGGCAAGGGGATCGACCGGCTGATGCCGGCGGTGTTCAAGGCCCATGCCGACTGGTCCACCAAGATCAAGACCCGGGACCTGAACGACTGGCTGGCCATGGCCGTGCAGCGCCATCCGCCGCCGGCGGTGAATGGCCGTCGGATCAAGCCGAAATACATGGCCCAGATCAAGGCGCGCCCGCCGACCTTCGTGCTGTTCGCCTCCCGGGCGGACCAGTTGCCGGACAGCTATCGCCGCTACCTGGTCAACTCCATGCGCGAGAGCTTCGACCTGCCCGGGGTGCCGATCCGCGTCACCATCAAGGCCAACAAGAACCCCTATGCCGTGGGCGCCGACGGCGCGCCGGCGGAGCGTTCGGCCCCTGCCTTCGTGCGCAAGGCCATGGGCAAGTCCAAGGGTGGGGGCAAGTCCGAGGGCAAGGGCAGCGGCCGTCCCACGGCCAAGGCCGCGGCCCAGGCGGCGGTGAAGCCAGGCTCAAAGCCCTTCAACAAGGTTGGCGCCAAGGGCCCCAAGCCTGCGGTCAAGTTCGGCGCCGGCGCCCGGGGCAAGCCCAAGCCCGGCGCCAAGACCATTATCAGGTCGTCCCGCGGCCGGCCTTCCAGTCGCTGAAGATCACCGGCCTGTCCGGCAGGCCGGGCTTGCTGAGGGCCAGTTCCAGCATCATCGGCCCGATCTCGGACGGATCGGGCAGGGCTTCGGGGTCCTCGCCGGGATAGGCCTCGGCGCGCATCTTGGTGCGCATGGCGTTGGGATCGACGATGATGGCGCGCACCTCGGTGTGCTCGATCTCGTCGGCCCAGCAGCGTACTAGACTCTCCATCCCCGCCTTGGTCGCCGCATAGGCGCCCCAGAAGGCCTTGGGACGGGCCACCCGGCCCGTGGTCAGGAAGATCGCCCGCCCGGCCTGCGATTGCCGCAGCAGCGGCTCCAGGGAGCGGATCAGGCGGTAGGTGGCGGTCAGGTTCAGGGCCACCACCCGGTCCCACTGCTGCGGGTCCATGTGCGAGACCGGCCACAGCCCCCCCAGCATGGCGGCGGAATGGATCAGGATGTCCAGCTTGCCGTGGCGCTGATGGATCGCCAGCCCCAGCTGGTCGATACCGTCCCCGTCGCCCAGATCCATGGGAACCAGGGTGGCCGGCTGACCCGTCAGGCTGCGGATCTCGTCGTCCAACTGCTCCAGGGCGCCCTGGGTGCGGGCCACCGCCACCACATGGGCGCCGGCCTGGGCCAGGGTCAGGGCGCTGGCCCGGCCGATGCCGCGCGAGGCGCCGGTGACCAGGGCGACGCGGCCTTCCAGCGGGCGGGGTGCGGGTTCGGTCAAGGGGCAGGCCTCTTAGCTGGCCGCGACAGGTTCGCCGCCGGGTGCGGCTCGCTCCGTGCGGGCGGCGTATCTCTGCGCCAGATAGGCGCAGGCCATCAACTGGATCTGGTGAAAGATCATCAGGGGCAGCACCACCATCCCCACCGTGGCGGCGGGAAACAGGATGCTGGCCATGGGCACGCCGCTGGCCAGGCTCTTCTTGGAGCCGCAGAAGACGATGGTGATCTCGTCGGCCTTGTCGAAGCCCATAACCCGGGCGCCCCAGGCGGTGATCCCCAGGACGATGGCCAGCAGCACGCCGCAGATCACCAGCAGCTTGCCGATCTCCAGGGCCGAGACCTGATGCCAGATCCCCCCCGTCACCGCCTCGCTGAAGGCGGTATAGACCACAAGGATGAT
Organism: Caulobacteraceae bacterium; assembly: GCA_031291685.1. Taxonomy (GTDB): domain Bacteria; phylum Pseudomonadota; class Alphaproteobacteria; order Caulobacterales; family Caulobacteraceae; genus Poindextera. The sequence continues at coordinate 3,035 of JARLIP010000315.1, read as the reverse complement.
CGAGCCGCGGTCGAACAGGCCCAGGATATAGCGATGACGCCCGACCCAGCCGCCGATCCAGCGGCGGGCGATCTGCCCAGCCAGGAACGGCAGCAGCAGCTGTTCGACGATCGACCAGATCTGATCCAGGGAAAAGCCGCCGTGGGAGCGCAGCAGCAGGCCCGCCAGGACCGGGGTCAGCAGGATGCCGATGAGGTTAGAGGCCGAGGCGGCGCAGACCGCCGCGGCGATATTGCCCCGGGCGATGGAGGTGAAGGCGATCGAGGACTGCACCGTCGAGGGCAGGCAGCACAGGAACAGGATTCCCGTGGCCAGGGGCGGGGAGAGCAACGCCGCCGGCAGGTGGCTGGCGAACAGCCCCAGGATCGGGAACAGCACGAAGGTGCTGGCCAGGATGGTCAGGTGCAGACGCCAGTGGGTGATCCCGGCGATCACCGCCTCCCGGGACAGCCTCGCCCCGTGCAGGAAGAACAGCACGCCGATGGCGAGCTTGGTGACGCCGCCCAGACCCGCCGCCGCCGGCCCGTGCACCGGCAGCACGGACGCCAGCCCCACCGTGGTCAGCAGGGCCACGATATAGGGGTCGATCCTATAGCGCGCCAAGAACTTGTTCAGCGCTGACAACGGGTTAGGCATGTATCAAGAACTCAGGCGCTGACGAGGAAGGAAAGCTGTCGTTCGATCTGGTCGTTACGCCCTTCGGCGATCTCGCGGTCCAGCAGTCGCGTGGGGTAGTCGCCGGTGAAATAATGGTCGGTGAACTGGGGCCGGTCCGGATCGCGCTTGCCGGCGTCCATGGCCCAGTAGAGGCCGTCCACGGACAGGAAGCCCAGGCTGTCGACCTCCAGGAATTTCGCCATTTCCGCGACCGTGTGCTGGGCGGCCAGCAGCTTGTCCCGGTCGGGCATGTCGATGCCATAGAAGTCCGGCCACATGATCGGCGGCGAGGCCGAACGCAGGTGCACCTCCTTGGCGCCGGCTTCACGCACCATGCGCACGATCTTCAGCGAGGTGGTGCCCCGCACGATGGAATCGTCGATCAGCACCACGCGCTTGCCCTCCAGCACCGCGCGGTTGGGACTGTGCTTCATGCGCACCCCCAGTTCGCGGACCCCTTGGGTCGGCTGGATGAAGGTGCGGCCCACATAGTGGTTGCGGATGATGCCCATCTCGAAGGCGATGCCGCTGGCCTGGGCGAACCCAAGGGCCGCCGGCACGCCGGAGTCGGGCACGGGCACCACCACATCGGCCTCGATCGGGGTTTCCTCATACAGACGCTGGCCCATGCGCTTGCGCACGCCATAGACCGAGCGGCCGTTCACCACGCTGTCGGGGCGGGCGAAATAGACATATTCGAACACGCAGGGCCGCGCCTGGGAGGCGGGGAAGGGGCGCAGGCTCTCCATCCCGTGCTCGGAGAAGACCACCATCTCGCCGTGCTCGATGTCGCGCACGAACCGCGCGCCGATCATGTCCAGGGCGCAGGTCTCCGAGGCCAGCACTGGCTTGCCGTCCAGTTCGCCCAGCACCAGCGGGCGGATGCCCAGGGGATCGCGCACCCCGATCAGCTTCTTGTTGGTGATCGCCACCAGGGCGTAGCCGCCCTCGATCTGGGACAGGGCGTCGATGAAGCGATCGATCACCCGCGCCTTACGGGAGCGGGCGATCAGATGCAGGATCACCTCGGAGTCGGAGGTGGACTGGAAGATCGCCCCCTCCGCCACCAGACGCTCACGCAGGGTCAGGAAGTTGGTCAGGTTGCCGTTGTGGGCGATGGCCACGCCGCCGGCCTCCAGGTCGGCGAACATCGGCTGAACGTTGCGCAGGAAACTGCCCCCCGCCGTGGAATAGCGGGTGTGGCCGATGGCGGTCTCGCCGGGCAGGCGGTCCACCAGGTCCGCGCCGGTGAAGGCGTCGCCCACATGACCCATGTGCTTTTCGTAGTGGAAACGGTTTCCGTCGAAGGCCGCGATGCCGCAGGCCTCCTGCCCGCGGTGCTGCAGAGCGTGCAGGCCCAGGGCCGTGACCGCGCTGGCCTCCTCGACGCCGAACACGCCGAACACCCCGCATTCGAGGCGGGGGCGATCATCATCGGGATCGCGCCACGGGGCTTGGGGGATCTTGGGGGCTTTTCCGGTCAACGGGATTTCTCCACAACGTCGTCGAATCCCTTATGAGCGGCGTCATCATAGCCGGTCTTGGGCGATTGTTGGCTGTCCACGCCTTGCGGCTTATCACCGCCGTCCCTGACGGCGTTGGCCAGGGCCGGGGTCAGCCGGTGGGCCATGGACAGTCCCTTTGGCGTCAGGGTCCGCAGCGCCACCGCCGAGACCTCGGACACCGGATAAAGTTTCGCATCGGATATCCACGTCGGGAACCGCTCCGGCGGCGTCGCGGCGTGGAACAACAGGTTGAATACGCCCAGGGCCACCAAGCCCCGCACGAGGCCGAAACCCCCGCCGACCAGCCGGTCCGCGGTTCCCAGCACCTGGGTGTTATGCACGCTGCGGGTCAATCCCTGGCCGATCACGCGGAACGCTACATAGGCGGCCAGGAACACGACAACAACCGCCACCGCCGTGCCGGCCCATGAGGGGTGCACCGCCCCCCGGGCGATGGGGCCAGTGAAGCGCAGAGAAAACAGGGCCAGGAACACCGCCAGGACGAAGGCGACCACCGTGGTCACCTCGCGCAGGGCGCCGCGGATCAGGCCCACCAGGCCTGAAACCCCCAACACCAAGAGAGCGATGATATCGAACAGCGTCACGGTCGCACTGCGCCCCTGGTTGACCTTACGGCGGCTGGGGCGCGTGCTCGGCTCAATCCCATACATCCTCGCCAATGCGGCGCACCGCATCGGCCAAACGGGTCACACTTGTGATCGCGAAGGCTGAAGCCTCGGCGAGGCCCGAAGGAGCCAACGCCCGGCTAAAGCCCAGTTTCGCGGCCTCCTTCAGCCGCGACTCCATCCGACTGACCGGACGAACCTCGCCCGAGAGACTGACTTCGCCGAAAACCACGCAGTCCTGCGGTAG
>JARLIP010000314.1 GCA_031291685.1 Caulobacteraceae bacterium | reverse complement strand
GGGGCGGCGCCCTCCAGCACAGCCTCCCTGGAGATCGACGGCCGCCGTGTCGCGGTCGGTGAGCGCATGGGGATCAGCGGTCCGTCCGGCTGCGGCAAGACCACGATGTTGGAGGCCTTGATGGCTCTTCGGGCCGCGCCGCCCGGCCGCTTCCTGATCGACGGGCGTCCGCTGGAGGATGGGCCTGTCGGATGGGCGCGGTCCCTGTTCGCCTATGCGCCACAGGACGCACGGCTGCTGACCGGCACGATCGCGGAAAACCTGCGGCTGGCGGCGCCTGGGGCGAAGGATGAAGATCTCTGGGCGGTCCTGGCGGTCGCTCAGCTGGACGAGCGCGTGCGCCAGCTGCCGCAGGGGCTGGACACCTGGATCGGAGACGGCGGCGAGGTGCTCTCCGGCGGCGAGCGGCGGCGCCTCTCCCTGGCCCGCGCCATTCTGCGCCCGGCCCCCTGGCTGCTGCTGGACGAGCCGACCGAAGGCCTTGACTCTCAGACCGAGGCCGCCCTTGTCGCCGCCCTCGATCAATGGCTAGGGCGCACCGGCCAGGGCCTGGTGGTGGTCAGCCACAGACCCGTCCCCTTGCGGCTCTGCGCGAGCGTTCTGGAGGTCGCCGGCCAGGACTGAGGCCGCCCGCCGACCCGCCTATTCGACGTAGTCGGCCAGCAGGTTGACGATCATGTGCTTGAGTTCGCGCACGAGCAGGTCCGCCGCCTCGGGCGGAGATTGAAGCGCGATGTCGAGTATGCGGTTCGCGGATTCGATGATGACGTGGCACAGGGCGTTCAGGTGCTCGGGGGCCAGCGACACCCCAAGCCCCGTCAGGCCCGTGGCGAGTTCGTCCTGAAGCGTCTGGCTCGACGCCATGTCGATCGCCCTCAACTCTGGAACCGCCTGGCTCGCGGCGCGCAGGGCGGCGTAGCCCCGGTGGGTCGAGGCGGCGCGATAATAGCCGTCGATGGACTGATCCACCGCCGCCCGCCAATCTCCGCCCGAGGCGAGGGCGCGCAGGTCGCCGATCCAGGCGTGCTCCGTCTCCCGCAACTGCTCGGCCATGGCGACCAGGATCGCGAGCTTGTTGGGGAAATACCGGTAGATCGCGCGCACGCCCACCCCGGCCCGTTCCGCCAGCAGATTGGTGTTGAAGCCGTCAACGCCGACCTCATGGAGCAGGTCGGCGCTGGCCTGGAGCACCCGTTCCATGGTCGCGCGGCTGCGGGCCTGTTGCGGCGTCGAGCGGCGCTTGAGGGCGGCGGTCAGCATCGAGCCTCGCTAGCATCCGGGGCGCGCCCCAACAAACTCAATTCGATTGACGGCGTCCTTAGCCTGAATAGTATGGATGCAAATACTTCCATATGGGCAAGCCCCTGCGATGGAGGTCGCCGGAACGGCGCCCGGCGGATAGGGTTCATTGCGTCAGAGCAGCGGGAGACGATGTCATGGCCGACGGTGCGAACGATCCAGCTTCGGAGGCCCGCGCGAGGGCCTACGCGACCCCTCTGGAGGACATCAACGTGTCCGATCCGGAGCTTTGGCGCAGCGATACGGTATGGCCCTATTTCGAGAGGCTGCGCGCTGAGGATCCGGTCCATCTGCATCCCGCCGAGCATCACCGGGCGGGCGCCTTCTGGTCGGTGACCCGGTTCAACGACATCATGGCGGTGGACACCAACCACGAGGCCTTCTCGTCGGAGCCGACGATCACGCTGGATGAGCAGATCGAGGGTTTCACCCTGCCGATGTTCATCGCCATGGACCCGCCCAAGCACGATATCCAGCGCAAGACCGTCAGCCCGATCGTCTCACCGCAAAATCTGAACGTGCTGGAGCCGCTGATCCGTGGGCGCATCCAGCGCACCTTGGATGAGCTTCCGATCGGCGAGCCCTTCGACTGGGTCGATCGGGTTTCGATCGAGCTGACCGGGCAGATGCTGGCGACGCTGTTTGATTTTCCCTTCGAGGATCGGCGCAAGCTCACCTACTGGTCCGACATGGCCACGGCCGAACCGGAATCCGGTCTGTTCAAGACCGAGGATTACGAAGCCGAATTCATGCAGATCATGATGGAGTGCGCCGCGTATTTCACCGGCCTCTGGAACGAGCGGGTCAACGCGGAGCCGAAGGGCGACCTGATCTCCATGCTGGCCCATGGGGAAGCCACCCGGAACATGGACCCCATGGAATTCCTGGGGAACGTGATCCTGCTGATCGTCGGCGGCAACGATACGACCCGCAACACCATGTCGGCCTCCGTCTATGAGCTGGATCGCAACCCCGACCAGCGCGCCAAGCTCTACGCCAACCCCGAGCTCGTCCCGTCGATGGTCTCCGAGACCATCCGCTGGCAAACCCCTCTGGCCTATATGCGCCGCACGGCCACCCGTGACGTCGAACTGGGCGGCAAGACCATCCGCAAGGGCGACAAGCTGGCCATGTGGTACGCCTCGGGCAATCGCGACGACACGGTGATCGATCAGCCCAACAGCTACATCATCGACCGCCCCAACCCCCGCCACCACCTCTCGTTCGGCTTCGGCATTCACCGCTGTGTCGGCAACCGGCTGGCCGAGTTGCAGCTGAAGATCCTCTGGGAAGAAATCATGACGCGCTTCCCCGAGATCCACGTGGTGGGGACGCCCGAGCGGGTGCCGTCCGCCTTCGTGCGGGGGTTCGCGTCCATGCAGACCGTCATTCCCCGTCGCTTCTGACCGGCGAGGTTGGCCCTAGAGCATGATGCGATCAGACGGAATCGTCTGATCGTTGAATCATGCTCTAAACTCAAAAGTTAGAGCGCGTTTCGTCCGAAAGCCGGCTCCCACTTTTCGGAACGCGCTCTAGGGACGTCCGCCAAGAAATCCGAGAACCTGCTCGGTGAAGGCCTCGGGCGCCTCGACATTGGACAGGTGGGCGGCGTCCAGCAGGGCTAGTTTCGCGCCCTTGACGGCGCCGGCCAGGGCCCGCGCCTGGTCCGGCGGGGTCGAGGGGTCCTGGGTTCCGCCGATCACCAGGGTCGGCGCGGCGATCAGGGGCGCGGTGGGGCGAAGGTCCATGTCGCGGATGGCGGCGCAGCAACCGGCATAGCCTTCAGGATCGGTCTGGAGAAACGCCGCCTCGATGGCTTCGACCGCCGCCTTGCCGCGCTGCTGGAAGGCGGGGGTGAACCAGCGTCCGGCGCTGGCCGAGGCGAGGGCGGCCAGGCCCTGTTCCCGCGCCGCGGCGATCCGCGCGTCCCAGCTCGCCGGCGGCCCCATGAAGGGCGCGGTATTGGCCAGGATCAGGGCGGTGATCCGCTCCGGCGCCCGATAGCCCAGCCATTGACCAACCATGCCGCCCTTGGACAGGCCGCAGAAGGCCACCCGATCCAGGCGCAGGGCGTCCAGGAGCTCGATCGCGTCCCGGCCCAGTCGGTCCATGGAATAGGCCCCGGCCGGCGCGTCCGAGGTCCCGTGGCCGCGGCTGTCATAGCGCAGCACGCGGAACCTGGAGGAAAGAGCCTCCATCTGCGGGGCCCACATCGACATGTCCGTCCCGAGGGAGTTGGACAGCAGCAGCACCGGGCCCTCCGTCGGGCCGTCGAAGCGGTAGGCGATCTTGCAGCCGTCGCCGGTGGTGATGAACTGAAGCTCCATCGGATCGCTCACGCCGCCGCCCCCACTTGGAACGGCGCGCCAGTCTTGGCCGTGACCTCGCCTTCCGTCACCCCCGGAGCGAGTTCGATGAGGCGAAGGGCGCCGTTCTTCTTGTCGCAGGCGAAGACGCACAGGTCGCTGATGATCAGGTCGACCACGCCGGCCCCGGTCAGGGGCAGGGTGCAGCGCTCCAGGATCTTGCTCTCGCCGTGCTTGTTGACGTGTTCCATCAGCACCACGACCCGCCTGACTCCGGCGACTAGGTCCATGGCCCCGCCCATGCCCTTGAGCATCTTGCCGGGGATGGTCCAGTTGGCGATGTCGCCATTGGCCGCCACCTCCATGGCCCCCAGGACCGTCAGGTCCACATGGCCGCCCCGGATCATGGCGAAGCTGTCGGCGGACGAGAAGAAGCTGGAGGTCGGCAGCTGGGTGATGGTCTGCTTGCCGGCGTTGATCAGGTCCGGATCGACCTCGTCCTCATAGGGGAACGGACCCATGCCCAGCATGCCGTTCTCGCTCTGCAAGGTCACGCGCATGCCTTCGGGGATATAGTTCGCCACCAGGGTCGGAATGCCGATGCCGAGGTTGACGTAGAAGCCGTCCTTCAGTTCGCGGGCCGCGCGGGCGGCCATCTGGTCCCGGGTCCAGGCCATCAGACGCTCTCCTTGCCGGCGCCGCCGTCCGGCCGGGGCCGGGTGGTCAGCTTCTCGATACGCTTTTCGTTGATGGTGCTCAGGACGATCCGATCGACATAGACGCCGGGGGTGTGGACACAGTCCGGATCGAAGGTCCCGGCCGGCACGATCTCCTCCACCTCCGCCACGGTCAGCCGGGCGGCGGTGGCCATGTTCGGATTGAAGTTCCGCGCGGTCTTGCGGAACATCAGATTGCCCTCGGGATCGGCGCGCCAGGCCTTGATGATCGCCAGATCCGCCCGCAGCCAGGTCTCGCGCACATAGAGATCGCCCTCGAACGCCTCCACCGGCTTGCCCTCGGCCACCACGGTGCCGACCCCGGTCTTGGTGTAGAATGCCGGAATGCCCGCCCCGCCCGCACGAATACGCTCGGCCAGGGTGCCCTGGGGGGTCAGTTCCAGCTCCAGTTCGCCGGACAGATAGAGCTGCTCGAACAGCTTGTTCTCGCCCACATAGGAGCTGATCATTTTGCGGATCTGGCGGTTTTGCAGCAGCATCCACAGGCCGAAGCCATCGGCGCCGCAGTTGTTGGAGATCACCGTCAGGTCGCGGACGCCCGCGTCGCGGATCACGGGGATCAGGCTCTCCGGATTGCCGGACAGCCCAAATCCCCCGGACATGATCGTCATGCCGTCGAACAGCGCGCCGTCCAGCGCCTCGGCGGGGGAGGCGTAGATCTTTTCAGCCATAGGAGGGTGTCCCGCTTGAGGCGCTGTCAGGGCGCGCCGCCGATGTCAGGTGCGTGAGCTTGGGTGTTTATCCGGCGTCCGCGCCGGCCAGGGTCCGGGCGCGGCTGGAGGCTTCGATCGCCTCGGGCGTCGGGGCGGGATGCAAGACGAAATCAAAGGCGATCTCGGCATATTCCCCCTCGATCCCATAGGCGGCGTTGGAGCCATCGGCTTGCCGGCGCGTCAGGGCGGGGATCAGGTCCTCCTTGGTGGCGTAGGCGAAATCGTCCCGCAGATAGGCGTCACCCTCGATATTGATCTGGGTGGTCAGGTGGCGGTGGGACGGGGCCGAGACGAAGAAGTGGATGTGCGCCGGCCGGTTGCCGTGGCGGCCGATGGCCGACAGGATCGCGTCGGTGGAGCCGCCCCCGGGGCAGGAATAGCCGGAGGGCACGATGCTGCGGAAGGCGTAGCGTCCGTCGGCGCCGGTGATGATGGTGCGGCGCAGGTTGAAGTCGCTCTGGGTCTTGTCGAAATAGGAATAGTTGCCCAGCGTGTTGGCGTGCCAGACCTCGACCTTGGCGCCGGCGATCGGCTGGCCGTTCACGTCGCGAACCTGACCGTGCATGACCAGGGCCTCGCCCTTGTCGGAGCCGTCGTCGAGCCGGGCGAAGCCTTCGCTGGCCGGGGCGCCGGCCACGTAGAGCGGTCCCTCGATGGTGCGGGGAGTGCCGCCGTCCAGGCCGGCCGCGGCGTCGGCCAGGTCCATGCGCAGATCCAGATAGCGCTCCAGGCCCAGGCCCGCGGCCCACAGGCCGTATTCCGGGGCGCCCGCGGCGGCGAAGTTCAGGGCCGCCCAGAACTCGTCCTCGGTGATGTCGAATTCGTCGATGGTGGCGAACAGGTCGCCGACGATGCGGCGGATGATCGCCTTCAGGCGCGGATCGCCCGCGGGGGCGCCCTTGCCGCTGAGCTTGTCGAGCAGCTCTTGGACGGGGGCGGTTTCGATCAATGGCGTGGTCATTGGGTTCCTCTCCTTATGTGATCTGGGTCGTCTTTTGCCGTGGTTCGGCGGTCAGCTGTCGTCCTCGCGGACCGATGAGGGGTGGCGGCAGAGCGGCGTCACCTGGATGTCCATGAACGGAAACAGCGGCAGGGTGCTCACCAGGTCGTGGAGTTCCTGGGCGTCGGCGACATCGAAGACGCTGATGTTCGAGTACTGGCCGGCGATGCGCCAGAGGTGGCGCCACTTGCCCTGGCTTTGCAGGGCCTGGGCGCGCTCGCGCTCGGTGCGCTTCAGCTCATCCAACCAGGCGGGATCGACCCCGTGCGGCACGCGCACATCCATGCGGACGTGGAACAGCATCTCAGACCCTTTCGGTTTGGGTGGGAAGGACGTGGACGGACTTGCGCTCCGCGTCCCGACGGAAGAAGGCCACGCGCGCCTCGTCGAGGGTGATCCCCAGGCCGGGGCCGTCTGGGATCGTCAGGGAGAAGTCGGCATAGGCCAGCGGCTCGGTAAGAATTTCTTCGGTAAGAAGCAGCGGCCCGAACAGCTCGGTCTGGAAGGACAGGCTGGGGAAGGTCGCGAACACATGGGCCGAGGCCGCCGTCGCCACCCCCGCCTCCAGCATCGTGCCGCCATAGAGGCCAATCCCTGCGGCGTCGGCGATCGCCCCCACCTTGCAGGCGGCGTAAAGGCCGCCGGACTGCTGGATCTTGACCGCGAACACGTCGGCGGCGGCCTCGGCGGCGTAGCCGAACGCGCTGGCCGGCCCGGTCAGGGCCTCGTCGGCCATGATCGGCAGGGTGAAGCGCTGGGCGAGCCGGGCCATGGCGCCGCGCAGGTGAGCGGCCACGGGCTGCTCCACCAGATCACAGCCGGCGGCTTCGAGCAGGGCCATGCCCTTGGCGGCGGCGGCCTCGTCCCAGGCCTGGTTGACATCGACCCGCACGCTGGCCCGGTCGCCGAGGGCGGCCTTGATCGCCGCCACGTGGGCGGCGTCGGCCTCCACCGCGCGCTTGCCGATCTTGAGCTTGAAGATCTTGTGCCGGCGTCGGTCCAGCATCTCTTCCGCCTCGGCGATGTCCTTGGCGGTGTCGCCGCTGGCCAGGGTCCAGGCGATGGGCAGGGTGTCCCGGCGACGCCCGCCCAGGAGTTCCGACACGGGCAGGCCGACGCGCTTGCCCATGGCGTCCAGAAGGGCGGTCTCGATGGCGCACTTGGCGAAGTTGTTGCCGACGATGGCGCGGTTGAGCCGGTCCATGGCCTGGGCCGAACGGGATGCATCGGCCTGCAGCAGCAGGGGCGTGAAATAGGTGTCGATGGCGAGCTTGATGCCCTCGGGGCTTTCGGGCCCATAGCTCAGGCCGCCGATGGTGGTCGCCTCGCCGATCCCCTCGATCCCGTCGGAGCAGCGGATTCGCACCAGCACCAGGGTCTGGCGGTGCATGGTCGCCATGGCCAGGATGTGCGGCCGGATGGTCGGTAGATCCACCAGCAGGGTCTCGATGGACTCGATCATCGGCATGGTCAGGCGATCCCCACAGGTGCTTTGTTGAGCATCAGGTAGGGCTTGCGCGCCCCGGCGGGAAAGATCATCTCAGTCCGGGGCGATACCTGTGGGGTATGATGATCGAGCAGCGGCACCTGCGCTATTTCCTCGCCGTGGTGGCGGAACGCAATTTCACCCGGGCCGCCGAGCGCCTGAACATGGCCCAGCCGCCCCTCAGCCGGCAGATCCTCCAGCTTGAGGAGGAGCTGGGCGTGGCCCTGTTCGACCGGGACAGCCGCCCCCTGAAACTGACCCCCGCCGGATGGCTGTTCTACGAGCAGGCGATTCAGGTGACCCAGCGGATGGACGAGCTGAAGGCCCAGATGAAGCGCTTCGTCGCCGCCGAGCGCCGGCGCTTCGTGATCGGTTTCGTACCCTCGGTGATCTATGCCCGCCTGCCCAGCGTCATCCGCGGCTTTCGCGAGGCCGTCCCGGACGTCGATCTGAGCCTGATCGAGATGATGAGCCTGGAGCAGGTCGGCGCCCTCAAGGAGGGGCGCATCGACATCGGCTTCGGCCGCCTTCGCTTCGATGATCCGGCCGTGCGCCGGGAGGTGCTGATTGACGAGCGTCTGGTCGTCGCGCTTCCCGTGGGCCATCCGTTGCTGGCCGACGAACGCCCCATCGAACTGGCCGCCCTGGCCGAGGGGACCTTGATCGTCTATCCCCGCGAGCCCCGGCCGAGTTATGCCGATCTGGTATTGTCCCTGTTCCGCGACCATGGGGTCGAACCGACCTCGGTTCAGGAAGTGCGCGAGTTGCAGACGGCCATCGGCCTGGTCGCCGCCGAGGCCGGGGCCTGCATCGTGCCGGCCTCGGTTCGGCAACTGGGGCGCACAGACATCATCTATCGCGACCTGGCCCAGCCCGCGACCTCGCCCATCATCATGAGTCGCCGGGTCGGGGACCATTCCGCCGACCTGGAAACGATCGTTTCCGTGTCGGTCGAGGTCTATAAGGCCAGGAGCTAGGCCGATCATCCACGCTCGGGGGTGATCAGGGACTTGAGCGGCGTGGCCACGTCCGCCAGCGCCTCGCGGGAAGGCCGGGCGCCCCCTCGAATGAGGGTCCTGCCGGCCATGAAGTCCCGGGGGCTGTTGATGGCGTCGATGGCGACCATGCGCCCGTCCTTCAGGTAGATCACCGTCAGGGGCCCGTTCTCGGGATCGCCCCTGACGACGGTTTCGTCGGCCGTGTCGGCGAAGCCCGCGCTTTGCAGCCGAACATCATATTGGTCGGACCAGAAGGTCGGAACCTCCTGATAGGCCCGTGGCCGGTCCAGAATCAGGTCCGCGGCGACCTCGGCCGAGGCGGTGGCGTGCTGCACCGATTCCAGACGCCGCCGGACGCCGCCGGCGAGTTGGTTGGGGTGGCGCGAACAGTCCCCGATCGCCAGAATCCTGGGCGCCGAGGTGCGGCCGAACTCATCCACGGGAATTCCGCCGTCACAGGCGACGCCGGCCTCTTGCGCCAACTCGGTCTCGGCCTCGATCCCGATGCCCACGATCACGATGTCCGCCGCGATCCGCTCGCCCGAGGCCAGCTGAACCGCTTCCACCCGCGTATCGCCCTCGATTCTGGCGACCTGGCTGTCCAGGCGGATATCCACCCCGTGGGCGCGGTGCAGCCTTTGATAGAAGTTCGAGACGATCGGGCTGGTCACCCGTTCCAGTACCCGGGCCTGGGTCTCGATGACGGTGACCTCATGACCCATCTTCCGGGCGGCGGCGGCCGTTTCCAGGCCGACATAGCCCGCGCCGACCAGGACCAACCGGGCCGGCGTCCCCGCGTCGGCGGCGCGGGTGAGGGCGGCGCGAATGTCATCGACATCCTCCACGGTCCTCAGGCCGTGAACCCCGGGCAGATCGGCGCCCGGCCGGTCCAGGCGCCTGGGCTGGCCGCCGGTGGCCAGGACGCAATAGCCGAACTGGACCGTTCGCCCATCATTCAGGGTGGCGTTGGACAGGGCCGGATCGATCCCGGTGACCCGGTGGCCGACAATGAACTCGACGTCCTGTTCAGCCCAGGTGACGGCGTCGCGCAGCATCAGGCGCTCGATCTCGATCGAGCCGAGCAGATAGGCCTTGGACAGGGGCGGGCGCTCATAGGGCAGGTTGGGCTCCTGGCCGACCACCAGGATCGATCCGGCAAAGCCCTTCTTGCGCAGGTCGATCGCCAGGTGAGCGCCGGCCTGGCCCCCGCCAATGATCAGGACGTCTCGAATGAGGGGTGATGGCATCGGGGATCTCCATGGCGCCCCGCGCGGGGTGAGCAGCGGGCTTGGCGCAGGAGTGCGTGTCCGCCCCGATCGCCGCTAGCGCGCCCGCGCTGGCGCTGACCCGATACCGCGACCGATTGAGCCATGACGCGGCCCGGGAAAGCCGGCGGGCCGGCGCTCATTCAGGGCTTTGACGCCTTTGATGCGGCTCCAGGCTAACCCAGTCAGCGGCGGGCTAGCCGCGGAAGGGCCGCTGCGGGCATCTCAATAGTCGAGCCGTCGTAGAAAGCAGGGAAATAAAGTGAACGCACCTCACCGCTGGCTGCAAAATAACCCGGGTCTGGGCGATGGCCCGATACCGGTCGAGCCCTACATCTCGCCTGAATACTACAAGCGTGAGCAGGAAAAGATCTTCAGCAAGGTCTGGCTCTGCGTCGGACGCGAGCAGGAACTGCCCAAGGCGGGCGACTACAAGGTCAAGCGGCTGGACGCGGCCAAGACCTCCGTGATCCTGATGCGCGGCAAGGACATGCGGATCCGCGCCTTCCACAACGCCTGCGCCCACCGGGGCAACACGGTGGTCACGGAAACGGGCGAGGAGACCTTCGGCGCCAGCAAGGCCGCGATCGTCACCTGCCGCTTCCACGGCTGGGTCTATGGCGCGGACGGCGCCCTCAAGCTGGTACCCCAGGAGTCCAATTTCTACGATTGCTTCCGCAAGGAAGACAACGGCCTCGCCCCCATCCACGTCGATACGTGGGAAGGCTTCATCTTCGTCAACGTGGCCCAGACGCCGGACGCCACCCTGGCCGAGTTCCTTGGCGAATACGCCGGCCACTTCGCCGGCTTCCCGTTCGACAAGCTGTCCTACGAGTTCACCTACCGCACCTATCTCGACTGCAACTGGAAGGTCGCCCACGACGCCTTCGCCGAGGCCTACCACGTCGAGACCATCCACGCGGGCTCGTTCCCCAACGCCTTCTGCGGCGGCCTGGAGAACGTGAAGCTGATGGGGCCGCACCGCACCTCCGCGGTCTGCCTGACCCTCGGCGCCACGCCGACGGCGGTGGCGACCCTGGCCAACAGCCTGGCCCAGGGATCTCTGGTGGCGGTTCGGGGCGAATCCATGCTGCCGCCGACCCTCAATCCCGACCACCGTCCCAACTTCGCCTTCGAGCTTAGCGTGCTGTTCCCCAACACCCTGATCCACGTGTCGGAAGGCATCTGGTTCACCCACCAGTTCTGGCCGATGGGACACAACAAGACCCTGTGGGAAGGCCGCTACTACGTCGCGCCCCCCACCAGCTACTCCCAGCGTTGGGCCCTGGAGCACGCCATGACGCTCCAGCGCAACGCCTGGCTGGAAGACACCGCGACCATGGAGGACACCCAGCGGGCCATGGAATCCGGCGCCAAGCCCTTCCAGAACCTGCAGGACGACGAAATCCTGATCCGCCACGGCGCGCACGTCGTCGACACCTACGTCAACGCCTGAGAGGCCATTCCGTGACCGACATCACCCTGCCCGCGGGCTTTGAAGCCCTGACGCCGTTCCTTGACTGGAACCTGCCCACCGCCAACGGCCGCCAGACCAAGCGCCGCACCTCCAGCCGAGAGGCCCTGAAGGCCTTCTATGACGCGGCCCTGCCGCTGCTCCCGGCCATCCTGGCCAAGGCCGACGAGTATCCTCTCGGCGCCCTGCCGGCGGAGATTCAGCCGCTCTATAACATCGCCCTGGCGGTGGCCGAGGTGGCGCCGCACATCGAGCTCTATCGCGGCGATCCGGGGGTTCCCTACGCCTTCGAGGAGGCCCGCTTCGTCGCCGTCCATGGCGATCAGGAAACCTGGCGCGGCCAGCCACCGATGGCCCATCCGTGACCGACGCGATCGCCTCGCTGACAAGGCGCCTCGACCGCATGGAGTCGTGCGAGGCGATCCGCGCCCTGGTGTCCCGCTACGCCCTCGGGGCGGACCGCCGGAACGATCCGGCGGTCATGGGGCCCCTGTTTTCCGAAGACGCGGTCTGGGAGGCCGAGGGCTTCGCCCGCTACGAGAGCCGGACGACCATCGCCCAGGGACTCTCCGATATCGCGGAGAAGCGGGTGCTGTGGTCGCTGCACTACATGGTCTCGCCGCTGATTGAACTGGACGAGACCGGCGACGTCGCCCGCTGCCGCTGGGGCCTTTGGGAACTGGCGACCATGCGGGACGAAGGGGAGGGCGCGGCCCCCAGTGACCGCTGGCTGGGGGGCGTTTACGACGCGGTGCTGACGCGGACCGCCGCCGATGGCTGGCGTTTCACCCACGTGGTGTTGGACATCCGCTTTGAAGGCCTGGCGGGGTCCTCCTGGGTGCTCAAGAAGGGGTTTCATCCATGAAGTTGCGCCTGTGCTCGCGGGGGGATCTGCCCACCTGCGAGGTTAGACGCTTTGAGTTGGCCGACGGCCGGGCCGTGGCGCTCTATCATCTCGAAGACGGGTTTTTCGCCACGGACGACCTGTGCACCCACGGCGAGGCCAGCCTGGCCGACGGTGAGATCGAGGACGGACGCATCGTCTGTCCCTATCACCTGGGCGCCTTCGACATCCGCACCGGCAAGGCCACCGACGCGCCCTGCCATATCCCCCTCAAGACCTATCCCGTGGTCGAGATCGACGGCGAACTGTTCGTCGAGGGCGAGAAGGTCGAGGGGTAGGGGCTCGGGCCTCTATTACGACGAGCCTTACCCATGGGGAGCGTCCCCATGGGGTAAGGGAAACTCAGTCCGCCCGCCCTCAGTGGCCCAACTGCTTCAGGGTCGCGGACGGCCGTTCGCCGAAGCGTTCAGCGTAGTCGTGGGCGAACTTGCTGAGGTGGGAGAAGCCCGAGGCCATGGCGATCTCGGTGACCGATGAGCCGTTCGCCGCGCCGGACTTGAGCTTGGCGTGGGCCAGGTCGAGGCGATAGTTCTTCAGATAGCCCATGGGCGTCAGGCCGCGAAACCGGCGAAAGCCCGCGTGGAGGGACCGGGCGCTGACCCCGGACACCTCGATCATGTCCGCCAGCGAGATCGGCTCGCGCGCGTGGGCGCGGATATATTCCTCGACCCGCCGCACATAATAGGGCGCGGCCCCCGTGGGGGTGGCGTTGAACAGGTCCGAATAGTTGTGCGGCGCGGCGGCCAGCAGCAGGCGCTTCAGCGTGTCCTGGATGGCCCCCGCCGTGCGCGGGTGGGCGTAGGCGGACAGGCCGCTGTCGATATCGTCGCAGATCGTGCGGATCAGGTGCGAAAAGGCGGCGGCCGCGCCGGTCAGGGGCGCCGGGGCGGGGGAGAACACCAGGCGCTCGGGCTTGTATCCCAGTTCCTTGGCCAGGATGGCCTCGGTCTCCGCCCGGGAGATCTTCACGGTGAAATGCTTGTAGTCCTTGTCCAGGACCTGACGAACGGGGGTGTCCCCGCTCAGCACGCACATCTGCCCGGGCACCAGGTCGAACGTCATGCCGCACTGGGTGATCTGCGCGCGGCCCGACAGGGTGAACTGGACAAGGATCAGTTCCTCGATCGGCGGAATCACCACGGACACCCGCCCGTAGGGGGTGCCATAGTCCGTGGCGTTGAAGGTCATCGCTCCAAGCGCCGTGTGATTGTGCCGGAAGGCGACGGGCGGCGCCCCGCCTTCGATGTTGAGCTGATGGGGGCAGAACATTCGGCTCATATGCTCACGGACCGCGTCGATGTCCGTGCTGACGAACTTGGTCCATTGGGCCAGGGGCATCACATTGTCGGCCCAGAAGCCCGGTGTCCGTTCGGAATTGGGAAGCACTACAGCATCTCCAACCGCTCTATCGGCGCATTGCGCCAGGGCAAGCATCTTGTGAACTTTTGATACTAAGTCGCGATACTGACGGCATCGGTCAATAGGGCCGCATGGGGCCGTCGCAGTGCCGTCATATTCAGTGCGCTTGCGGGATAGTGCGGGTCAGATATTCGGCACGGCCGTGTGCGTCTGCGCCAAAATTGGGCGCCAGACCTGTTGAAAATTTATTCTTTAAATTGAATGTGTTGAGGTGTCGATCGCGGATGGCGGCCGGCGGGGAGGGTTCGTGATCGGGCGCGATGTCCCGCGAGAAAATGCCGCAGCGAGCGTGCGGCGCGCCAGGGTGGCGCGCCGCCGTGGCTGCTACTTGGTGTTGGCTTCCAGGCCATACTGCTGGCGCACGAGATGGGCGATGCCCAGGCGCTCGAGGATCGGGGTGGGGCACATGAAGGTGACCCTGACCACCCCCGGCAACCGGCTGATTTCGATCGAGCCGGCGATGGTCGCCCGGTTCAGGATCTCGTCATAGGCAAGGCCGGTCACGGCGGCGGCGCGCTCAAGGCCGTTCTTGGTGGCGCTGTTCAGGTCCGCGCCTGAGCCGATGAAGGTGATCGGCCCATTGTCTTCGATCCAGTCCTGGCCGTAGCGCTCGGCCAGCGCCTTGACCGAGGCGGCTTCCTGACCGGACAAGGGCCTGGCCAGGGGCGGAAGGTCGTCCAGGCGCTGGAGCAGGATCGGGCCGTCGAGCTTGAGGCCCTTGATCACCTCTACCTGGGCCTCGACCTCGCCCGAGACGTCGGTGGCGTGGCCGGCGATCTCGCCATTGCCCTGCTGGGCGTGCATGTCGCCCATATAGATCCCGCCCCCGGGTATCTTGACCGGACAGATCAGGATGGCGCCCTCACGGACCGAATTGGTGTCCATGTGCCCGTCGGTCTTGTGCAGGTTCAGTTCTTCCTGGGTCATGGCGTAGCCGTGCGGCGCCCCCAGGAGGAAGGAGCCAAAATCCCCGGCGTTGTGCGAGTCCGGCAGGTCGCGGGACGGGGTCGTGCCGATATTGCCCAGGAACGGCCGCATCCGGCTGGCCAGACCGGCGATGTCTGCCCGCGCCAGGGACAGGATCGAGTGCTGATCGGCGGCGTCCGGCAGGGCGGACATGCGCCGGGCGTCGACGGCGATGGTGTCGGCGACCGGCTGGCCCACCGTCAGCGATATCTGGGCCTCGTGGTCGAACACGATCACATAGCCGTTCGAGAAGCGGAAGGCGCTGACCTCGGCGCCGCAGCCGTCGCAGTGCACGGCTTCATCGCCGATGCCCTCGACATGGCTGGGGGGGCTGGTCAGGCCGCAGGCCGGGCAAAGCTTGGCGACGAAGGGATCGCCCAGATAGCGGCCCTCGACGAATTCCATCACGCCCGAGGAGGTCGCCATGGAAGTGACGCGGACCGACTTGAGCTTGATGGCGATCGCGTCGCCGATCTCGGCCCCTTCCACCATCACGGGGCGGGTGACCTCGTGGCCGCCCTGGAACTTCGGTGTGATCATCGGGCCCCAGCAGCCCGGCGGGGTGCCGGTGCGGATGGTTCCGCCGTCCTGCGCGATCCCGGCGATTTCCACGCCGGGCCCGACAATGCCGCCGCTGTAGCTGTAAACGCCGACGACCGGCTGTGCTCGCCCTGATGTCATAACGCCCTCATTATTCTTCGCGCTCGCCCGGATCGCCCGGGCGCTATTTCGCGGGCGACGCTAGGCGGAAAAGCCAGGCGCATTAATCGAAATGAGGGGCCGGCCCGGGGCGCCGGCGACTTCGTCACGCTACGAGGCCATTGGGTGCGGCGGGGGGATAATCCCGGTCCCGGCCGACTTCACCTGGGTGTTCTGGGGCTGGGTTTCACCGATCATACGGTTTGAACATGCTCTTGCGCATTGAAGGCATTTCCTGCGCCTGCGGGATAGATAAATCACCCGTCGCATGGTCTCTCGCTCCTCATGGGGCATTGTCCGACGAAACTGGAAAGGGTGTTGTAAGTATACACGTCATACGTGTCGGATCGTTATGGTCTGTCGATTGTTACGGCGGCGAGTTCGACATGGATGTACCGGCTATGGTCGCCGTATGGCGCCGCATAAGCGAAAAAATGAGACCTGTCGCCACCCGGGATATCGCGAAGACATGGCTTCGAGGTGCCTAACCTGCTTCGGGGCGGGTCATTGCTGAACGGGTTTCGGCTGGTGGCTTGATTGGCTCAAGCGAACGCGTCCGCGCTCGCTTGCCACGATCCGCCAGGCGACGGCGCGAGGGCATACAGAAAAATAACCAGGGTATGAGGCAGGGGCGAATAGCCCGCCTCGACTGTGGAAGGCGCACAAAAAGCAGCCTTCAACCGCTGTCGGGGTCATCAAGCAAATAACAATCCGGAGTCGGGGGTCATGAAGAACAGTATCGCCACGAATTTGAACTGGAAGACGATCTTGCAAGCGAGCGCGGCCCAAGCAAGCGCGGCCAGTGTCGCCGCGTTCCGTCGGGGCGGTGAGCCGGCGACCTTGCCAAACGGTAGGCTGAACCGCGCCCGGTCCGCCGCGATCGCGTGGGGCGGCGTCTCCACCCTGGCCCTGACCTTCGCGACCGCCGCCGCGGCTCAGACCCAGGCCCCCGCGGCGCCGGCCGCCGCCGAGCCCGTCGCCACCGTTCAGGAAGTCATCGTCACCGCCCAGAAGCGGCAGCAAAGCATCAACACCGTGGGCATGACCATCACCGCCCTCGGCGGGTCCGCGCTGAAGTCGCGCCAGATCAACAGCCTGGCCGATCTGGCCCAGGCCGTGCCCAGCCTGTCCTTCTCCAACAGCGCCTACAATACGCCGGTCTATACCCTGCGCGGCGTCGGCTTCTACGAGACCTCCCTCGGCGCCTATCCGACCGTCAGCGTCTATCTGGACGAAATCCCGCTGCCGTTTCCGGCCCTGACCAAGCATTCCGGGTACGACCTCGACCGCGTCGAAGTGCTGAAGGGGCCGCAGGGCACCCTGTTCGGGCAGAACGCGACCGGCGGCGCGATCAACTACATCGCCGCCAAGCCGACGGATCATTTCACCGCCGGGGCCAGCCTGAGCTATGGCCGCTTCAACCAGACCGTCGATGAGGTCTATGTCAGCGGTCCAATCACCGACACCCTCACGGGCCGCGTCGTCGGCCGGATCGAGGAGGCGGACGGCTGGCAGCGCAGCAACTCCCGCCCCGGCGCCACCAATGGCTCCACCGACAACTATATGGGCCGGATCCTGCTGGACTGGAAACCGGTGAACGGGGTCAAGTTCGAGCTGAACCTGAACGGCTGGCGCGACCGCAGCCAGACCCAGGCGCCACAATTCATCGGCACCCAGATCCAGACCCCGGGCTATGAAAGCCCGAACGTCTCGTCCGCGGCCTATACGCCGAAGAACGACCGGGCGGCCGACTGGACGCCGGGCGCCCCCCGCGCCGACAACCGCTTCTTCCAGGCGGCCCTGCGCGGCGATTTCGCCCTGACCTCCGGTCTGACCCTGACCTCCCTGACCTCCTATGTCGATTATCGGCAGAACCAGGGCGAGGACGAGGACGGCCTGCCCGCGGTCACCTATGACCTGCCGGGCGACGTCGGGGCCATCCGCACCTTCACCCAGGAACTGCGCATCGCCAACGGCAGCCAGGGCCACCTGCGGTGGGTCGCCGGGGCCAATTTCGAGCACAGCACCGTCGATCAGAAGCTGGTGCTCACCTATCCCGACGCCTCCATCGCCCAGTACCTGCATACGGTGGGCTTCCCGGTGCTCACCAACACCTTCAACATCAATCAGGTGATGCAGAACACGGCGGTGTTCGGGAACGTCGAGTATGATCCCACCGAAACCCTGACGCTGAAGGCGGGCGCCCGCTACACCGAATCCGACCGCTCGGCGAACAGCTGTAACGCCGACGTCACCGCGCCCTACGCCTTCGGGGGTTTCTTCTATGACGCGGTTCTGGGCGGCGCGCTCGGCGCCTATCCGCCGGGTTCCTGCTTCGCCATCAACACGGTCGGCGGCTCCAACCTGATCAATGCTCCTGGCCTGGGCAAGCCCGGCCGGTTCCAGGACAAGCTGGATCAGAACAACGTCTCCTGGCGGGTGGGCCTGGATTGGAAACCTTTCCACCGCACCCTGTTCTACGTGAACGTGTCCAAGGGCTATAAGGCCGGCAGCTTCCCCGCCGTCGGCGCCTCCACCTTCCAGCAATACCTGCCGGTGACCCAGGAGTCGGTCCTGTCCTATGAGGGCGGCTTCAAGACCAAGCTCTGGGACGGGCGGCTGCAGTTCAACGGCGCCGGCTTCTACTACGACTATAACGACAAGCAACTGCGCTCCAAGCTGGTCGATCCGGTGTTCGGCATCCTCGACGTGCTGCAGAACATCCCAAAATCCTCCATCGCCGGCGGCGAAATCGAGCTGGTGGCAACGCCGGTGTCCGGCCTGACCCTCAGTGTCGACGGCACCTATCTCGACGCCAAGATCGACCGGTTCAAGGGGATCAACGCGGCGGGCGTGGCGGCCAATTTCGCCGGGGCCACCATTCCCTTCACCCCGAAGTGGCAGGTCGGCGCAAATGCGGACTACGAGTTCCCGCTGAACGACCGGCTGAACGGCTTTGCTGGCGTCACGGTCAGCTATCGCTCCTCCGCGGTCTCCGTGGTCGGCGGCAGCCAGACCCCGGCCAGCTTCGTTGGCGAAACCAAGAACCCCTATGTGATCGACGGCTATACCCTGGTCGATCTGCGCGGCGGGGTCTCCACCCGCGATGGCCGTTGGAAGTTCGAGCTGTGGGGCAAGAACATCTTCAACACCTACTACTGGACCAATGTGTTCGAGGCCTATGACACGGTCGGCCGCTTCACCGGCATGCCCGCCACCTATGGCGCCACGGTGAACTTCAAGTTCGACTGATCCGCGTCCCAGGGCGCGTCACAGTGCGCCCCCGCCACGAAATCGTGGCGGGGGCGGCTTGGCTGGAGCGCCGACACGGAGGATTAGGCCACAGGTTCGCTTGCGGAGCAGCGCCTGCGAGCGCTATCGAGCCGCCTCGGATCGCGTCGGCCAAAGGGTTCGTCGCGCGTTAGGAAGCGGAGCGGATCATGCGGCTGGGGCGGCGTCTCTGAATGCGGTTGTTGAAGGTCCTCCCGTCGGTGCTGGCCGCCGCCTGTCTGCTGGCCTCGGGTTCCGGCGCCCGCGCCGAAACGGGCAAGGTGGCCCTCACCTTCGACGACCTGCCGGCCCTCAGCCTGTTCAAGGACCAGCCCTATGTGAACTATCTCAACGACATGCTGCTGCGGGGCCTGAAGCGCCATCGCCTGCCGGCGACCGGCTTCGTCAACGAGAGCAAGCTGGACGCCATCGACCGGACCCAGCAGATCGCCAACCTCGAAAAGTGGCTGGACGCCGGCATGAACCTCGGCAACCACACCTTCAGCCACGAATCCCCCGACCAGCTGGGCGCCAAGGGCTATATCGAGGACATCGCCCGGGGCGAGCCGGTGACGCGGGCCCTCCTGGCCGAGCGCCACAAGCCCCTCGGCTGGTTTCGCCACCCCTATCTGGAGACCGGCTTTCCGGCGGCGGTGAAGCGCGAGATCGACGACTGGCTCGCCGCCCATGGCTATCGCATCGCCCCGGTCACCATCGACGCCGACGACTGGGAATTCGCCGAGCCCTATGACGACGCCATATCCCGCCACGACGAGGCGCGCCGGCTGCGTATCCAGAAACAGTATCTCGAATACACCGAGCGGACCGTGGCCTGGTATCAGAAGGCGTCGAACACGGTGTTCGGCCGGCAGATCTCATTCGTGATGCTGCTGCACGCCACCCGGCTGAACGCGGACTCCATCGATGCGCTGTCGGATATCCTGAAACGCCGCAAGCTGAAGGGCGTGACCCTGGATGAGGCCATGAAGGACCCGGCCTACCGCGTCCGCGACCCCTATGTCGGACACGACGGCATCGACTGGATCGAGCGCTGGTCGCAGGAACTGCACAAGACCCTGCCCTGGGACAGCTGGCAGGACCCGCCCAAGCAGATCGTCGAGGAGTACGACCGCACCAACAACGACCGGCATTAGGGGGGTAGGCGCGCGCCCTTATACCATCAGCCATTGAGGCCGACCGCTGGAGGCTGATCACCCATCACCGTCATCGCCGCTTGCGGCGATCCATTCCGTGAACGAGATCGGATCATTGCGCGTGGGATTCAGTCTGAAAGTCCGTCGCGGCGGCGCCTGACGGCATGGATCCCCGACACCGCGTGTCGAGGATGACGGCGGGAAAGACGGAATATAGCGGCCAAGCTCAACCGCCGTCGGTATTAAAGACCGCGCGGCGGACGCCCGCCGCGCTTCACCTTTTCCAGGAAATACATGCCTTCCAGCTTGAGGCCGTCGGGGTCGAGGAAGAAGACGGCGTAGTAGCCCTCGCCATAGCTGGGATAGGCCGCCGGCGGGTCGACCACGGTCACGCCCTCCTGCTCCAGGAAGGCGCCAAGCTCATCCACCTCCTCGCGGGCGCCCAGTTCGAAGGCGTAGTGGTGATAGCCGATGTCGCCGGTGTGATGGGGCCGGCCGCGGCCCTCGCCGTCGGCCTCGGTGATCCAGAACATGGTCACGCCATTGTTCCAGCCGACGGTGCGGTCGAATTCCCACTCCCGCACGAAGCCCAGAAAGCTCAGCAGCCGGTCATAGAAGCGGCGGGACGCCTCGAAGTCACTGACCCGGATGGCCAGATGATCAATTCCCACAACCTTGGCCATCGGCGCGCTCCAGATGAAGCCTCAGCATTGACCTAGAAGGCGGGAGGGGCAATGGCCGCCCCTTGCTGCCTATTCCCCCGGCCGCCTATTCGATGCGGCGCTTTTCGAGTTTCCTGGCCAGGGTGCGCCGGTGCATGCCCAGCCGGCGCGCGGTCTCGGAAATATTGAAGTCCGTCTCCACCAGGGTCTCATGGATCCGTTCCCACTCCAGGGTCTTGATCGAGGTTGGCCGTGGGCTGATTGGGGCGGCGGCGTCGCCGGCGTCCTTGGCGAAGGCCGCTTCGATATCGTCGCTGTTCGACGGCTTGGCCAGGTAGTGGCAGGCGCCCAGCTTGATCGCCTCCACCGCCGTGGCGATGCTGGCGAAGCCGGTCAGGACCACGATCAACATGGCCGGATCGTGCTGATGCAAGGCCTGTACGCAGGTCAGGCCGGACTCGCCGTTCAGCTTCAGGTCCACCACGGCGTAGCCGGGCCGCGCCTCCGGCAACAGGGCCTGGACCTGGGCGAGGCCGGGCGCGCGCCAGACCTTGTAGCCCCTGCGTTCGAACGAGCGTTGCAGGGCGGCGGCGAACTTGGCGTCGTCCTCGACGATCATCAGCCGGCGGGGTTCGCTCATGCGGTCGCCTCGATGGTCAGGGCGGCGAGGGGGATCTGGATCGTCACTTCGGCCCCGCCGACGCCACGGTTGCGGGCTTCCAGGCGCCCGCCCAGCTTTCGCACGACATTGACCACCAGGAACAGGCCCAGGCCGCCCCCAAGCCGGCCCTTGGTGGAATTATAGGGCTTGCCGAGTTCGGCCAGGGTCTCGCGAGAGAAGCCCGGCCCAGAATCCTGGATCTTGACGGTCAGTTGGTCGTCCTTCAGCAGGGCGCGCATCCAGACCGCGCCCGGGGAGGCCTCGAAGGCGTTGTCCAGCAGATTGCTCAGGGCCTGCTTCAGGGCCGAGTCCGAGACGATGATCGGATCGTGGTCCAGGTCGACCTCATAAACCGCATAGGGCGGCCCCCGCCGGGACCTCCATTCCTCGAACACCGCCGCCAGATAGCGCCCCACTGTGGAGACGCCCGCGGCCTCGGGGCGGGCCTCCCCGGCCGAGACCAGCACGCCGGTGACGATGGCCTTGCAGCGGGCCACCTCCGAACGCATGTCCTCGATCTCCTCGGCCAGCTCCGGGTCCCCAGCCAGTTTCGGCATCCGCCGCCAGTCGCCCAGGATCACGTCCAGGGTCGCCAGGGGCGTGCCCAGCTCGTGCGCCGCGCCGGAGGCCAGAAGGCCCATGCGGACGATGTGGTCCTCCTCGGCGGCCTGCTGGCGCAGGGCCGCCAGCCTTTGGTCCCGCAGCCGCAGATTGGCGGTGATCCGGCTGATGAAGAACACCAGCAGCACCGCGTCCAGGGTGAAGCCGACCAGGGCGCCGTGGATATAGAGATGGAACAGATCCGGCCCGTCCGGGGGCAGCAGCAGCGGCCGGTAGCGCAGGGTCAGGCCCAGGAAGCACAGGCAGGCCACCCCGACCATGGCCCAGCTGGCCCAGGCCTCCAGCAACACCGCCCCCAGGATCACCTGCAGCAGATAGAGGGCGGTGAAGGGGTTGGTGGCCCCGCCGCTGAGATAGAGCAGGGCGGTCAGGACCAGGGCGTCGAAGGTCAGGGTGAAGAACAGCTCGGCGTTGGTGACCCGCTCAGGGCGGGTCAGGCGCAGGCGGCTGGCGATGTTGCCGACCACGAACACGACCAGGACCGCCCCCAGATGGCCGAGGGGCAGTCGCACCCGCAGCCCCCATTCGACCACGGCGATGGTGGTTATCTGCCCGGCCACGGCGATCCAGCGCAACTGGACCAGCTGAAGAAGATTCTTATGCGCCGCGCCCACGGTCAGGGGCGCCGGCGTGGCGCCTTGTGGCTGGATGTCAGGTCCTGGGTCCATGGGGTGGGACGAGGTCGGCTCCGGCTAGAGCATTTTCGAGCGAAGAAAATGCGTCAAAATAAATAGCTGGAGCACCGGCCTGACGCGGTCAGGTCGGGAAACGCTCCTGACGGCGACGGGCTCTGGCCGCCGCGATGACGGGCCATGCGCCCCAAATCAGCACCATAGCCGCCAGGCCGAACCACGTCATGGCATAGACGAGATGACTGTTGGTGAAATGCACGACCGTAAGGCCCCCACGGGGCCATCCGCCCGCATTGGGGGTGGTGTCGGCGTCGATGAAGTAGGGCGCCAGCCGGATCAGGCCATGGGCGGCGCCGATCGCGGCGACATCCCGGGAATACCAAAGGCCGGCGGCGGGTTGGTTGGCGCGCAGGAAGCCGCCGTGCGGCTCGCTCATGCGCATCAGGCCGGTGACGGCGGTGGGGGGGGTGATCAGCCCCGCGCGCCGGGCGGCGGGGGCGCTCTGGGGGGCGGGGACGAAGCCGCGGTTGATCAGGATGGTGTAACCGGCGTCGGTCTTCAGGGGGGTCATGACCCAGAAGCCAGGTCCCGCCTGGGTCACCGCCTGCACCAGGCTTTCCTGGGCGTTGTCGAAGGTCCCGGCGACCTTCACGTGTCTGTATTCG
>JARLIP010000313.1 GCA_031291685.1 Caulobacteraceae bacterium | reverse complement strand
GGAGACCCGGGCGCGCACGGCGCCGTAGAGGAACTCGGCGACGCAGGCCGGCATGGCCCCGAACTCCACCAGCCGGTCCAGGTTGAAGGGCTTCTTCGAGAACTTCCGGATCGAGACCACCGCCCCGTCGAGGGTAATAGGAGCGATGGCGGCGTTGACCCGGCTGCCGTCCGGCAGGCGAGCATCGACCATGGGCGAGGACTCGTCGATCCGCCGGCCCACGGTGGAGACGATGCGGTTGACGATGCGCAACAGGTGGTCGTTGTCGCGGAACCGCACGCCGCTCAGCTCCAGCTCCCCGCGCCGCTCCACATAGACCTGGAATGGGCCGTTGATCAGGATGTCGGCGATGGAGTCGTCCTGCAGCAGGGGCTCGATCGGCCCCAGCCCCACCATCTCGTCGAACACGGACGAACCTAGGGCGTCCAGCTCGGAGGCGTTGAAGGCCAGCCGCTCGGTGCGGGCGAAATCTCCCACCAGGGTGCGCACTTCCCGGCGCATCTGGCTCTCGTCCAGCTTTTCCAGCTTGGCCAGGTCCAGCTCGTCGATCAGGCGGGTGTGCAGCTTCAGCCGCACCTCGATCAGGCTGTCCATGGGCGGAGCGGCCTGGGCGGCCCGGGTCACCGGCGGGGTCGGCGGAATGGTCGCCGCCAGGTCGGGCGCGGGGGCCGGGACCGGCGCGGCGGGCGGCGAAGCGGAAGCTGGACGGAAGGCTGAAAAGCGTTTCATCGGATGGCCGGCCGCGGCGCGGCGCCATGCAGCGCCTCCGCGGGCGCCAGGGTGTCCACCAGGGCGGCGACATCCTTGACGATCTTGGATCGGGGCCGGTGATGGGTGATGGGTCCGCCCAGATTGACCGAACAGGCCGCGGCCTCCCAGTCCGAGGTGATGGCCCCATCGACCTTGCGCCCCAGGGCCTTCTCAGCCTCCACCCGGGACGGCGCCGGGCCGAACACCCGGGCCGCCAGGCGGTTGAGCACGATGCGCGGGCGCCGGCCGGGGGGCATTTCGGCCTCAATCTCTCCGGCCAGGGCGCGGGCGGCCAGGAGGGCCGGCACGGTCAGTTCGGAGACCACCAGCACCTCGTCCGAGCCGGCCAGGACATCGGGGGTCCAGGCCTGGCGGGTGCGCGGCAGATCCACCAGCAGCCAGTCATAGACCTGGCAGCCCACCTCAAGCAGGCGGCATACCGCAAGCGGCGAGACCTTGGCGAAGGCGTGGGGATCCCGCTCGGCGGCGAGCAGGTCGAACCCCGCCCCCGAGGGCAGGGAAAAGGCGTCCAGCAGGGCGGTGTCGATCCGCTCCGGTGCGGCGGAGGCGTCGGCCAGGCGCATATTGGCCGAGACGCCGAGATAGGCGCCCGCCGCGCCGTCGGCGAGATTGAGATCCACCAGGCCGACCCGGCCCACATTGCGACCGGCCAGGGTGGTGGCCAGTTCGATGGCCAGGGTCGTGCCCCCGGCGCCGCCCACCGCGCTCATCACGCTCCAGCAGCGGGCATGGCGTTCCTCGGCCGGCGCCTCCACCGCGGACATCAGGGGCGCCACGGCCCGGGACAGGCTCTCCGGCGTCAGGGGCCAATCCAGCACGTCCGCCCGGGGCATCCGATAGAGCGCCCGCGCCAGGCTGGCGGGCAGCTGCGCCCCGGCCAGGATCGTGGCCGGAGGCTCGCGCCAGGTCGCCAGGGTCTCCACCAGACGCGCCAGATCACCGGGATCGGCGCTGGCGGTCTCGATCAGGATCAGGTCCGCCGAGCCCGGCGGAATCGTCGCCACGCCCAGGGCGCCGGGATCCATGGTCTCCAGGGACGCCTCGGGAAAGGCGCGGCCGGCCGCCTCCGCCAGGGCCGGACCAACGATCAGGATACGCGTTTTACGGGACAGGTGGACGCTCATGGGTTCATGACGGGCGGCTGGGCGCCTTTGGTCTTCTTGGGGGCTTTGGGGACAGGCCTGTCGATCAGGCCCGACAGGATCAGGTCGATGGAGCTGGGCTCTTCATGAGCCATGAGTGGATTGGGAATGTCCTCGATCCGGTCGGACGGGGTGGTCAGGTGCGGGGTGACGATGATCACCAGCTCGGTCTGCTGACGCTGCCAGTCGGCCGAGCGGAACAGGGTTCCCAGCACCGGCAGGTCCGCCAGCCAGGGCACCTGATTGACCGTATTGTTGTAGCCCTGCTGGAACAGGCCGGCGATGGCGAAGCTCTGACCGTCGCGCAGCTCCACCGTGGTCGCGGCCCGGCTGATGGTCAGGCTGGGCAGGTTGAAGTTGTCGATCTTGACGCTGTGCGTGGTGTCCAGCTGGCTGACCTCTGGGGCCACCTTCAGCTTGATCTGGCCATTATCCTCGATCACCGGGGTGACATTGAGCTTGACCCCGAACTGACGGAACTCGACCGTCACCTGGCTGATGCCGTTGGGCACGGGATAGGGAAACTCGCCCCCCGCCAGGAAGCTGGCCTCCTCGCCGGACATGGCCACGAGGTTCGGCTTGGCCAGGGTGCGGACCACCCCCTTTTGCTCAAGGGCGTCCAGGGTCACGTCGATCGAGGTGCCGCCGAAGTGTCCGGGAATGGTGATGCTGCCCTGGGGCGCCTGGCCGCTGACCAGGCCCGAGCCGGTGCTGAAGCTGAGGCCCGCGGCGTTGGAGCCGGTGATGTTGAAACCCATGTCCTTGAGGGCGCTGCGGCGCGCCTCGATCACCCGCACGTCCACCCGAATCTGTTGGGCGGCCTGGATGCTGATGGTGTTGGACACCCCCTTGGGGGCGTAGTGCTCGGCGATGGCCGCGGCCCGGGTCGCCGCCAGGCTGGTGCTGGCCACCCCCGACAGCATCACCCCGCCAGCGAAGCTGGTGGCGATGATCCGCTCATTGGGTAGGGCGCTCTTGAGGTCCTCGCGCAGGGAGCCGATGTCCTGGCCAATCCGCACATCGAGCACCTGGGTCAGGCGATGCTGCTTGTCGTAGATCAGCAGGTTGGTGGAGCCGACGGCCTTGCCGCGCAGATAGAAGCTGTGATCGGTGGTGGCGACCACCTGCAACATCTCGGGCTGGGCGACGACCAGTTCGCTGACCGGATAGTCCAGGTGAAAGCCGGCGGACTTGTCCTTGGGCACGAAGATCGAGCGAGAGGCTTCCTGATCGGCGGTGGCGGTCTGAGCCTGAGCGGAGCCTGTCCCGGTCCAGGCGATCAGGGCGAAGCTTGCGGCGATCAGGGCCCGGCGGAGCCGCGGACGCATCCCCTGGGAGATCATGGCCCGCATCAGAACGCCGCTCCGGTTCTCTCAAGAGCCACCTTTTGCGAGGTGACGGCTTCCCCCTGAACCACGGTGACCGCGCCGTCGCCGGCGGGCTCCACAGCGTGGGTCCTGGCGCTGGCGTGACGACGGACCGGCGACGCGTTGGACGCCGGGCCGCGCAGATCCACAGGGGTCCCGGCGCCAGCGGAAAGGTCGGTGGTCACGAGGGTGCGGACCGGGGCGACCTCGTCCTCGCCCACATGGCGCAGGGCCAGGGACAGGGTTCCGGTCTGGGCGGCGAGGGCCAGCCTGACGGCGTCCTGCACCGGCACTTCCAGGGTCGCGGTCCGGGCCACGACCGCCTGGGTGGTGGTGGGGTTGGCGTTCTGGTCCATGCCTAGCACCCGCAGGTCCTGCAGCACCACCTGGGAGGCGAATCTGCGCCCGCCGGAGCCTTCCATCCCGCCGGAGGGGGTGACATCCCGGGTCAGGACCACGTCCACCCGGTCGCCGGGCATCACATGGCCCGCCGCGCCGGAGATCTCGGTCACGCCAATGGTGTAGGCGCGCATATTGGGATTGATCAGGGCTGACAGGGTCAGGCGCTGGCCCGGCCCGCTGATCTTGCCCGGCAGGATCGGCTCCTGAGCGGCGATCTGGGCCAGGGCCGTGGGCGGGCCGCCCGGCTGGTTCATGACCTGATCGACGGAGGTGAAGGCGCCCGCCGGGGCGGCCGAGACCGGCAGGCGGGTCACCTTCAGGAACTTGGCGTCGAGCTTGGCGCCATAGACGATCGGGGCGGTGGCCACCACCACCGGCAAGCCAGTCTCGGCGGGCGGCGGGGTCGGGGCGGCGTGGGCCGCATGGGATGGAAGCCAGAGCCGCGCCACAAACAGGGCGCCAACCCCGAACACGGCCGACGCTCCCAAGCTGATGATCGTGCCCAGCCGCATGATGCTCCCGCTCTCGCGTCCAGGGACGCTGGAGGTGTTACTGTGAGCCGCAACCTTCCACCCCGCCGATTTCGGCGTCCTTAAGAACTAGCCTAAACGCTTGAAAACCATACGGGCGCATCAGGGACACACCTGAACGGGAATAGATGAGCCTAGGGCGCTATACTCAACCTGGACAGATCAGCATGAATGCGACCCAGCTCATCTGATCCGTTTACCTAAATCACTCCCGCGCCCGGCGCCCCCGTCCGAGGGGCCGTTCTTCACCGGCGGTTAACCGCAATCGACCTCCACTGCCCCCGCTGGTCCCTCCCGCTGGAGCGGGCCGCGCGGCGCCCACGCCTGGGAGACCATCTTGACCACCAGCCTCGATCCCTCCGATTGGGAGGCCGTCCGCGCGCAAGGCCATCGCATGCTGGACGACCTGTTCGACCATCTGAGCACGCTGCGCGAACAACCCGTCTGGCGGCCGATCCCTCAAGAGGTGCGGGACCGCTTCCACACCGCCCCCCCGGCCGAACCCACGCCCTTGAGCGCGGTTTATCAGGACTATCGCGAGACTGTTCAGCCCTATGCCGGGGGCAATCTGCATCCGGGCTTCATGGGCTGGGTCCAGGGGGCCGGGACCCCGGTGGGGATGCTGGCCGAGATGCTGGCCGGGGGGCTCAACGCCAATCTGGGCGGACGCGACCACATGCCCATCGCCGTGGAGCGCCAGGTCGCCGGCTGGATGCGGGACCTGATCGGCTTTCCCGCCACCGCCGGGGGCCAGTTCGTCACCGGCGCCTCCACCGCCAACTTCATCGGCGTGCTGCTGGCGAGGTCCCGAGCCCTGGGCCCCAAGATCCGCCGCAAGGGCCTGGCCGCCGATGGCCGGCGCCTGACCGCCTACACATCCAAGGGCGCACACGCCTGCGTGGCCCGGGCCCTGGAGATGGCGGGGATCGGCTCCGAGGCTCTGCGCCTGATCGCCGTGGACGCCGACCACCGGGTCCTGCCAGACGCCATGGCCGCCGCCATCGCCGAGGACCGCGCCGCCGGCCTCACCCCGTTCCTGATCGTGGGCAACGCCGGCACGGTGGACACCGGGGCCATCGACGATCTGACCGCCCTGGCCGACCTGGCCGCCGCCGAGGGTCTGTGGTTCCACATCGACGGGGCCTATGGGGCGCTGGGGGTGCTGTCCGCCGCCATCGCCACGCGCCTGGCGGGGATCGAGCGGGCCGACTCCCTGGCCTTCGACTTCCACAAGTGGGGCCATGCCCCCTATGACGCGGGTTTCGTACTGGTTCGCGACGAGGCCGACAGCTACGCGACCTTCTCCCAGGTTCCGGCCTATCTGGGGCGGGAGACCCGGGGCATAGCCGCGGGCGACTGGTGGCCGTGCGATACGGGGCCGGATCTGTCCCGGGGTTTTCGCGCCCTGAAGGTGTGGTTCACCCTGCGCACCCTGGGCACCACCGCCATCGGCCGGGCCATCGACCAGGGCTGCGACCTGGCCCAGGCCCTGGCGCGGCGGATCGCCGCCTCCGACGAATTGGAGTTGCTGGCGCCAGTGCAGTTGAACATCGTCTGCTTCGGCTATCGCTGCGCCGATCCGAACCGGGTCAACGCCACCATCGTCGCCGACCTGCATGAAGCCGGGGCGGTGGCGCCGTCCCTGACCCGTATCGACGGGCGGGCCGCGATCCGCGCCGCCCTGTTCAACCATCGCACCACCGAGGCCGACATCCGCACCCTGATCGACCAGACCCTGACCTTCGGCCGTCGCGCGGTTCAGGCGCGGGCGGCATGAGCCAGCATCCTGCCTGCATCGGGCTCGCGGCGCTCGCTCGCCTGGCCTTCGAGGGCAAGGACCCTCAGCCGGTGTGGAACGGGCTGGTGGAGCGGGTCAGCAACGACCCCGCCGACGCCAACGCCCTGATGGACCTGGCGACCATGCTGCTGCTCAACAGCCAGATCGACAATGGCCTGGGGATCCAGGCCCAGGCCCTGGAATTGCAAAGGGTGTTCCGCCGCCCGGCCAGGGGCGGCCATCCCAGCCTTCGCCTGCTGGCCCTGATGGCGGCCGGGGACATGATGGCCAACACCCCCCTCGACTTCCTGCTGGAGGGCTGCGAGGCCGAGTTGATCAACGTCTATGTGGACGCCAGCGGCGCCCTGCCCGATCCCCTGCCCGAACACGACCTGGCCTTCCTGGCCATCGGCGAGTCTGAAGCGAACCTTCCGGTGCTGCGGGCCCTGGAGGGCGCCGTGGCGGCCTGGCCCAGGCCCATGCTCAACGCCG
Organism: Caulobacteraceae bacterium; assembly: GCA_031291685.1. GTDB lineage: Bacteria > Pseudomonadota > Alphaproteobacteria > Caulobacterales > Caulobacteraceae > Poindextera. The sequence continues at coordinate 15,065 of JARLIP010000313.1, read as the reverse complement.
ATCCCGCCCGCATCGCCGACCTGACCCGGGACGGGGTCTGCGCCCTATTGGAGGGCGCGCCGCGGATCCTGGCGCCCGCCGCCGTGCGTCTGGATCGGGCCGCATTGGCCCGGCTCGCAACCGGCGACGCCCAGCCCGCCGACCTGATCCCAGGAACGGTCTTTCCCCTGATCGCCCGGCCAATCGGCTCCCACGCTGGCGCCGCCCTGCTCAAGCTGGACGATGCCGCCGCCGTGGGCGCCTATCTGGAAGAACACCCGGAAGAGACCTTCTATGTCTCGCCCTTCATCGACTATTCCGGCCCGGACGGCCTCTATCGCAAGCACCGGATCGTGGTGATCGAGGGGCGGCCCTTCGTCTGCCACATGGCCGTCTCTCCCCGCTGGATGGTGCACTACCTCAACGCCGACATGTTGGAGAACCCCGTCAACCGCGCCGAGGAAGCCCGGTTCATGGCCGAGTTCGACGAGGATTTCGCGTTGCGCCACAGGGCCGCCTTCGAGGCCCTGCACCAGCGGCTGGGTCTGGACTATTTCGGCATCGACAGCGGCGAGACTAAGGACGGCAAGCTCTTGGTGTTCGAGGTGGACGTGGCCATGATCGTCCACGACATGGACCCGCCGGACCTGTTTCCCTACAAGAAGCCGCAGATGCGCAAGGTGTTCGACGCGTTTCAGGCCATGCTGACCCGCCGGCGCTGACCGGCTCAAAACCCGTGAGGCCCCATGATTGAAGCCGCTTGCCACTGCGGCGCCGTGCGCATGGAGATCGCCGCCGCGCCCGACCAGGTGACCCAGTGCCACTGCTCCATCTGCCGCAAGCTGGGGGTGCTGTGGGCCTATTATCCGCGGGACCAGGTCAGGATCATCGCCGCCCCGGACGCGACCCTGGCCTATCTGCGCGGCGAGCGGAATATCGCGTTCCACAGTTGCAAGACCTGCGGCTGCACCACCCACTGGTCAGCGGTCGATCCCGCCAGGAAGCGCATGGCGGTCAATGCCCGGCTGATGGAGCCTCAGGTGCTGGCGGCGGCGGCGGTGCGGGAGATCCAGGGGCCGGAGGGGTGAAGGAGACGAGCGCGCGCGATGGACAGATGCGGACCCTGGCCGCATAATCCAAAACATTCGAATCTTTCGAAAGCTTCTGGCAATGCGTGTCTCCTCCGCTGAATTCCTGAAACGCTATGGCGCGCTCAGCGACAAGGCCTTGAGCGAGCCTGTCACGATCACCCGCAACGGCCGCGACCGACTGGTGCTGGTGTCAGTGGAAGAATTCGAGCGCCTCAGCCGCTACGCCCCCAGGTCCCGCCGCGTCGAGGATTTGACCGACCAGGAACTGGCGATGATCGAGGAGGCGCGGGTCCCAGCCGAGCACGACGAATTGAACGCCCTGCTCGACGACTGACGTGGAGTTTCCAACACCCGTACCGGGGCTGGTGCTGCGCTACGCCTACCTCTGGCGAGCGGAATTCGTTCGGGAGCAGGAGGAAGGCCGCAAGGACCGGCCCTGCGCTGTCGTGCTGGCGGCGCCGAAGGCCACGGGCGGCACGCAGGTCTATCTGCTGCCCATAACCCATACGCCGCCCGACGCCGCGACATCAGCTATCGAGATCCCACCAAAGGTTAAGCTTCATCTTGGTCTCGACCACGAGCGATCGTGGATCGTTCTCGACGAGATCAATGATTTCCTTTGGCCGGGTTTCGACCTGCGCCCGGTGCCGGGTTCGAATCCGCCTCGGATCACTTACGGGGTTCTGCCGCCCCGGTTCTTCGACAGGGTCAAGACGGCTTTCCTAGAGCTTGCAAAGGCCCGGCGGGTCAAGCGCACCCCGCGCGAATAGACGCTCCTAAACCCGCCCGCCCTGCGACAGGCGCCGGGCGGCGAGGGCTGTGCGGTCGAGGACGGCCAGGGCGCGGGCGATCACGGCCTTGGCGCCGGCTTCGCCGCCTTCCACGGCCTCCACCATCAGCCGGGCGCTGTTGCACAGGCGAAGGGCGCTGATCGGACGGCCGCCCCGCTCGCCGCACATCACCGGCTGCCCCAGGCGCCCGCGGATGGCGTCGGCCTGGGGCGGAAAGGGATCGGCGCACAGGCCGCGATAGACGTCCTGGGTGGCGGCCAGGCTCAGATAGCCGCCCTCGCCTCCGGGAGCGTGCCGCAGCAGGAAGGGGAAGATGGTGGGGATCAGGTCCCAGCCGGCCCCGCCGCCGATGGCGGCGCGGTCCAGGGGGCGGACCTCCAGGAACTCGAACATCGGCTCGGCGGCGATGTGCTCGCGCACCGCCTTGGCGAAACGGGCGGCGAAGGCGTCCAGATCGGCCCGGGGCAGGGCCTGGAAGGCCTCCAACTCCGCCAGGGCGGCTTCCCAGCGCAGCAAGAGGCCAGGATTGACCGCATCGGGCAGGGCGGCGGCGGCGACCCAGCCCCGCGGCCACTCGGCGCGGGCGGAGTAGGCGCGCAGGCCTGGCGAAACCAGGCGGTCCCGCAGACGCTCGGCCGCGGCGGGGGGGACGAACAACGCGCTGGAAAAACTGGGACCGGTCAGGAACTTGGAGCCGGTGACCGCCACCATGAAGCCCTGGGCCAGATAGGCGCGCAGGCTCTCAGGCGTCAGGCGAAACTGACAGGCGTCGATCACCACCTCGGCGGCGGCGCCGAAGCGGCGCTTGAAGGCCATCACGGTCTTCAGGCTGGGGGAGATCAGCCCGGTTTTGGACACGTCCGACACGGCCAGCATCACCCGGCCGCCGGCGCGGATCGCCTGATCGGCCACCGTATCGAGTTCCAGCTCGATCTCGGCGGTGGGGCGCAGGGAGCCGTCTGCCGCGCGGCACCGCACGGCGACGAACCCCGGGGCGGCGGCGCCGATCAAGGCGCCCTGGACCACTGGAGCGCCCAGGGGCGCGTGGCCGCCGAAATGCTTGCCGGCAAGCGCAGCGGGCACGCCACTGCCGGTCTCCTCCGGCTCCACGTCGATACAGGTCAGGGGCGCTGCGGGGGTGTCGCCCACCAGTTCGGAAATCAGCAGGTGAAGGTCGGTGCCCGAGGCGGCGAAGACGATATCGACCGCGCCCAGGGCCTCAAGGCCGCACAGGGCGATCAGCCGTTCGCGAACGCGCTGCAGTTCCTGGGCATAGACGTCCGCCGCCGGTCCCCGGGGATCGGCGGCGAACAGGCGCGCGCGCAGGGCGTCGGCGGCGGCGAAGCCCCGCTCGGAGATCACCGAGCCGGTGGAGGAGGCGAAGTCCGCCATGGCGGGGTCGGGACAGGGCGGACAGCCGTAGCGGTTCTTGCCGGTGATCGGGTCCAGGGCCAGACGAGCGTCGCCGCCCTCCACCAACAGCTGCCGCGTATCCGGCTGCGCCTGGGGCGACTTCGCCCAAGGCGTGACCGCGAACTCATGGGCCTCGATCATGTGACGCGAACCGCCTCCCGCGACCGGTCCCCAGATTGGGATTCGGCCGATCCTGCCACAGGGTGAGCGCCGCTTGCTTGAGAGACGATTAACCAAACCTGACAAAATTGTCGCAGGCGCCTGTAACCGGATCGCCCTTTCCCGCGAATTGATCTTCGAACCTGCCACTCGGCGAGCCCGCCGCGCGACAGGTCGGAGACGCGGAACATGACCCTCATCCGAACGCGGCCCCTGGCGCTGATCGCGAGCCTTGCGGCGCTCATCGCCGGCCCCGCCCTGGCGGCCGACGCGGCCCACCCGGTGGTGGTGGAGCTGTTCCAGAGCCAGGGCTGTTCGTCCTGCCCGCCGGCCAACGCCAACCTCCTGGCCATCGTCGATCGGCCCGATGTGCTGGCTCTCAGTTTCGGGGTCACCTACTGGGATCAACTGGGCTGGAAGGACACCTTCGCCAAGCCGCAGTTCACCGACCGCCAATGGGACTATGCCCGGGCCCTGGGTCACGCCAACGTCTTCACGCCGCAGGTGGTGGTCAATGGCCGCGCCGATGGGGTGGGCGCCGCGCACGGCGATCTGGCCCGGCTGATCGGCCAGGGCGAACGGGGTGATGGCGGACCGAGTGTGACCCTGCAAGGAGACGCGGTGGCCATCGGCGCTGGCCGGGCGCCCGCCAGGGGGGCGGATGTGCTGCTGGTCCGTTATGACCCGCGCACGGTCCAGGTTCCGATCCGCCGGGGCGAGAACGGCGGACGCACCCTGCCCCACCGCGATGTGGTCCGCGAACTGGTGCGCCTGGGTCCCTGGACCGGGGCCGCCACCCGATTTTCCCTGCCAAGGTCAAGCGATCCGGCCTTGAGCACCGCCATACTGGTTCAGACCGCCGGCGCCGGACCGATCCTCGCCGCAGCCAAGGGCTGATCCCCAAAGACCCGCCGGCGAATTCTCGCCGACGCAACCCAGGCGGCGCCGCACCCCGGCGCCGCGACGATAGGAGCTTGTCCAATGACCACCCGTTTCAACACCGCCCTGCGTATCACCGTCGGCGCGCTCACCGCCGCCCTCGTCCTCAGCGGCGGCGCGGCGCTGGCCCAAAGCGGCGCCATGTCCACCGGCGCCATGTCCACAGACGCCATGGGCGCCATGGCTTCGGCCCCGATGGCCGCCAAACCGACCGCCAAGCCCAAGGCGCTGCACAAAATGGCCAAGAAGCCCGCGGCCCACACCGATTCCATGGGCGCCATGGCCCCCGCCTCGAAGGGCGCCATGTCCAGTGGGGCCATGTCCAGCGGCGCCATGTCCACGGGCGCGATGAGCCACTGAACCCCGCCGGCCGCTCCTGCTCCTCCATACCCACCGGAGGAGCAGGAGCCGCGATGGCCCCCGGACCGCCGATGTGGTTAGCTCCGCCTCGGCTCAGGTCCGCGCCCCTTAACCCAAGAGATCGCCGGTGACCGACACCACCCTCGCCCCACCCACCGCCGCCGACGCCCGAGCCGCAAGGCCGGGACGGGAGGTGATCTATCGCCACACGCGGGTGGTGCGCCTGACCCACTGGATCAATGTGCTGTGCATCAGCCTGCTGTTGATGAGCGGCCTGCAGATCTTCAACGCCCATCCCCAGCTCTATTGGGGCCAGACGGGCGCGGATTTCGACAGGCCGATCATCGCCATGGTCGCCGACGACTGGCGCAAGCCCCATCCCCGGGGGCTGACCCATATCGGCGGCATGACCCTCGACACCACCGGAGTGCTGGGGGTGTCGGGCGGCGAGGTGCGGGGCTTTCCCGCCTGGGCCACCTTCCCCGGCCAGCGCAACCTGGCCGTTGGGCGCAACTGGCACTTCTTTCTGGCCTGGCTCTTTGTCGGCAACGGCCTGGTCTATCTGCTGGCCGGGATCGCCAACGGCCACCTGCGCCGGGACCTGGCGCCCACCCGCGAGCAGCTGAAACCCAGCCATATCTGGCGTGACATCGTCGATCACATCCGCCTCAAGCACCCCACGGGCGAGGCGGCCAAGCGCTACAACGTGCTGCAGAAGTTCGCCTATCTGTCCGTGATCGCGGTCCTGTTGCCGATGATGGTGTTGACGGGCCTGACCATGTCCCCGGGCTTCGACGCCTTCGCCCCGGCCCTGCTCGACCTGTTCGGCGGGCGCCAGTCGGCCCGCACCCTGCATTTCATCTGCGCCAACCTGATCGTGCTGTTCATCGTCGTGCACGTGGTCGAGGTGATCCTGGCGGGGGTGTTCAACGAAATCGGCTCCATGATCACCGGACGCTACGCCATCAAGACAGGAGATCACCCATGAGCGGTCAGGGCGTTTCCCGCCGCCGGCTGATCGGCGCCGGCGCCGTGGGCTTCAGCGGCCTGTTGCTCAGCGGCTGCGACCGGATGGCCCAGGCGCCATCCCTTTTGGGCCTGGTGCGCTCGGCTCAGGACCTGACCCTGGGCGGCCAGAGGCTGTTGCTGTCGAGCCAGCCCCTGGCGCGGGAGTTCAAGCCCACGGATATCTCGGCCAAGTTCAAGGCCAACGGCACCCTCTATCCCGCCGGGGATGACTATCAGGCGATGGTGGAAAACAGCTTCGCCGACTGGACCCTTCAGATCGGCGGCCTGGTGGCTCGGCCCTATCGGCTGACCCTGGACCAGCTTCGCGCCCTGCCCGCCCGCAGCCAGATCACCCGGCACGACTGCGTGGAGGGTTGGAGCGCTATCGGAGGCTGGAGCGGCCCTCAGCTTGGCCCCTTACTGAAGCGGGCGGGCCTGGCGCCCCAGGCGCGCTACATCGTCTTCCACTGCGCCGACGACCTGGCCGGCTCCAATGACGGCAGCGGCCTCTATTACGAGAGCATCGACCTGTTCGACGCCTTCCACCCCCAGACCATCCTGGCCCACAGCATGAACGGCTCTCCGCTGGAGGTGGCTCATGGGGCGCCGATCCGCCTGCGGGTGGAGCGGCAGCTTGGCTACAAGCAGGCCAAATATGTGATGCGGATCGAGGCGGTGGACCGTCTGGATCACCTGGGCGGGGGCAAGGGCGGCTTCTGGGAGGACCGGGGCTATGAGTGGTACGCCGGGATTTAAGGCATAGGGCGTGATGGTCGATGAAACCGCGTCGACTTTCCGACCGCTACTCTTTCGCACCTCGACAATAGGCGCGGCGCTAGCGTAACCCAGGACAGGGTGACTCTGGTGAGCGAAAGACAGGCGTGACGGAAGAAGCGCGGCTCAAGGCCTTGATGCTTCGCGGCCTGGCCGGCGACGGCGCCGCGCATGGCGAAATGCTGTCCAGCATGAGCCGCTATCTGAGGGGGTATTTCAGTCGCCGGTTGGGCGCCGGCGCCGCGGACTTGGAAGATCTTGTGCAGGACACCTTGCTGGCCATCCACCTGAAACGCGAGGCCTATGACCCGGCCCAGCCCTTCACGCCCTGGGCCTATGCCGTGGCGCGCTACAAGCTGATCGACCATTTCCGCCGCACAGGCGCGCGTCCGACCTCCCCGCTTGAGGACGCCGGCGAGTTGTTCGCCGTCGAGACCGCCGAGGAAGGCGCCGTGCGCCGGGACCTGTCCAAGCTGCTGGGAACCCTGCCGGAGCGCCAACGCCAGGTGATGATCGACGTCAAGCTGACCGGCCATACGGTTGAGGAAGCCGCACAGCGCTCGGGTATGTCGATCTCCGCGGTCAAGGTCAGCATCCATCGCGGGCTGAAGGCCCTCGCCAAACGGGTGAGCGATGAAGACCGATGAACTGATCGCCCTCATGAGCACGGACGTCGCCCCGGTCTCCGCCGGGGCCGTGGGCCGGCGCATGGCCTCGGCCAGCCTGGCGGCGGCCGGTCTGGCCCTGATGGTGCTGATGGTCTGGCTGGGTCTGCGCCACGACCTGATGGGGGCCATGCACACGGGTCCGTTCTGGATGAAGGCCGGCTATACGATCGGGCTGACCGTAGGCGGCCTGATGCTGGTGGAACGCCTGGCCCGCCCGGGGACCGCCCCTGGCTCCGGACTATGGGTGCTGGCGGCGGCCTTCATGGGCGTCACCACCCTGGGCGCGATCAACCTGGCGCTCAGTGCGCCGCGGCAGTGGGCGGCCGCATGGCTGGGGGACAGCTGGACTGTCTGTCCGTTCCGCATCCTGATCATTTCCGCCCCGGCCTTCGCCGCGATCATCTGGGGCTTGAAGCGCTTCGCCCCGACACGGCTGGCCCTGACCGGCGCCGCGGCCGGCCTGCTGGCCGGAGGCATCGGCGCCACCATCTATGGCCTGCACTGCAACGAAAGCACCGCCGCCTTCGTGGCCACCTGGTACACCCTGGGAATCGCCGCCTGCGCGGGGATCGGGGCGCTGCTGGGGCCACGCCTGCTGCGGTGGTGAGCGCCCCCTCGGTCATGGAGCTTCGCTCCATGCCACCTCCCCCGCGTCGCTGCGCTATGCAGGGGAGGAGAAGCCGTCCTGCTCCCCGTAAAACGGGGGAGCTGTCGGGATGAAATCCCGACTGAGGGGGCGTTCCGCAGGCTAGACCCCCCTACCCGATCTTCACGTCCGACTTGCCCCAATAGCTGTCGCGGATCAGGCGCTTGTAAAGCTTGCCCGTCTGGTGGCGGGGCAGTTCCTGCATGAAGTCGATGCGCCGGGGGGACTTCACGTGGGAGAGGCGCTCGCGCACCCAGACCGACAGTTCGTCCGCCAGGGCGGGGCCGGCGTCGCCCCAGTCGGCGGGCTGGACCACGGCCACCACCTGCTCGCCCATCTCCTCATGGGGGGCGCCGACCACGGCCACGTCGGCGACCTTGGGGTGGGTGATCAGGAGGTTCTCCAGCTCCTGCGGATAGATGTTCACCCCGCCGGAGATGATCATGAAGCTCTTGCGGTCGGTGAGGTAGAGGAAGCCGTCCTCGTCCAGCCAGCCCACGTCGCCCAGGGTGGTCCAGCCATACTGGTTGCGGGATTCAGCGGTCTTGACCGGATCGCCGTGGTACTCGAACTCGCCGCCCCCGGCGAAATAGACCAGGCCCTCCGCCCGGGCCGGCAGGGGTTCGCCATCCTCGCCGCAGATCTTGACCTCGGCGGTCAGGCCGCGACCGACCGAGCCCTTATGCGCCAGCCACTCCTCGGCGGTGATGGTGCAAAAACCGTTGCCCTCGGTGCCGGCATAGTACTCGTTCACGATCGGGCCCCACCACTCGATCATCTGCTCCTTGACCGGCACGGGGCAAGGGGCGGCGGCGTGGAACACCGCCGTCAGGGTCGACAGATCGTAGCGGCCGCGCACCTCCTCCGGCAGCTTGAGCATCCGCACGAAGTGGGTCGGCACCCATTGCGCGGAGGTGACCTTGTACTGCTCGATGAACTTCAGGGCGTCCTCGGCGTCGAAACGCTCCATCAGGATCACAGTGGCGCCGAGGGTCAGCACGGCCATGGACCAACCCAGGGGGGCGGCGTGATAGAGGGGCGCCGGGGACAGATAGACGGTGTCCTGGTTCCAGCCGTAGAGGGCCTGGCCGAGGGTGGCGAGCGCGTTGGGGGCGTCGATGGACGGATCCACCACCCCACCTCGTTTGACCCCCTTTGGCCGCCCCGTGGTGCCGGAGGAATAGAGCATGGCCGAGCCGGCGGTTTCATCGGCGATCGGGGTGATCGGCTGGCTGGCCCGGGCCTCCTCGAAGCTGGCGAAAGGCGCCTGGGGCGTTCCCACCATGTAGAGGGCGACACCGGGAACCAGAGGCGCCACCTTCTGGGCCGTTTCGGCCAGGGCGGCGGAGGTGATGAACACCTTGGCCCCGCAATCCTGGATGATGTACTCGACCTCGCTCACCGAGAGCTTGGACGACAGGCAGGTGAAGCGCAGGCCCGAACGCTGGGCGGCCCACAGGATCTCGTAATAGCGGGGGTGGTTCTCCAGGAAGATGGCCACAGCGTCCCCGGCCTTCAGGCCCAGGCCGCGGAACAGGTGCGCGCCCTGGTTGGAGCGCTCGTCCAGTTGGCGATAGGTCACCGCCTCGCCACTATAGGCCATGATGTAGGCGGGCTTGTCGGGGGTGGTCTTGGCGAAATGGGAGGGATGCATGACTTGCCTGGACGTCCTCTGAGGGCCCCTTTTGGGGTCTATGGTTTGGAATTCGGGATCTAGGATTGGGTTTGGGCCACGGGCGCGTCGCGCGGGGCGGGTTGCTCCATCAGGTGGTCGCGGTAGGTGTCGCGCAGCCGCTTCTTGTCGATCTTGCCGGTGGCGGTGAGGGGGATGTCGGCGAAGATCACATCATCCGGCGTCCACCAGCGGGCGATCTGGGGACGCAGAAAGTCCAGCACCGCGTCCCGGGTCAGGACATGGCCGTCATGGGGCTCGATCACCAGCAGGGGGCGCTCCTCCCACTTGGGATGGCGCGCGCCGATCACGGCGGCGATGCGCACGCCGGGGCAGCCCACGGCCACGTTCTCCAGGTCGATGGAGCTGATCCACTCGCCCCCGGACTTGATCACGTCCTTGGTGCGGTCGGTGATGCGCATGAAACCGGCCGCGTCGATGGTGGCGATGTCGCCGGTGTCGAACCAACCTTGCGCGTCCACCACGTCCCGCTCGCCGCGATAGTAGCGGCGCAAGGTCCACGGACCGCGCACCAACAGGGCGCCGGAGGCTTGGCCGTCCCGGGGCAGTTCGGCGCCGCTCCCGTCCACGATCTTCAGCTCGATGCCGAACTGGGTGCGGCCCTGGCGGGTCCAGATCACATCGTCCCGCTCGTCCTCGGTGAGGTCATCAAGATCCGGCGTGGTGGTGGCCACCACCCCCATGGGGCTGGTCTCGGTCATGCCCCAGATCTGCAGCACCGTGACGCCATAGCGCTGCTTGAAGGTCTCGGCCATCACCCGGGGCACGGCGGAGCCGCCGATCACCACGCGGTTCAGACGGCCGGGCGACGCCCCCTGCTCGGCCAGATAGGCCAGGTACATGGTCCAGATGGTGGGCACGCCGCCGCTGAAGGTCACGCCCTCGCCAGTGATCAGGCTGTGCAGGGAAGGCGGGTCGAACCGGTCGCCCGGCAGCACCAGCTTGCAGCCATTGATCAGAGCCATATAGGGCAGGCCCCAGGCGGTGGCGTGGTACATGGACGAGCACGGCATGATCACGTCGTGGGCGGACAGGCCAAAGGCGCCGCTCAGCCCTCCCGCCATGGCGTGCAGCACGATGGAGCGGTGGCTGTAGAGCACCCCCTTTGGATCGCCGGTGGTGCCGGAGGTGTAGCAAAGCACCGCGCCAGCGTTCTCATCCACCACCGGCCAGTCGAACCCCGGGGTCTGGGCCGCCAGGAGGGTCTCGTAGCACAGAGCCCCCACCGCCCCGGGCGCGGCGTGGGCCTCGTCCGTCAGCAGGATGAAATGGCGCAGGTCCGGAACCTGATCCTTCAGCCGGTCCACCGTGGCGGCGAAGCTGGGATCGAACAGCAGCACGCTGGCGCCCGCATGGCGCAGGATGTAGCCGATCTGGCCCTCGAACAGCCGGGGATTGACCGTGTGCAGCACCGCCCCAAGACCCGGGACCGCATAGAACAGCTCCAGATGCCGATGGGTGTTCCAGGCCAGCGTCGCCACCCGGTCGCCCGGCCTGACCCCCAGATCCTTGAGGGCCTTGGCCAGGCGCTCGGCCCGCCGGGCCAGCTGCGCATAGTCGTAGCGGACGATATCGCCCTCCACGGTGCGCGAGACGATCTGTCGCCGGCCGTGATTGGCCGCCCCATGGCGCAGGATGGCCGTGGTGGACAGGGGGGCGGTCTGCATCAGTCCGGGGGTCATGATGGGGCCGAACTCCGTTTTTTCCAGGGGCCGCTCAGGCCGCCGCGGCGCCGGAGGCTTCCAGGGCGTCCAGCCGGGCCAGCAGTTCGCGCCCCGGCTCGCCCCTGGCCGCCAGGACCTCCTGCTCGATCTCGGCCCGGGTGCGGTCCCGGGCGATGACGCGCTCGGCCCCGCCGTGCCATTCGACCATCCGACTCCAGACCGGGTCCAGGATCTCGGCTCCCTTCACCAGATCGCCCCGGGTGGTGCGGAAGGTGAACTGGCGCAGTTCCGAGACCACCACCTGCAGATAGCCCACATGGATCGCCTCGTCGGTGCGGATGCGCTCCACCAGCCTGGCGCCCAGTTCGGCCTCGGCGCGGCGATCGGGAAAGGCGGCGGGGTCGCGCAGGACCGTGCAGCACAGGGAGAAGAAGGACTCGGCCCGCACCTCGATCATCAGCACGTCCATCAGAAGCTTGATCAGTTGCTCGTATTCCGGGGGCAGCAGGGGCATTTCCCGGGCCTCCACGGGCCGCGAGATGCTGGCCGGAACCTCAGGCAGGGGATAGGCGTCCTTGCCGAAGACCATGTCCCGGGTGGCGAACCACATGGCGTCGTGGGCGCCCAGTTCCGGATGGGCGGGATCGCCGCCCTCGTCCATGCCATGGGCGTTGAGCAGGCCGGCGTTGAGGTGGCCGGTGGCGGTGTCCGCGATATCCTCGACGATGATCTTCTGGAAGTCCGGGGCGACCATGTCGCACAGGGCCTGGCCGCGCTTTTCGATCACCCCGGTGACGGTGAGGGAATTCCAAAGGGTCTGACCGAAACCGGACTGGATCAGCAGGCTCTGCTGGGCGGGGTTGGGATAGTTGGGATGGGCCAGGAGCCGGGTGGAGGCGTCAATCAAATCGCCGCCCCGGGCCTTGAGGGCCTCGCCCCAGGCCCGCACCGCCGGCCAGCGATGGAGGGTGCGCGGGGAAATATAGGTCCCCGCCTGATCGAAGCCGCCGTGCAGTTTATAGCCGGCCTCCTCCTGCTCCCGCGCATAGGGGTGGCTGGCCAGCAGATCCTGACGACTGAAACGTAGCGGTGCATTCATGCCCGTGTCCTCCCATGGACTTTTGCCGAGACCATAGACCCGTGCGTGATCGGCGATAAGGGAGGTCCGTTGGGGAAATCGGTCGTTGGGAGGCGAAATTTCTTGAACGGCGTTGGACGGTGGCCGTCAAGCCCTCCTCAGGGCTTAGGCGGATGGTTCCAGGCCCATTCGCGGCGCCAGCGCTCCAGCGTCCCCAGGCGCGGGACGTCGCGGTCGTCGCCCCAGGCCAGGCGGGCCAGCTTGCGGCGGCGCTTATGGGGGCCCGCCTGGTAGTCGTGGGTGCGGTTGTCGGCGATCAGCAGGCCCTCCTGGTCACCGGCGCGGAAGGTGCGGCTCTCGCGCCATTGCGCCTGGGGCCACACGGCGCCCCAGCGATCCACCACCAGGGGCGCGAGTCCTCGCTCGCGCAGCTGGGCGGTCAGGCCGCGGGGGCCCGCCTCGAACTGGGCGTTGCCGGCCTTGGTCGTCAGGGGCCCTGGATCGATATCCAGCAGGAGGTCGCGGGCGATCATGAAGGCGTTGGTGCGCAGGTGCGGATTGGGAAAGGCGCCGCCGCCTATGGCCTCATAGGAGCCCGTGGCGCCGATCGCGCCGCAGTCCGGCGCCGAGGCGAAGCCGGCCAGATAGTGGGCCAGCCAGTCGTCGGCCAGGATCAGGCTGAAGGAGGTCAGGAACAGCAGGCGCTCATAGCCGGCCAGGGCCCGGGCGGCGAACAGGTCCGCGTCGATGGAAAAACCATCGTCGGGCATGCGCAGCTCGATCACCTCGCGCCCAAGGGCGCCGCGATGTTGCTCCAGCACCGGATCGCCCTGCCCCGGCCCATAGCCCTTGAGCAGGAAGACGAGGTCGAAATCCGCCCCAGGGCGATACCGCGCCAGGCTGGCCAGGAAGCCCTGGGTCAGTCGCGCGGGATTGCCGTGACGGGACAGATAGACGACGGCGGTCTTGCCCACGTCGCGGCTCAATCCTTGATGAGGTGGGCGAACTGGTCGCGCAACTCGCGCTTGAGCACCTTGCCGATGGCGCTGCGGGGCAGGACCTCGGTGAGGGTCAGGGCGGCCAGGCGCTGGGTCTTGCCCAGCTGGGCGTTGGCCCAGTCCTGCAAGGCGGCGGGGTCAAGCTCGGCGCCCGCCTTGGCCACCACCACCGCCACCGGGGTCTCGCCCCAGCGGTCGGAGGGCACGCCCACGACGGCGGCCTCGGCCACGGCCTCGTGGGTGGTCAGCACCGCCTCCAGGTCGCTGGGATAGATGTTGAACCCACCGGAGATGATCATGTCCTTCTTGCGGTCCATCAGGGTCAGGAAGCCGTCCTCGTCGAAGCGGCCCACGTCCCCGGTGCGGATGAAGCGCTTGCCGCTGGCGTCGTACCACTCGGCGTCGGCGGTCTTGCCCGGCTGGTTGTGATAGCCCTTCATCATCGCCGGCGAATGGCCGACCACCTCGCCGATCTCGCCCACGGGCACTTCCTGGCCGTCCTCGTCGATCAGGCGGATGTCGTGGCCGGGGGCGGGCTGGCCCACGGTGTGCAGCTTGTCGGGATATTCGTGGGCCGCCAGGATGAAGGTCCCGCCGCCCTCGGTCATACCGAAATATTCCACCAGACCGCCGGGCCAGCGCTTGAGCACGTCGGCCTTGAGGGCCGCGGCGAAGGGGGCGCTGGTGGAGAACTTCATCTGGAAGCTGGACAGGTCGTAGCGGTCGAAGTCCGCGAACTCCATCAGCCGGCGGTACTGAACGGGCACCAGCATGGCGTGGGTGGCGCGGTGTTTCTCGGCCAGTTCAAGGAACTTCTGGGTGTCGAACTTCTCCATCAGCACCGCCGCGCCGCCGCCGGCCAGGGTCGGGATCACGCTGACCAGGGTGGTGTTGGAATAGAGCGGGGTGGAGACCATGGTCACCGCATCGGCGCCGTAGCCCCCCGCCCCGGCCCGGCCCACATGCTGCCAGCGCATGGCGTGGGTCTGGACGATGCCCTTGGGGCCCCCGGTGGTGCCCGAGGAATAGATGATGTTGAAGGGCCAATCGGGCTGGATCTCCACCGGCGCGGGCTTGGCGCCCACGGGCGCCAGCCAGGCCTCGAATGCCTCGCCGATATCCGATCCGTCCAGGGCGATGAGCTTGGAGGCCAGTCCCTCCAGCACCGAACCCATGGCCTTGGCCACGCCCTGGTCCAGGAAGAACAGGGGGGCGGCGCTGTCGGCGATCATGGTCGCCAGGCTTTCGGGCGTGGAGGACGGCGCCAGCGGGGCCACGGCCACCCCGGCCCTCAGGGCGCCCATGAACAGGGCCACATATTCGATGGAGCTCAGGGCGCAGACGGCGATGGCGGTCTGCGGCGCGATCCCGTCCCGCCGCAGGCTGGCGACCACCCGGTCCATCAACTGGTCGAGCTCGGCATAGGTCAGGCGCCGCTCCCCCTGGATCAGGGCGGTGGCGTCCGGCCGCTCCGCCGCCTGGGCGGCGATCAGGGCCGGCAATGTGCCGAAGTCTTGGGTGAAAAGATCCGCGGCGGTCATGCTTGGCCTACTCCCTTGATATTGCGGCGAGAGCCCCCTCCACCATGCTGCGCATGGTCCCCCTCCCCCAACGGGGGAGGAATGACGGCGGCGCTGCTTCTTAATTCCTCCCCCGTTGGGGGAGGGGGACCGCGAAGCGGTGGAGGGGGCTCGCCGGACGAGTTCGTCTCCTAGACCAACCTTCGGATAGCCGCCACCGTCTCGGCGGTCTTTTCCAGGGGAACCATGTGGCCAGCCTCTGGGATCGAGACCAGGTGGGCGTC
>JARLIP010000312.1 GCA_031291685.1 Caulobacteraceae bacterium | reverse complement strand
TCCGGGCCGCTGACGCCGCGGGCGTCTTGCCATCCGCGGCGCTCTGACGCATGAAGCGGTCATGGGCCAATCGTTGTTAGCCAGCCTGGGCGGCGAAGCCTGGATCGGGCCGCTTACGGCCCTGCTTCAGGTCCTGTTGATCGATCTGGTCCTGGCCGGCGACAACGCCGTCGCCGTGGGACTATCCGTCGCGGGGCTAGACCCCAAGGACCGCCGTCGCGCCATTTTCATGGGTCTGGCCGCCGCCGTGGTCATGCGGATCGGCTTCGCCCTGATCGCGGCCCAACTGCTCAACATGATCGGCCTGCTGTTCGCCGGCGGCCTTTTGCTGCTCTGGGTCTGCTGGAAGATGTGGCGGGACATGCGCGACCAGGCCAAGGCCGCGCGGGAGCTGGCCGCCGCCCCGGCCAAGACCCTGGGCCAGGCCTTCTTGCAGATCTTCCTGGCCGACCTGTCCATGTCCCTGGACAATGTGCTGGCCGTGGCCGGCGCGGCCCACGACCACCCCTATATCCTGGTGTTCGGCCTGATCCTGTCCATCGCCCTGACCGGTCTCGCGGCCAACGCCATCGCCCGCATCCTGCATCGCCTGCGCTGGATCGGCTATATCGGCATCGCCATCGTGCTCTATGTGGCCCTGCACATGATGTGGGAAGGCTATCGCGGCGCCGTGATCGACCTGCACGCCGTCGCCCCCTACAATCACGCCATGCCCTCCTGGCTGGACATCAAGCCCAGCGAGGAAGACCAACACCACAAGCGGCGGTGAAGCCCATACCTTGCTCCCCTGTTCGAAGAACGGGGGAGCTGTCGGGGTGAAACCCCGACTGAGGGGGCGCTCGGGCCGTCGAAACGCCCCCTCCGTCACGGAGCCTCGCTCCGCGCCACCTCCCCCGCATCGCTGCGCTATGCAGGGGAGGAAACGACGTTCTGCTCCCCTGTTTGGCGAAGCCACACGGGGGAGCTGGCGGGGCGCAGCCCCGTCTGAGGGGGCGTTCGAACGGCCGGTTAACCCCCTACTCCGCCCCGCCGAAGCGCTCGGTCCATTCGACGATCTGCTCCTCCTCGATCTTGCGGAACAGCACCTCCGGCGCATGAACCGCGCGGCCGGGCTCCAGCCGCGACAGCTCCGCCACCACATCCGTGGTCGGCCAGGCGCCCGGATAGGCCTCGCCCAGACCCTCGGCGATCTTCTCCGCGGCGAAGGGAATCACCGGCGCCGAGATCCGCCCGAACAGGGACACCAGATTCAGGGCCGTGCGCACGATCACCGCCGCCCGTTCCCGGTCGGTCTTGATCGCCGTCCAGGGGGCTGCTTCCTGCAGATACTCGTTGCCCAGCACCCACAGGGCCCGCAGGGCCTGGGCGGCCTTGCGCACCTCGATGGCCTCGAACTGTTCGGTGACATCCGCCAGGCGGGCGGAGACATCGGCGAACAGCTTCTCCTCCAGCGGCCCCGGCGCGCCGCCCTCGGGGACCACGCCCTCGAACTTGCTCTCGCAGAACTTCAGGATGCGGTTGACGAAATTGCCCAGCACATCGGCCAGATCCCGATTCACCGAGGAGGCGAACTGCTCCCAGGTGAAGGCGGTGTCGGAGTTTTCCGGGCTGTTGGCCGTCAGGTACCACCGCCACAGGTCCGCCGGCAGCAGCTCCAGCGCCGTGTCCATGAACACCCCGCGCTTTTGCGAGGTGGAGAACTTGCCGCCGTACCAGTTCAGCCAGTTGAAGGCCTTGAGCATGTCGACCAACTTCCAGGGCTCCTCCGAACCCAGGATGGTCGCGGGGAAGCTGACCGTGTGGAAGGCCACATTGTCCTTGCCCATGAACTCCAGATAGCGCACGTCGCCGGCGCCCTTGTCGGTGCGCCACCAGCGCTCCCAATCGCCTCCGGTGGCGTCCGCCCATTCCTTGGTCGCACCGATATATTCGATGGGGGCGTCGAACCAGACATAGAAGACCTTGTCCTCGAACCCTGGGCGCGGCAGGCCGCCCCGGGTCACCGGCACGCCCCAGGCCAGGTCCCGGCTGATCCCCCGGTCGATCAGCCCCTCGTCCAGGTGCTTATAGGCGATGGAGCGGGCCAGGTTCGGCCAGTCGGTGCGCTGATCCACCCAGGCGCGGATCTTGTCCTGCATCTTGGTCTGCAACAGATAGAGGTGCCGGGTGTCGCGCACCTCCAGGTCCCGGGAGCCGGAGATCACCGAATAGGGGTTCTTCAGGTCGATGGGGTCGAGCAGCGATCCGCAATTGTCGCACTGATCCCCCCGGGCCTTCTCATAGCCGCAAATCGGGCAGGTCCCCTCCACATAGCGATCCGGCAGGAAGCGCTTGTCCACCGGCGAATAGATCATCCGGTCGACCCGCTCCTCGATCAGGCCCCGATCCTCCAGCACCTCGGCGAAGTGCTGGGTCAGTTCGCGGTTCTGCGGCGAGGACGAGCGGCCGAACCAGTCCCAGGACAGGCCGAAAGCCCGGCCGATATCGTGCTGCAGCCGGTGCTGCTCCTCGCAATAGGTGAAGACGTCCTGACCCGCCGCCGCCGCCGCCAACTCCGCTGGGGTGCCGTGCTCATCGGTGGCGCAGATATAGAGAGTCTCATGGCCCCGGGCCCGCTGGAACCGGGCATAGACGTCCGCCGGCAGCATGGAGCCGGCCAGATTCCCCAGGTGCTTGATCCCGTTGATATAGGGCAAGGCGGAGGTGATCAGGATGCGGGCCATGGCGGTCTCGAAACGAATGAAGGCGGGCATATAAGGCGGAACGCCGGCAAAAGCCAAAGCCGCCTTGCCCAAAACCCCGCTTTCACCCTTCGGCGCCCATCGACGCCTATCCGATTGCAGCCCCCCCAGGACTGCGGCATAACCCGCCCCGCGCCGGCTTAGCTCAGATGGTAGAGCAGCGGTTTTGTAAACCGAAGGTCACGGGTTCGATTCCTGTAGCCGGCACCACGCCCCTCCCAAAAGAAAGAGAAGGGCCCCCTCACCCCGCCGAGGCCTGGACCACCCACACCGCCGACGGCATCAGCACCCCCTCCGGTGTCACATAGGACTCCAGGGCCGCCCGCACCGCATCGGTCACGTCCGCCGCGCGATCGGGATTTTCCCGCAGGGCCGCGCCCAGGGGGCCGACCCGGAAGGCCAGGGCCAGGGTCTGGTCGATGTCGCCGCCGCCGATCTTGGCGTCATAGGGGGCGATTGCGATATCCTTGAACCCCGCCTGGGTCAGAATCCCCCTCACCCGCTCCGGGTCGGCGAAGGCGAAGGGGCCGGGCGCGGTGGGGTCCGGCGGCGTCGTGGGCGGCAGCAAGGCCGCCGCCGCCTCCATGGGCGCGCGCATCCACGGGTTCTCAAGATAGGGCCGCCAGCAGACGAAGGTCAGCCGTCCGCCAGGCTTCAGGGCCTTGCGGATATTGGCGAAGGCCGACGGCGGATCACTGAAGAACATCACCCCAAACCGGCTGAAGGCGGCGTCGAACGCGCCGGCCCCTAAATCGCCGGTCTGTGCGTCCACCAGGCGAAAGTCCGACGCCGCCGATCCGGCGGGCGCGGGTCTGGCCCTGGCCACCGCCAGCATCGGCTCGGAGATGTCCGCCCCCAGCACCTCGCCCGCCGGCCCCACCCGCGCGGCCAGCTCCACGGTGGTCTGGCCGCAGCCACAGCCGATATCCAGGATCGCCTCCCCGGGCCGGGGCGCCAGGACGCGCATCGCCTCGCGGCCCAGGGGCTCGATCTGGCGGTCCAGCTGTTCCTGGAACTGGGCCCAGGTCTGGCCCGCCTGGGCGTTCCAATAGTCGATCTGGGCGGCGTTTGCGGCGGAGGTTTCGGACACGCTTTGGGCTCCCGGGCGCGGGCGCGCGCCTCAATTCTGCTCGGCTGAGGATGCGGACCCCGCGCCCCGCGCGCAAGCGCCGCATTCCCGGGTGGCGGTTTTGCGATGCGCCCCTTAGGCTTGGAGTATGAACTTGGCGCCCCTTCCCCTCACCAGCGCGGTCGGCGCCTTCCTGCTGGCCTTTCCCGCCCTTTTCTCCATCGTCAATCCGGTGGGCTCGTCCCTGATCTTCCACCAGGTCACCACTGGCAAGACCCGGGCCGAGCGGGTCGTGCTGGCGCGGAAGATCGGCGTCTATTCCCTGATCGTGCTGCTGGGCTCCCTGTGGCTGGGCGGCTATGTGCTCACCTTCTTCGGGGTCAGCCTGGGCGCACTGCGGATCGGCGGCGGCCTGGTGGTGGCCATCCGCGCCTGGGCCCTGCTGATGGAGCCCGAGCAGCAGGAGGGCCGCAAGGCCACCGACGCGGCGCCGGCGCAGGACGCGGCGGCCGACGTGGCCTTCTTTCCCCTGACCATGCCCTTCACCACCGGCCCCGGATCGATCTCCGTGGCCATCGCCCTCTCCTCCCAGCGTCCGGAAAGCGGCGGCGGCGCCCTGGCCTTCTTCGGCGGGCTCAGCGTCGCGGCCCTGTGCATCTCGGTCCTGGTCTGGATCTGCTATCGCTCCTCTGACCGGATCATCGGCTTTCTGGGCAGCGGCGGGGCGCGGGTGATGTCCCGCCTGGTGGCCTTCCTGCTGCTGTGCGTGGGGGTTCAGATCATCAGCACCGGCGTGGAGAGCATGGCCGCCAACCTGCTCCGCCACGCAGCGGGCTAAATCCAGAACAGCCTTGGCAAGGCTTGGCGCCCTGGGGCAAACCCATGCGGGCGGTCGTATGAATGAAGAGGGTCGATTGATGGAAAAGCGCAGGGTTGGACCGTTCGAGGTGTCCGCCATCGGCCTGGGCTGCATGAGCCTGTCCCACGCCTATGGCCCGCCCCCGTCCCGCCAGCAGGCCGAGCAGGTGCTGCTGGGAGCCCTCGAGGCCGGCTACACCTTCTTCGACACCGCCGCCGTCTATGGCCTGGGCCACAATGAGCGCCTGGTGGGCGAGGTGCTGAAAAGCCATCGCGACCAGATCGTCCTGGCCTCCAAGTGCGGCATGACCAGGGGCGAGGAGCGGGACCTGAACGGCTCGCCCGAGCGGCTGAAACAGACCTGCGACGAAAGCCTGGCCCGGCTGGGGGTCGATGTGATCGACCTCTATTACCTGCACCGCTGGGACAAGCGCGTGCCCATCGAGGACAGCGTCGGCGCCCTGGCCGATCTGGTCAAGGCCGGCAAGATCAGGAGCATCGGCCTGTCCGAGGTCTCCGCCCCGACCCTGCGCCGGGCCCACGCGGTCCACCCCATCGCCGCCTTGCAGACTGAATATTCCCCCTGGACCCGCAACCCGGAAATCGCCGTGCTGGACGCCTGCCGCGAGCTGGGGGTGGCCTTTGTCGCCTTCAGCCCCGTGGGCCGGGGCTTCCTGGCCGGAGAGGGACACGATCCCGCCGCCTTCCAGGCCGGTGATTTCCGCGCGGTGATGCCCCGGTTCCAGGGCGAGGCCCTGGCCGCCAACCTCAAGCTCTATGCGGCCTTCGCCGCCCTGGCCCGGGAGACCGGTTGCACCCCGGCCCAGCTATGCCTGGCCTGGCTGCTGCGCAAGGACCCGATCATCGTCCCCATTCCCGGCACCTCGCGCGCCGACCACATGGCCGAGAACGCCAGGGCCGCCGACATCGCGCTGGCGCCCGGGATCACCGAGCGCCTTGAGGCGTTGGTGAACGCGCGAACGGTGGTTGGCCCGCGCTATCCGCCGGCCATGCAGGCCACGGTCGACACCGAGGACGCGGCCTGCGCCTGATCATCGGGTATAGACAGCGGCGGTTCGGCCACGGGGCGGGGCCAGTGCGTGGCGTGATATCGGAGAACCGTCCTTGCGTAGCCTCCTCGGCCTTCTGATCTGCCTCCTGATCGGCGGGGGCGCGCTCGCCCAGACCACGCCCCTGCTCTCGCCCGCGCCGGTCCCACCCACGGGCGCCGCCGCCGACCAGAGCGGCGCCCCCGCGACCATGGCCGCCCTCGAGGCCGAGGTCGATCGCTCGGACCAGGAGTTGCACGAGCTTTCCAAATCCTTCGGCGCCGCCAGCCTGACCGACGCCCAGATCCAGCAGCGCCTGGCCGCCATTCCCCCGATCCAGGCCCGCCTGGCCGACGCCCTGTCCAACCTGAGCCCGCGCCTGGCGGCCGTCGATGCGCGCCTGGCTCAGCTCGGCCCGGCCCCCGCCGCTGGCCAGCCGCCGGAATCGGCCGAGATCACCCAGAACCGCCGCACCCTGGCCACCTTCCGCCAGACCGTCGATGGGGAGGTCAAGCAGGCCAAGCTGTTGCAGGTGGAGGCCAGCCAACTGGTCACCATGCTGGCCAGCCGCCAGCGCCAGCAATTGACGGCCCAGCTCTGGGCTCAGAGCCGCTCGATCCTCGACCCGGCGCTTTGGGGTGAATTCGCCACGGCGCTGCCAAAAGATCTTGCGCGGCTGGGCGCGGTGTTCGCCGACGAGCGGGACGCCATAACGCGGGCGGGGGGGAGGTCGGGAACCCTCTGGGAATGGGCGGGCGCCCTGATCATCGCCCTTGCCCTCGCGGCGCCCCTGCGCATCGTGCTCAACCGCATCGCCGTCCAGCGGGTTGGAACCGTGGCGCCCGGCACGCGCCTGAGGCGGACCCTGCTGGCCCTGGCCAAGGTGCTGGTGGCGATCGCGACCCCCCTGGCCGCCCTGCTCCTGGTGCGCGGCGTCCTGGCCGGCGCCGGCGCCATCACCCCGATCTTCGAGCAGATGACCACCCTGGTGATCCGGGTGGTGGTGTTCGCCAGCTTCTTCGAGGGCCTTGGCCGCGCGCTGCTCTCGCCCGGTCGCGCCAGCTGGCGCCTGGCGCCGATCCCCGACGCGGTGGTGGCCCGGCTCCGCCCCTATCCAGGGGTCATTGGCGTCAGCGCCGCCCTAGCCACCCTGGCCCGGGGGCTCAGCACGATTCTGGGATCCAGCCAGCCGACCAGCGCCGCCAGCGATTGCCTGACGGTCCTGATCGAGATCATCGCCGTGGCCCTGGCCCTGGGCACGATGGGCCGGGCGCGGAACGACCATCTGACCACCACGGTCGCCGAGACCACCCCGCACGAGGCCGAATCCCGGCTGCCCTGGATCATCGCCGCCCTGCTGGCCTGGCTGACCCTGGGCGCGGCCCTGGTGGCGGTGCTGCTCGGCTATGTGCAGATGGCCTTCACACTGATGGCGGAGATGGTCTGGATCGCCACGGTCCTGGCCAGCCTGTTCCTGCTGTTGCGCTTCGTCGATGACCTGTTCCCGGCCATCCTGGCGCCCGATCGCCCCATCGGCCAGTTCCTGCGCATCGCCATCGGTCTGTCCAAGACGGCCCTGGAGCAGATCTCGGTGCTGCTGTCGGGGGTCTGCCGCCTGGCGCTCTACCTGTTCGGCTGGGCCGCGATCCTGGCGCCCTTCGGCGCCGGCGCCGGCGACATCTTCACCAAGGCCACCTCCAGCCAGCTGGTGATCAAGATCGGTCAGGTGACCATCTCCCCCGGCGCGATCCTGGGGGCCATCGCGGTCCTGGTCCTGGGCCTGATCGTCACCCGGGCGGTGCGGGGCTGGCTGGAAAAGCGCTATCTGCCCAAGACCCGCATCGACCTAGGGCTGCAGGTTTCCCTCGCCTCCGGGGTCACCTATCTGGGCGCCTTCGTCGCGGTGCTGCTGACCTTCGGCTATCTGGGCCTGAGCTTCGACAAGATCGCCCTGTTCGCCAGCGCCCTGTCTGTGGGCATCGGCTTTGGCCTGCAATCGGTGATCGGCAACTTCGTCTCCGGCCTGATCCTCCTGGCCGAGCGGCCGATCAAGGTCGGGGACTGGATCGCCATCGGCGACCTGGAAGGGGACGTGAAACGCATCAATGTGCGGGCGACGGAGATCGAGATGTGGGACCGCTCCAAGCTGATCGTGCCCAATTCCGACCTGATCTCCAAGACCGTGCGCAATGTCACCCAGTCCAACGCCCTGGGTCGGGTCAGGATCGTGCTGAAGACCGCGGACAACGCCGATCCCGAGGGGGTGCGCGAGCTGATCCTGGCCCGGCTGAACGGCCACCACGCCATCCTCAAGGAGCCCCCGCCAGCTGTGTTCCTGTCCAATGTCGGCGACGGCGCCCTTGAATTCACCGCCTTCGCCTATGTCGCCTCCCCCCGCCTGGCCTATGCGACCCGCAGCGAGCTTCTGTTCCAGATCGTGCCGGACCTGAGGGCGCGAAACATCTCCCTGGCCAGCTCGACCCCCATCTTCAACGTGGCCATGTCCGACCACCTGATCCAGCCGGAGGCGGACACCCCGAAATAGGGCCGCCGCCCCCAACTTGATCCTGGCGGCGCCGAGGGCCTCAGCCCGCCGCCAGAACCTCCGCCCGGGCCTTGAATGCCAGGCCCGGAAAATCGCTGAACACTCCGTCCGCGCCCGTCTCGAACAGGGCCCGCAGCAGGGCGTCGATGTCACCGGGCTGACGGGGATAGTCCGCCTGCTTGGGATCGCCCCTTTGCAGGGACCGGGGCAGGAACAGATTCTCCCGCCTGGCCGTCCAGCTATGCACCGCCAGGCCCGCCGCGTGGGCGTCGGCCACCAGGCGCGTCGGGGCCGGCCCCGCCGGGGCGGCCATATCCAGCACCAGGTTCTGGTTGGGGCCGATGGCATCGGCATAGGCGGCCACGGCCTTGAGCCCTTCCGGGGTGATCATCTGGGCGTAGGTCATCTTAGGAAGGTCCGCCGGACCGCCGCCGCCGTCGATCAGTTGCACCCGGGGCGCCCGGCACAGACCCGAGAAGGTCTTCAACGCCCCCACCTCGAAGCACTGCACGAACACCGGCGCCGTGCGGGAATCATAGTCATTGGCCTTCAGGGCCTCGGCCAGGCGATGCTCCAGGGGCAGGCCGATGGAGGCGAAATAGGTGGGATGCTTCATCTCCGGATAGATGCCGATCGGCCGGCCCGCGCGGCGGGTTCCCGCCTTGGCGATGTCGATCAGCTCCTGAAAGGTCAGGATCTGGGCCTGGCCGTCATAGCTGGCGCTGCCGGGCCGAAGCTGTGGCAGGCGCTCGCGGCACCTCAGGGTCTTGAGCTCGGCCAGGGTGAAATCCTCGGTGAACCAGCCGTCGATGGAATGGCCATCGATCACCTTGGTGGTCTTGCGGTCCGCGAATTCCGGATGTTTGGCCACGTCGGTGGTGGCGGCGATCTCGTTCTCGTGGCGGCAGACCAGGGCGCCGTCCTTGGTGGCGACCAGATCCGGCTCGATGAAGTCGGCGCCCTCCTCGATCGCCAACTCATAGGCCAGATGGGTCTCCTCGGGCCGCTCGCCGCTGGCGCCGCGATGGGCGATGACCACCGGCCGCTTGCGCGCGGCACCGGCGGCCAGGGCGTGAGGGGCGATCGCGCCCACGGACAGAGCGGCGACCGCGACAGCGGCGAAATCTCGACGAGTATGCAAAGGCCCATCCC
>JARLIP010000311.1 GCA_031291685.1 Caulobacteraceae bacterium | reverse complement strand
TCCAACAGCGCCTTCAGTTGCGGCTTTTGAAAGCCGTCCAGCACCTCAACGTCCATCGAACAGGCTCCGAATCAGGGAGCCTCAAGGGAATCAGCCTTCGATCAATCCCAAAAGCGCGTTAACCCGAGTTCGTAGCCCTGGGGGAGATCGTGATGGAATTGACCCCCGAGGAATCCCTGGAAAACACCATCGGCCTGATCCACGGGGCGACGGCGGCGGCCATGCTCGACACCGCCATGGGCGCCGCCGCCCACACCCTGCTCCCGGTCGGCCAGGGGGTGGTGACCCTGGACCTGAAGCTGACCTATCTACGCCCCCTGACCACCCGGTCCGGCCCGGTCCAGGCGACGGGCCGGGTGCTGAACCTGGGGTCTCGCAACGCCTATGTCGAAGGCGAGGCGCGAGACGGCGCCGGACGCCTCGCGGTCCATGCGGTGGGCAACTTCTCGATCCTGTAGAGCGCGGCGGGCGCGCGTGAAGCCGGTTGCGCCCGCCCCCAAGCCCCTGATCGAGCCCGCCTCAGTAACGATAGCTCAGCGACACCCCATAGGTCGCCGGCATGCCGGCCAGGCGCGAGACGTAGTCGGTCAGATGGGTGACGTTGGTCCAGTAGTACTGGTTGGTGACGTTGCGTCCCCAGACCTGGGCGACCCACCGGCCGCCCTGGCTCCGCAGCCCCGCCCTCAGGTCCAAGAGGGCGTACTCCGGCAGCTTGAACACCGGGCTTTCGCCGAAGCCCGAATAGCTGGGCCCGCGATAGCTGACGTCGCCGCCGACGAAGGCGTTCACATCCCCCATGCCGGTGGGAAAGTCGTATTCGGCGTCGGCCAGGGCCTGCCAGCGCGGCGTATTGGGGAAGGACTCGCCCACATAGCTCGTCAGCACGCCGAAGGGGTTGCGGGGCACGGCGGGGGACGTCGGATCGCGCTCCACCCGCGAGGCCACGTAGGTCACGCCCCCCGAGATCCGCAGGCCCGTGATCGGCCGGGCCGTCAGGTCCAGTTCGGCCCCATAGACCTTGGACTTCGGAATATTGACCAGCTCGGGCAGCGTGCCGAACACCGGGGTCAGCACATAGCCCAGGAGCTGCTTGTCGGCGTAGTCGTAGTAGAAGGCCGCGGCGGTCAGCTCGACCCGTCGGTCCAGAAGCGCCTGCTTGGCGCCGACCTCGTAGGCCAGAACGGATTCTTGAGTCACCGGGGTGAACTGCGAGGCCAGGATGGCCGGCACCATGGAATAGCTGCCGGACTTATAGCCCTTGGTGGCGTTGGCGTAGATCATGGCGTCCGGGCTCAGCCGCCACTTGGCGCCCAGCCGCCAGGAGACATTGTCCTGGTCGAGGCTGGAATGCGCCATCTCCGGCTTGAAGGTCGTAGCGTTGAGGGTCAGACAACCGCCCGGGGCGATGGTGGTGGAAGAGCCGGAAAGATTGGTCGATAGGAAGGCGAAGGCCGTCGCGGCGGAAACGCCCACGGGACCGAGGCCGGCGTCCGAGATGCACCCCTTGAACCCGCGATCCTGGGCGGTGTAGCGGACCGATCCCTCAAGCGTGATGGCGCCCGTCAGCTGATAGTCCAGGCTGGCGAACACGGACCGGGTCTCGACCTTCTGGTCCCCGGTCTGGCTGGACTTGGTGAAGACATAGGGACCGATCTGGTTGTTGGTCCCCTGGTTGATCGAGACCTGGTACTCGTTGGCGATATCCCTCTGATAGTTGCCGCCGACCATCCAGCGCACGGGCCCCGCCTTTCCGGCCAGACGCAGCTCCTGGGAAAAGACGCCCAGATAGGAGGCGTGGCGCAGCACCGCGAAGTTGGTGAAGGCCGTGCCGTCCACATCCCCCGGGTCCTCGCCGCGAAAGTTCGAGTAGGCGGTGATCGAGGTCAGGGTCATGGCGGGGGTGAGGCGCCAGTCCGCCCTGAAGGATCCGTCATAGAAGGTGTCGTTGCGCGCGTACTGTCGCCCCGCGTCCCAGTCGGCGATCCGGGCCTTGTTGGGGGCGAGCGGAGAGGCCAGCATGCCGTCGGCTACGAACTGGGTCCGGGACGTGACGGGAACCGCCGGGAAGAAGCCCTGGTACTGGGCCGCCTGGCTGTCGGACCGATCCCGCCAGCCGCTCAGGGCCAGTTCGAAGGACAGGGCGCTGGTGGGCTTCCAGTCCAGCAACAGCCGACCATTGATGAAGTCCTTGGCGCCCAGGGTGTCCCTCGGCCGGGTCTGGCTCCGCTGCCAGCCGTCGGCCCGCTCGTACTGCAGGGCCAGGCGCCCCGTCACCGAGGCCGCCAGGGGCCCGCTGACGAAGGCCGAGGTGTTGAGGTCGTTATAGCTGCCATAGCTCAGGTCCGCCCCGGCGGCGAGGCGCGCCGTGGGCTTGGCCGCGATGTAGTTGATGGCCCCGCCGGTGGAGTTCATGCCGAACAGGGTCCCTTGCGGACCTTTCAGGACCTCCAGCCGCTCCAGGTCCAGGCTCGCCCCCCGGGTCTCCACCGCATAGGGCAGGGGAACCTGGTCCACATAGGTGGTCACCGCGGGCGTCACGGCCAGGGCGTTGTTGTAGAAGCCAATGCCGCGAATGGAGAAGACCGGGGCGCCGAAGGCCCCCTGCTGATAGCCAAATCCGGGAGTCACCTTGCCCAGCTGGGTCGGGTCGGTGACGCCGGCCCGTGACAGCTGCTCGGCGCTCAGGGCGGTGATCGACATGGGCACGTCGGCGATCCGTTCGGTCCGCTTCTGCGCGGTCACCACCACCTCTTCGATGGCGCCCGGGGCGCTCGCCACGGCGGCGGCCGAGGTCTGGCCGTGGGCCGCGGCCAGGGTGACGGCGCTCAGGGCCGTGGCGCACAGCGCCGCCTTCAACATCGCGCGAGACATATTCCCCCCATCTCTTTTTGAATTCAGCCTCGTCGCCGCTGGCCCTTCTGGTGACCGATCCGGCGACAGCTCGATTTTTGATGTGTTCCGCGGTTCGACGCGGACCTTAGGGCGAGGATCGCTCGCCTTTTACTCGCCCGCGCCGGCGGCGGGCCGCCCGCTCAGAACTGATCGAGGTCCCGGGCGGCGACCACGGGACCGGAAAAGTATCGCCGCACGCCGTTCGTATAGGGCGAAGGGTCCGTCTCATCGTCCGTCCCCGGCGCGAAATGGGTCAGGACCACCATCTTGACCCCTGCCCGCGCCGCCAGCCGGCCGATATCCTCGGGGCGGAAATGCTCCTTGGTCATGTGGTCGATCAGGGGCGCCAGGGCGCTGTCCGGCGCGGACCACTGATGGCGGACGAGATCCACGGTCTTGTCCACGTCGATCACCTCGCTGACCAGGATGTCCGCCCCCTTGGCGAGTTGTTCCAGGCCTTCGCTCGGGCCGGTGTCGCCAGTGAACACCACCACCCGGTCCGGGGTCTCGAAACGATAGGCGTAGGAGCGCACGGCCCCATAGGCCTGGGGCGGCATGCGCAGGGTGGAATAGTGGCTGTTCTCCACCGCCAGAACCCGTACCTTGTCGTCCTGATAGATCACCGTGGGCTTGGTCACGTCCAGGTCATGGGCGCGGAACAGGGCCGACATGGGCTGCTTGACCACCAGTTCCTGGGAGAAGATCGCCTCGGATATGGCGAAATAGTCCAGCCCCGCCCGGGTCAGGGCCGAGGTTCCCGGCGGGCCATAGATGTCCACCGGACGCTCCCTCAGCCCCGCCCAGTCGAAGGCCATGAAGGAGGCCAAGTCGGCGGTGTGGTCGAAGTGCAGGTGGGTCAGGAACACCCTGTCCACGTCCATGGCCTTGAAGCCCGCCACGGCCATCTGCCGCAGCACGCCCTCGCCCGCGTCGATCAGATAGACCCGGCCATCGACCACCAGAAGACTGGCGGGCCCGGCGCGCGACTTGCGGATGGTCGGACCGGCGCCCGTGCCCAGCATGACCAGCCGGGCGCGCAGTCCGCGGGGGGCGGGTTCGGCTGTTCGAGACGCCATACCCGCCACTGAGGTCTGTTGAGCCAGCGTTGGGGCGGCAAGCAAGGCGCAGGCGGCAAGGGCGCCGAGCAGCACGGTCCTCATGATGTCATGGCCTCCACGCGACCGGGCTCCCGAAAGTCGGCCCGCCCGCGCAGGTTGGACCGCCTCCGGGCTCACCTCAAGCTCGTGTGGCTCAGGCGGCGGCCTTGCGCAGACCCGCCAGCAGCATCTGGATCTGCATCGCCTGACGTGCGCGCAGGGCTTCGTTGGTCCAGTCGCCGAAGATCACCCTTTGGCAGTTGGACAGATAGCTGTCCCACAACATCTCAGCGGCGACGTCGGCGTCGATGGCGGCGGAGAGTTCGCCGGTCTCCACGCCTCGGCGCAGGATCGCGGCCATCCGCGCGACCACGGGCTGCCGGCAATCGAGGTTGCGGCTTCCGCTCGCCTCCGGCCGCCAGGACAGACTGATCGCCGCCTGCAGCAGCCCCGGCTCCTTGATGTGGATTTCGTGGACCATGTTCATCACCGCCTCCAGGGTGTGATGGATCAGGCCCTGGTCGGGATCGATGGCGGCCAGACGCCAGCTGAGGGTCTCGCGTTCGGCGTTGACCACCCCCTCGAACAGGTCGGCCTTGTCGGTGAAGCTGGCGAACACCGCGCCGGTGGACAGACCCGCCTGGGTGGCGATGTCGCGGATGGTGGTGGCTTCGTAGCCGCGGTCGATGAACAGGCCGCGGGCCGCCTCAAGCAGTTTGGCGCGGGTGCGCAGCTTGGCCAGTCCCCGCCGGGTCAGGGGCGCCCTGAAGGCGCGGGAGACGGCGTTGGCGGAAGCCGGCTTGGCGGCGACCTCACGGATCAGCTCGGCAAGTTGATCCGGATCGGCGGGCTTGGCCAGGTGGGCGTCGGCGCCCGCGGCGGCGGCGGCCCGCTGATGCTCCAGGGACGCGCTGGCGGTGAGCATGGCGATACGCGCGGGCCCATCCCCACGCCTGCGCTCAAGCTCGCGCATCGCGGCGGTGGCGGAAACCCCATCCATCACCGGCATCTCGATATCCATCAGCACCAGATCGAACCGTTCCTGCTGGAACTTCAGCAGCCCTTCGGCCCCGTCGCTGGCCTCGACCAGATCCACCCCCAGGTTTTCCAGCAGCGCCTGCGTCGCCACCCGCGTCACCGGGCAGTCTTCGACATGCAGAACCTTCACGCGGCGCTCAACAGCGCCGTCATGCGAGAAAAACCCGATCGGGGCGGTCTGATCTGCGATCACCGCGTTACTCCTGTATTCCAATTGGTCCAGTATTGCTGTTATCCCTATGCCCACAGCCCGGCATCAGCCATTAGACATGAATACAGCCTGCCCCATCAGCGGTATATCGCAGCCTATACCTTGGTATAGGATTGCGCCGAACGCCACGAATTCACAATGAAAATCGTCGAAATGGCCCGATCGCGTCAAGAGGCGCGGAGTCGACGCTGATAGGTATTGGCGCATCAAACGCCAATACCTATTGGAACCGCTCAACCACCGACAGCCATTCGCACGTAGGTGAGCAACTGGCCATGGTCGAAAGGCTTGCACAGGACCGCGATCGCCCCCGCGTCCATCGCCCGCGACAGGGTATGAACGTCGGCCCGGGAGGTGACGAAGATGACGGGTGTCGCCTGACCTTGCTCGACAAGCTTGGCCTGGAGATCAAGGCCGCTCATCCGGGGCATCTGAATGTCCAGGATCAGGCAGGCTGTCGTATAGCGCCGATCCGACACCAGAAAATCCGGCCCGGACTCGAAGGTCGCGATCGAATAGCCGAACGAGTGGAGCAGTCCCGCCAGGGCCTCACGAAACGAAATGTCGTCATCCACGATGGAAATCAGAGGCTCTTTGGGGTCTCCGTATTCCATGCGCGGGGTCCTGGGTGGGCTCGCCGACCACGAGCAACGCCACCGACCAAGCAACAACCGGTCGCCTGCCAAGCCGCGTTCGCCGATGGGGCCAACCCATTGAGCGTTATGACGGCCGGGCCTTCAATTCCCATTTGGCATAGGAAGCGGCGACGGAGGTGTCAGCCGCCCTATACCAAGGTATAGGCTCCGATGCGCTCAGGTTCGGTCCGGAGGCGACAATCCCAGTCGGTCCGCCATGCGCACGAGATCCGCCACCGAGCGTGCGCCCATCTTGCGCATGACCTGCCCGCGATGAACCTTGACCGTGATTTCGCTGACCCCCATCTCCCCCGCGATCTGCTTATTGAGCCGCCCGGTGGCCACCAGGGCCAGGATCTGACGCTCCCGAGGGGTGAGGACCTCGAACTTCTCCTGCAAAGCGCCCTGAGCGGCGTCGTCCTTGCGCCGCTGGCGGTCCCGTTCGATGCCAACCTGGATGGCGTCGAGCAGATCCTGATCGCGAAACGGCTTGGACAGAAACTCCACGGCCCCGGCCTTCATGGCCCGCACCGACATGGGAATATCCCCATGCCCGGTGATGAAGATGATCGGCAGGCGAACCCCGGCGCGGGCCAGTTCATCCTGCAGATCCAGGCCGCTCTGGCCCGGAAGACGGACATCCAGCACCAGGCAGCAGGGCCCCTCCGGCGGTTTGGCGGCGAGGAAGGCCTGCACCGAGCCGAACAGTACGACGTTCATGCCCACTGACCGCAACAGGCCCTCAAGGGCCTCGCGAACGGACAGGTCGTCATCCACGACAATGACCGAGGCCGAGGCTTCGGTCATCGGGCGGCGCCAGTCTGGGCAGGGCTAGCCAGGGTGGGGCTGGTCAGGGCGGGAAGCGCGAACAGAAACAAGGCCCCGCCGAGCGCGCCGCCGGACGCCCAGAGCCGGCCCCGATGGGCCTCGATGATCGAACGGGAGATCGGCAGACCAAGGCCTATCCCACCCGTCTTGGTGGTGAAGAAATGCTGGAACAGACGCTCCGTGTTCGAGGGATCAAGGCCGGTTCCATTGTCCTCCACCGAGACCAGCACCTCGCCGGTGTCGGTCAGGCCGGAACTCACCTTCAGCAGTCGCGGACGATCCGCGTTGTCCTTCACCGCGTCAATGCCGTTGACGATCAGGTTAAGCATCACCTGCTGCAGCTGAATGCGATCTCCCAACACCCTCGGCCGAGCGGGGGACAGATCCGTCTCGACGGTCACCTCCGCTTGTCGCTGCTCGACCTGGGTGAACCTCAGAGTCTCTTCCAGGGCGTCGTTGATGTCGAGCTCCGCATAGACGGGATTGTCATTGGCGAACCAGGCGCGGGTGCGCTTGACGATGTCGCCGGCCCGCTTGGCGTCGCGGATGGTCCGCTGGGTGGCGGCGCAGGCCTCGGCGATATCCGGAACATCCCTGGCCAGCCAGCGCAAAGCGGCCTCGCTATTGGCCATGATGGCCGCGATCGGCTGGTTGATTTCGTGGGCCAGGGAAGAGGCGAACTCGCCCACGGTGAGCAGCCGGGCCACGCGGGTCAGCTCAGCCTGGGTTTCCCGGGTCGCCTCCTCGGCGGCCCGCCGCGCCTCTTCCGCCGCCTTCAGCCGCGCCCGGGCCTCCTGCAGGCCGATCGCGAAGGCCAGTTCCTCGGCCAGCTTCTCGAACAGGCCGAGTTCTTCCGGGCCAAAGGCGTCGGGACGATCAGCATAGACCGCGATCGCGCCGATCACCTCGTCTCCCCTACTGAACGGAACCGTCACGCTGGAGCGCAGGTCGAACAGCCGGGCCTGATCACGCCAGGGCGCGAAGGAAGGCTCGGTCAGGGCGTCGCGCAGGATGTGCGGCCTACCTTGGCGGACCGCGCTGCCGGAGGGACCCATCCCGATGGCCGCTGCGTCGGACCAGCTCAGTTCCAGGTTCTCAAGGTAGCTGATGGCGCGGCCGGCCCCGGCCACGATCCGGATCGACTTGCTGGGCGGGGGCTCCACCAGCCCCACCCAGGTCAGGGCATAGACATCGTTGGCGACGATGGCCCGGCAGATGCCGTCCATGGCGTCATCGAGATTATCGGAATGGATCAGGGCCTCGGAAGAACGCGCATAGGCCCCCAGGGCCCAGTTCAGCCGGCGAAGCTCCGCCTCGGTCGCGGCCGCGGGCCCAACCGGCGCCTCGACCAATCGCAGGATCAGCAGGTCCTCGCCATCCAGGGCCCGGATGACGGAGCCGCGGCACCGAAATCCAGCCGCCGATCTGGCGCCCCTCAGGCTCAAGGTTCGCTCCACGCCTCCCTGGCCCCGGGCGCAGCACCGCACAAAGGTGGTCAGATCATCAGCCACCGCGTCGTCCGGCGCCAGGATACGGATGTCCTGATCGGCCGGCATCTCCCCAAAGCACGCCGTCGCGGCCTTGTTGGTCATCAGAATCCGGGCGTCCGCCCGCAGGATCAGAACAGGTTCCGCCAGGGCCTCGATCAGATCCCGCAGGGAGGCGACGGGGATGGGGCTCATGGGATCAACGGCCCCAGATCCCATGTCGAAGAAAGCGGCCGTCTCCGATCCAGGGGTCCGCGCGGCGCGATCCGCCAGCAACGATCAAACCAGCGGCGCTGATCTCCATATGACCCCATCCTGGGATGAGCCGCCCGAGGGCGCTCAACCGTGAAGCTTGCACTGTGCAGTCTGAACCAGAAGAACATT
Organism: Caulobacteraceae bacterium; assembly: GCA_031291685.1. Classification (GTDB taxonomy): domain Bacteria; phylum Pseudomonadota; class Alphaproteobacteria; order Caulobacterales; family Caulobacteraceae; genus Poindextera. Next base: position 9,178 of record JARLIP010000311.1, on the reverse strand, counting down.
GTTCGTCATCTGGTCACATGGCTTATCCCAAGGAGATTGACCCAATCGTTACCTTAGCCCCTACGCAGAGATGAGATTAGCCAGAAGGCTCGCGCGCAGGTCGTTCCGGCGCCCTTAAGGCCGCGCTCACGAGCGATTCGCCATAGTCTGCGGACACGCCGCCGCAGGATGGATAAGCGAGCTTGACCATGACCTCACCCGCCGAGACCCCTTCGAGCGCCACCTTCCTGGCCTTCGCCCAGCGGGGCCGCAACAGTTGGTGGCGCTACGTCCTGGGCATGGTTCTGGGCCTCGTCTTTGGCGTGGTCCTGGCCGTGGCGGTTCTGACGCCCCTGACCATGCTGCATTGGCTTCCGCCCAACTTCGGGACCCTGATGCTGCACCCGAGCGAGCCGGTGACCTTCTTCCTGGCCAACGGCGCCATGTTCGGGGTGATCGCCATTGGCTACTATGGCGCCATCGCCCTCCTGCACCATAAGCGGTTCACGGACCTGCTCGGGGCCTGGCACTGGCGCGGCTACGCGGCCGGCTTCGGGATCTGGATCGCGGCCCTGAGCGTCATCGCCCTGATCGATTTCACCTTGGCTCCCAAGGCCTTCAGCTTCACTGGATCAAGCCATACGCCGGCGGTGCTGGGCGCGGCCCTGGCGGGCCTGGCTGTGCAGACCTTCACCGAAGAACTGGTGTTTCGCGGCTATCTGACCCAGGGCCTGCTGCTGGCGACCCGCAACCCCCTGGCTGCGTCGGTGATCAGCGGCCTGCTGTTCGGATCGATCCACATCCCCAACGGCCTGCCCCAGGCGGTCAATGCGGTGGCCTTCGGCGTGGTCATGTCCCTGATCGCCATCCGCACCGGGGGTCTGGCCTTTGGCTGCGGCCTGCACCTGGCCAACAATCTGTTCGGAGCGGTGGCGGTGGTCTCGGCCAGCGACGTGTTCAAGGGTAGTCCGGGCCTGTTCACCCAGAACGCGCCGCACCTGATGTGGTGGGATCTCGTCATCACCACGATCGGCCTGGGCCTGATGGCGATACTGGCCTTCCGCGCGCGGCGCGGAGGCGTCTAGACCAGCTTGAGGCCCAGCTTGGCCACCAGGGTCGGCAACAGCACGATGTATTGGATCAGGGCGATCAGATAGAGGCCGGCCATGAGCGGCTTGCCATCGCGCCAATTGAACACAATCCCCGCGATCAAAGGACCACTGATCGGGCCGATCAGGAAATAGGGCGCAAGACGCTTCAACAGGGACAAACGCAGGTCTCCGCCATTCATTAACGGCAGGTTAACCGCGAATTCCACGTCGTCAAAGTATAATCAGCACAACCATGAACGGCCCGCGTGGCGACGGACGAATGTCCGGCGCCAACGTCCTCTATGGCCCATACCGCAACCCTGATTCGGACCTGGGCAGGCGCGCACGCCGTCGCGTGGCGCCTGAAACTCCGGGAGAGGCGCCCTATCGACCGTCATCGCCGCGAAGACGCGGCGATGACGGATTGCAGGGGGGGGTCAGCTATAGACGAAGGCGGCGTCATCCAGGTCGATGGCCGGCAGTTCCTTCTTTTCCGCCCAATAGTCCTGGGTGTGCTGCCATTCGGGCTTGTCGCCACGCTGGGGCAGAAGATGCATGCCGCGCATCAGATAGCCCGGATTGAAGTTCTCCGTGTCCATCCAGGGCATGAGGGGCATGTCCTTGTCCTCGGGGCGCAGGGCCACGGTGACCTTCTTGGCCCCCTTTTCCTTCATGTGGTTGAGCAGCCGGGCGACGAAGTCGCCGATCAGGTCCGCCCTCAGGGTCCAGCTGGCGCGGAAATAGCCGAACACCCAGATCATGTTGGGCACGCCGGTGAACATCATCCCGCGATAGGTCACGGTCTTGGAGAAGTCCAAGGGCTTGCCGTCGATGACGAAGTCGATGTCGCCCAGCACATTGAGATTGAAGCCGGTGGCGCTGACGATGATGTCCGCCTCCAACTCCTCGCCGGACTTCAGCAGGATGCCCTTTTCGGTGAAGCGCTCGATCTCGTCCGTGACCACCGAGGCCTTGCCGGCCAGGACGCCCTGGAACAGGTCGCCATCCGGAACGAAGGCGATCCGCTGGCGCCAGGGCCGATAGCTGGGGGTGAAGTGCTTGGCCACCACCTCGGGGCCGACAAAGGCGCTGACCCCGGCCAGAAGCTCCTGCTTGACCACCTCCGGCTCGTCGAAGGAGCGCTGGGTGAAGACGGCCTGATCATGCAGCACCTTGCGGCGGACGATCTCGTGGATCCAGGTCTCGTCCACCTCCAGCTGGCGCAGCATGTCGGCCAGCTCGTTCTCGTTGCGGCCGGGGATGAAATAGGTCGGCGAGCGCTGCAGCAGGGTGACGTGGGCGCAGTCATTGGCGATGGCCGGCACCAGGGTCGCGGCGGTGGCGCCCGAGCCGATCACGATCACCTTCTTGCCCGCGTATTGCAGATCCTCGGGCCAGGTCTGGGGATGGATGATCTTGCCCTTGAACTTGTCCATGCCCGCCCATTCGGGGGTGTAGCCCTCCGATTGGCGGTAATAGCCCTGGCACATCCACAGGAAGCCGGCGGTGTAATGCAGGGCCTCGCCGGTGTCGGTGCGGACGGCCTCGATGGTCCAGAGGTTGTCCTGGCTCGACCAGCGGGCCGAGGTGATCTTCTGGCGATAGCGGATGTGGCTGGCCAGATCGTTCTCCGCGATCACCTCGCCCATATAGGACAGGATCTCGGCCGCCGAGGCGATCGGCGCGCCGACCCAGGGCTTGAAGCGATAGCCGAAGGTATAGAGATCGCTGTCGGAGCGGATGCCGGGATAGCGGTGGGTCAGCCAGGTGCCGCCGAAGCTGTCCAGGGTCTCCAGCACCACGAAGCTCTTGTCCGGGCACTGGTCCTTGAGATGGTAGGCCCCGCCGACGCCCGAGATGCCGGCGCCGACGATGAGAACGTCAAAGTGCTCGACCGCCTTGGTCGCGGGCCGTTCGAGGGTTTGGGTTTCGGTCCCTGTCATAGGTTCTGATCTTCTTTTTCAGTGTGGTCGTTGGGCGCTGTGGTCGATCCAGGCCGCTCACCGCGCGCGCCGCCTCCCAATTGGGAGTTTGGGCGCACGTCACGCCAGCTTCCTGTCTCATTCCTCAGGGATGAGTTTCAGGCTTGGCGGGTTTGCCTCCTTGATCGAGATCAAGCTAACTGAACGTTGATAACAAATTTTCCGGCGAGCGCATCCCCTCTTTTGAATTCCCCGCGACCGGCGCTATTGCAGGTCCAAAATCAGGAGGAGACCAAGCATGCAAAACCGGATCGGGGACGGGGACCTGCTGGACGCCAGCGGGCATTTGCTGGCCAGGGGCTGGGCGACACGGGAGACACGCCGCTACCAGCGTTCGGCGATCCGCGCGCCGCAGCCGGAACGGATCAAGGAATGGGACTATTACTGCGTCCTGGCCGAGGACTACGGAATCGCCCTGACCGCGGCCGACAACGGGCATATGGGCTTTCTGGGGGTCTCCTGGCTCGACTTCAGAACCCCCGGCGCGGTGAACGGCGGCCAGGGCCTGCCGGCGCCCCACGGCGCCATGAACCTGCCCTCCAGCGCCGACGTCGGCGATATCGTCCAGGTCCATCCCAAGATGTCGATCGCCTTTCGCCATGAGCCGGGCGGGCGGCGCCTGACCATCGACGCCCCACACTTCGATCAAGACAAGGGGCTGAGCGGCGAGATCTGGCTGGAACAGCCGCCCATGGACCGCATGGTCATCGCCACCCCCTTCGCCGAGGAGCCGAGGGCCTTCTATTACAATCAGAAAATCAACTGCATGCCGGCCAGGGGCCATATCGACTACGCCGGTCGCCGTTACGCCTTCGAACCCCAGACCGCCTTCGGCGTGCTGGACTGGGGGCGCGGAGTCTGGACCTTCGACAACACCTGGTACTGGGGTTCTGCCTCGGGTCTGGTGGATGGGCGGCCCTTCGGCTTCAATATCGGCTACGGCTTTGGCGACACCTCGGCGGCGTCCGAGAACGTGCTCTTCCTGGACGGCAAGGCCCACAAGCTGACCGACATCACCTTCCATCTGCCGCACGGCGCCCACGATTCAGGGCCCTGGCGCTTCACCAGCAGCGACGGCCGTTTCGAAATGACCTTCGAGCCCATCATCGACCGGTCGGCCAATTTCGCCATGGGCGAGATCAGTTCGGATCAGCATCAGGTGTTCGGCCGCTTTTCCGGTTCCGTGGGCCTGGACGACGGATCACGGCTGGCCGTGCGCGACCTGCTGGGCTTCGCCGAGGAGGTGCATAACCGCTGGTGAGGCCGCATCCTTGATGAGGTTGGCCGCGCCCTTTGATGCGCATCAAGGCCGGTGGGCGGACGCGCCATAGGGTGCGTGTCAGTGTCCATCAGCCCAGGCCTGACCTCCATGCACTTCAAGAACCTGCTGCTCTTTCTCGAGGTTGGCCAGCCCTTCGAACCACAGTTGAACATGGCGGCCGAGTTGGCGGCCGTGGACGGCGCGGCCCTGACCGGGGCCTGCGCCTGCCGCGCGCCGGCCTTGGAGATCTCCGACGGCTACGCCCTGGGCCCCCACGCCGTATCCGAGGTCCTGGCTCGGCTGGAAACCCAGGTGGTTCAAGCCACGGCGCAGATCGAGACAGCGTTCCAGGCGGCGGTGATGCGCCACGTGCTGGACGGCCACTGGGCGCCGCCCTCGGCCAATCCCCTGGCGGAAGACCTGGCCCTCAGGGCCCGCTGTTTCGACTTGGCGATCGTTGGCCGCCCCCCCGGGCGGGATCGGACGCCCTATCGTCTGGCTGAGTTGATCACCCTGGAGAGCGGAACGCCCTGCCTGCTGCTGCCTCCCGAACCGCCGCCCCAGTTGGCCATAGATCACGTGGTCGTGGCCTGGAATGGCAGCCGCGAGGCCAAGCGCGCCCTGCAGGACGGCCTGGGCTTTTTAAAGCGGGCTGAGCGCGTGACGTTGGTGATGCTGGGCGGCGAACCGACGACGCCCCAGGCCATGACCTCACAGACGGTTCAGGTCGACGTTCTCAACCATCTCACCCGGCACGGGATTAAGGCGCAACTCAAGGCCATCGACGCCCCTCACGGGGATGCGGGCGCCGCCTTGCTCGACTACTGCGCCAAGAACGCCGCGGACCTGCTGGTCATGGGCGCCTATGGCCATTCCCGCGCCCGCGAACTGATCCTGGGCGGGGTGACCCGCAAGGTGCTCAGCGAAGCGGCCCTTCCGGTGCTGTTGTCCCATTGAGGTTTGCGATGGCGGACGCGGCCTAAAGGTCGCGCCCCACATAGACCGGGCAACCGCTGACGCCGTCGATCATGATCAGGAAGGGCGCCGTCTCCGGGGGTTTGGGCGAACCGCGCACCACCCACCGGTCAGCGTCCCGGGTCGTGGTGAAGGGCTCCTGGCGCAGCACCGCCGGCGCGCCATACACATCGATGATCAGGCGCTTGGCGATCCGCTCGGCGTCGGCCGCGTCCTTGGGCCTTTGATAGTGAGCCGAACGGCTGCAGGCCTGGCGCGCGCCGAGGGGCTTGGCCGACTGACAGCCGCCCAGGAAGGCCGCCGCCAGCGCCAGCGCGAACACCGCCCGTATTCCCGATCCCGTCATCTCACAACCCGCTGAACAACCCGCCCAAGGCTAGCGCCCCGCCGAATCGGGCGAGATCGGGCGCTGGCAATGGGTAAGCCTGGCTCACAAATCTAAAGCCCCCATGAAAGTTCGCCGCGCGGCGACGTCGGCGGATCGCCGCGAAGCACCAGCCCGACCACTTTGTCCCAGGGCCGCAACAAAGTTGCATTTCTGAATACATATCCAACATAACTGGCAACATGTTTCGGATTTGATTTGATATTCTCAATATAACCAAGATATTCTATTTGATTCCATTGTTACAATATAAGAACCTAAAGATGATTGATCACTGACCCATCCAACGCGCTAACAACCCGCGCGTCAGCCAGGAGTCCAAATCGGATGACGGAAGCCGTGCTGGTCCATCGCGCCGGCGCCATGGGTGACGTGATCATGACCACGCCGGTGGTGGCGCGCCTGCGGCGGCGCCTGGGCCCGGACGCGATCATCGCGATCTCGACCCGCTTTCCGGAGGTCTATTTCGACAATCCGGACATCAATCAGGTCAACAAGCCGGCGCCTCCCGGGGGCTACACCCGCATCATCGATCTCGACGACGCCTATGAGAAGCGCCCCCACCTGCACGCCATCGACGCCTATATGATGGAGGCCTTCTCCGACGCCGACTGGCCGGCCAAGGACGCGGTTCTGCATCGGGCGCCCCTAGGCGCGTTGCCCGCCCTGCCCTGGGAGCGGGCCGTGGTGATCCACGCGGGCGCCAACGGCGCCTTGAGCCGAACCTTTCCGCGCGCCTTCTGGGACGAGGTGATCGACGCGCTGCTGTTGACCGGAGCCACGCCGGTGATCGTCGGCGCCGGCGCGGACCTTGGCTGGCCGGGGCGTGGCGGCGTGGTGGATCTGGTGGATCGGCTGACCCTGCATCAGGTGGCTGGCGTGATCCAGCACAGCCGCTGCTTCATCTCCGGCGACACCGGCCTGTCCCATGTGGCCGGCGCCACGGACACCCCCATGGTGACCATCTACACCCAGGTGCTGGCCACGCGTCGCATGCCCTGGCGCAAGGGGGCCCTGGGCCTGAACGTCACCCCCTTGGCCCCGGACCTGGACTGCGTCGGCTGCCTGACCACCCCCTGGACCCCCACCGCCTGCAAGCGGGGCGATTTCGCCTGCGTCGGCGAGCGGATGGTCAAGCCGCACAGGGTGCTCCAGGCCGTGCTGGCGATCACGGGCGCCCTGGGTCCGCGGGAGGCGGAACTGGAGCGGCGCCTGGCCGCCCTGGCCGAGGCCCTGCCCGCCCCGGTCCTTCGCACGCCGCCCAAACCGGCGACCCTGCTGGGGCGATTGAACGAGCGCAGGCGAGCCATTCGCAAATCGATCAAGCGCCTGCTGCCAGGCAAACGGCGCCGACCGCGCCCAGCCTGGGAAAAGCTGGGCTAGCCCCCTTGCAAACATAGTAGCGATCGCTAGCGTCAACTGTCCCTGTTCCTGGAGCCGTTCATGCTGGCCTGCTACACCGACCGCCTCAGCCTTCGCCCCGGCGAGCGCTTCGCCCTCCACGCCAGCGCGACCCACGGCCCCTGCGCCCTGGAAATCGCCCGCATCGGCGCCGAGCGAAAGGTGGTCTTGCGCCAGGATGGCGTGGCCATCGCCGATCACCCCACCCCGGAACGCCCGGATATTTACGGGTGCGGCTGGCCGGCGGCCCTGGAGATCGAGGCGGGCGCGGACTGGATCAGCGGCTATTACGACATCAAGCTGACCGACGCGGCGGGTGAGATCGCCCACCACTTCGTCTGCCTCAAGCCGGCCAAGGACGGTCCCCGGGCCAAGGCGACCTTCGTGCTCAACACCAACACCTACCACGCCTACAACTACTGGGGCGGGGCCAACGCCTATTGCGACGTGGGCGCCCTGATGAGCGGGCGGGCCAAGCTTGACGAGGCCATGCGGGGCGCCATCGGCGTCTCCTCCACCCGCCGCCCCTTCCCCGCAGCCATCGTCGACACCCCGCCGGACGCGCCGCGCCTGATCAACGAGCGCCCCCGGGGGTTCGAGGAGCGCCCCTGGGCCGCCAACCCCGCCTGGATGCGCCAGCACAGATCCACCCCCTATGACGGCTCGGCCGGCTTCGTGAACAAGTGGGAGCACGCCTTCGCCACATGGGCCGAGGGCGAGGGCCTGGCCCTGGACTATTTCACCGACGCCGACCTGGAGACCGAGCCCGGCGTGCTTACCCCCTACGCCACCCTGATCCTGGTGGGCCACAGCGAATACTGGTCGGGGGGCGAGCGTGACGCCATCGAGGCCTTTGTCGATGGCGGCGGCGGGCTGGCGGTCTTCTCCGGCAACACCGCCTTCTGGAAGGTGCGCTTCGAGGACGATGGGGCCACCTTCGTCTGCCACAAGTGGAAGGGCTTCGAGGCCGATCCCGCCGCCATCGCCGACCCCAGCCTCGGGACCCACCTTTGGTCGCACAAGGCCTTTGGCCGGCCGGAAGCCGAGATCATCGGCCTGACCTTCCTGTTCGGCGGCTATCACCGCCTGGGCGCCTGCGTGGCCCGGGGCCAGGCGGGCTACACCGTCTATGACGAGCGCCACTGGGCCCTGGAGGGGGCGGACCTGTTCTATGGCGACGTGATCGGCGCGGGCGTGCCCTTCATCGGCTATGAGAACGACGGCTGCCGCTTCCAGTTCGGCCCGGACGGCCGCCTGGTCCCCGAGGCCACGCTTGGGGTGCCCAAGGACCTCAAGATCATCGCCATCGCCCCCTGCGCCCTGGGCGAGACCGCGGTGGAGGGCTATCCGCCCCTGATCCCGCCCGAGCGCCTGGACCTGATCGCCCGGGACGTGTTTGGCGAGGCGGGCGAGGCCGCCGAGGATCGCCTGCTCCGGGGCCACGCGGTGATGGCCTCGTTCCAGCGCGGCCAGGGCGAGGTGTTCAACGGCGGCGCCACCGAATGGGCCCACGCCCTGAAGGCCGGCGATCCCTTCGTCCAGGTCATCACCCGCAACGTCCTGCGGCGCTTCGGCGCCTACTGATCAGAAACCCGCTGACCAGCCGCCGGCTCGCCAGCCTCCCCGTAGAAGTCGTAAAAGGCCTCGATTGGGGCGCTGGCCCGCAGGGCGCGTAAGGGAAAGGCCCGCCACAGGGCCTCCAGGGTCAGGTCCGGCAGGTGAGCGAGCATATGGTCCCGCGCGACCGGCCGCACCGCCCCGCGAAAATCCAGCATCTGCCCCCAGCTTGACGTGCCGCTATAGCGCACCGCCCCCTCGGGGATGCGGCGCGACTGCCCATAGACCGGCGGAAACAGCCGCCGATAGGCCTCAAGATTATAGAGCCACGAGCCGCCCCGCACCCGCCGCGCCTGGGGAAAGGTTTGGCGCAGGAAGGCGAACATGGCGCCAAGCTCGGCCCGCCGGGCGCCGATCTTGGCGGCGCTTAAGGGGCTTACCCCATCGGCGCTGTCGCGGTTGTTGAAATGGATGCGCACCATTCCCGCCCCGTCTGGCCCCGCCCCGTCTGGCCCCGCCCCGTCTGGCCCCGCCCCGTCTGGCCCCG
>JARLIP010000310.1 GCA_031291685.1 Caulobacteraceae bacterium | reverse complement strand
CACGTTGCGTGAGCTGTGCCGATTGCTGCCTGAGCCTCATTCAAATAGCGGTACATCTCGTTCCCGCCTGCGAAGCGGCTATGGCGAAGGTTGGGACCCCATTACCTCATCGCCCCAAGGGCGGCCATAGACCGTGAACCGGAAGTTGCGGACCACCGGAAATCCGTCATTCCTCCGTCAGAACGGACGCAATCCAACTTGGTGCCTCGTCCAGCACAATCCAGATGCTCAGACCTAATACCGAGACCGAGGCCTCTTTCGCGACGACGACGTATATGAGCGCGCCCGCAGACCGCCCCCTTAACTCGCCCGCCTTTGCGCCGCTTCCTGTTCGGTGGCGCTGTGGGCGTGGAGGGGGGGTAGGAGGGTGCGGGTGGTGACCAGTTTGAGCTGTTGCACGGCGCGCACGGAGCGCAGGCGGTCGCACAGGGCGTTGAGCCGTTCGGTGGAGCCCTGGACCAGCAGCACCTCCAGGGACTTGTCCTCCTCCAGGAACACGTGCTGGGAGGAGATCACCTCTTTCAGGAACTCGCTTTGCAGCTTGGCCAGGGCGTGGCGCACCCGGCCGCTTTCGGCCTTGTAGATCAGGGTGATGGTGCCGGCCAGCACCCCCTCTTCCTGGCTGTTCTCCGGATCGGCCAGTTCATGGCGGATCAGCTCGGCGATCAGCTGCGAGCGGCCCGGCAGGTTGCGTTCGGCGACCATCTCGTCCAGCTGGGTCAGCAGCTTCCGGGGCAGGCTGATGCCGATCCGCGCGAGCTGGGACAGATCTTGCTGGGGTTTCATCGCGTCTCGCGCCAGGTCTTCGAAAGGGGCGCCATGGTCGCATGGCGGGACCGGCTCAATCAACATCCGTCCGTTCATGGCGTAACCCCCAGGGTTGAGTCTTCCAAGGCGCCCAGCCATCCCAGGATCTCGCCTAAGGGGGCGGAGGCCTCCAGCAGGCGCCAGCGATCCGGCGCGGACCCAAGACCCGATGTCAAAAGCCCAATGGTCAGGAGACCGGCCTCGGCGTCGAACCGCGCGGCGCCAGGCGCCCAGACCGGCCGGCCTTGCAGCCAGGGCAGGGACGAAAGCGTGGTGATCCAGGCGCCGTCCACCCCCCGCTCGGCGAAGCGGATGCAGGTGGAGAGCAGGTCCTCGGCCCGGGCCCGGTCGCCAGCGGCCAGGGCGGCCTCAACGACGTGGGCCAGGCTCTCGCCCTCAGGCCGCTCCCCGGCCCGGGCGACGAACTCGATCATATAGCCCCCAGCGATGACCAGCAGGCCCGCGCGGCCGTCCTCGTCCAACCGCTGAAAGGCGGCGGCCGGGGCGATGCTGTCCGGAGCGCGGCGCCAGATCTCCTGGTAATCGGCGTGGATGCCGTCCTCGATCATGATGTCGTCAGTGACGCTGTAGCGCCCCTCGTCGGGGAACGGCGACGGGGGCTGGAAATCCACGTCCCGGCGCCAGTAGCAGATCCCGTCCTCCACCCGCAGCTGGCCGGCGAACCCCTGGACCCTGGCCATGGCCACAAGCTCGTCGTCGGCATAGGCCGCGAAGCCCTCGGCGCCCGCGCGCTCGGGCCGGTCGATCGCCACCCGCAGGTCCGCGTACCAGCTTGGCCCCTGCAGCCACATGACCCGGGTGGTCTCGTCGCGAAAGCCAGGGGCGGTGATCACCTCGCGGACCCACAGACCTCGAACGGGATAGGGAACCTCAACGCCCATGGGCCTCTGGCCTTCCTTGAAATCAGTCATGAAGCGGACGCTGGCGGCCCATCAGCCTGGGCAGGTCGCCGATGGCGGCCAGGGCCCCGAACACGCAGAAGCCCACCACCATGAACAGCACCGCCGCCACGCACATGGTCGGCTCATAGCCCGCGCGCATATTGGTGAAGATACGGATCGGCAGGGTCTGGATGGTGAAGCCGGCCACCATGTAGGCGATCAGGTACTCGTTCATGCTCAGCACGAACACATAGGCCAGGGCGCAGACGATATAGGGGGTCATGGCCGGGCGCACGACCATGCGAAAGGCGTCGGTCTCGCCCGCGCCCATGGTCCGGGCAGCCTCCAACAGGCCCCGGTCGATACTCTCGAAACCCACGGCCAGCAGGCTCAAGGGAATGCCCAGGAACACGGCGGCGTGGCTGACGATCACGTTCTCGATCCGGCCGATGTGGCCAGTGACGCCCCACAGGGCGCTGAACATCACCGCCACCACCACCCCGGGCAGCAGGAACAGGCTGGCGCCCACCCCGGCCATGGCCTGGGAGACCTTTGAGCGATAGCGCCAGACCGCATAGGCGATGGGGAGGGCCACGATCACCGCCAGCAGGGCCGCGCAGGCGCTGATGGTCAGGGTCGCGCGCAGGGAGGCCATCCAGTCGGCGTCGGTGAAGAATTCCCGGTACCAGGTGAGGCTGAACGCCCTGGGCGGAAAGCTCATGCGCCGGGTGGCGTTGAACGAGACCCCGGCGACCACCACCAGGGGGGTGGCGATGAAGGCGGCCACCAGGCCCATGAACAGGCGCTGGGCCCCGGTCGAGATCAGGTTGCGGCTCATGCCCGCGCGCTCCGATCACGGCCGATCCAGCGGACCAGGGCCAGAAGGCCGATGATAGCGGCCACCAGCAGCACCGCCTGGGCGGCGGCGAGCGGCACGTCGCCGGCCTCCATGGCCGTGTTGCTCAGGTGCACCCCCACGGTCCAGGTCTCGGGCCGGCCCAGCACCAGGGGGGTCAGGTAGGAGCTGATGGTGAAGATCACCACCAGGGCCGCCGCCGACACCAGGGGCCCGCGCATCAGGGGCATGGTCACCAGGAAGAAGGTGCGGATCGGCGAGGCGCCCATGGTGGCCGCCGCCTGGGGCATCTCCTCGTCCAGCCGCGAGACGGCGGGATAGAGGAACAGGACCACATAGGGCAGGACCAGATAGACCAGGCAGGTCAGGACGGCGCCGAAATTGGGATAGAGGGAGTGGGCCGAAGCCATCACCCCCAGGTCCACCAGGGTCTTGACCAGAACCCCGCTGGTGGACAGCAGCACCTGGACGGCGAACACGATCAAGACCTCGGACAGGGACAGGGCGCCCAGGATGAACACCAGCCACGCCACCTGGGCCCGCCGGCGCATACGGCTGATGAAATAGGCCGCCGGAAAGGCGATGGTCAGGGTGGCGACGGCGGATGTGGCCGCCAGGAACAGGGAAAACCCGATCACCCTCAGGAAGGTCGGCTCGGCCAGCTGGCGGTACTGGGTCAGCTCGAAGGCCGGCGCCCACAACGTGCCCTCGTCATGATGGGCGACGCTGAGCAGGACCAGCAGCACCAGGGGCATGATGCAGAAGGCGGCCAGGAAGATCGCCGGCCCGGACAGGATGATGGCCTGGGCCACGCTTTCGCGCCGGCTGCGGGAGGGGGCGGCGACGGCGCCCAGGGAAGCCACGGCCTCGCTCACGCGGCCAGCACCCGGCAATAGTCCTGGGGCAGCCAGATATGGGCCACGTCCCCAGCCCCCGCGCCCCGCCAGTCCCGGGCGTGAACCACGGTCAAGAGCCGCCCGCCGTCGCACTCCAGGATCACCTCCAGGTTGGAGCCCATGTCCCGCACGCTGGTCACCCGCCCGGCGATGACATTGTCGTCCTCCAGCCCCGTCGCGGGATCGGCCAGGCGCACATTCTCCGGCCGGATCGACAGCATGGCCTGGCCCGCGGTCCGCGGGTCGGCCACCGAGGCCACCTTCAGCACCCGGGCGCCAAGCTGCACGGTCTGGTGATCCAGCACCTCCACCGATAGCAGGTTGCTGAGGCCCACGAAGTTGGCGACGAAACGGTTGGCGGGGGCGCGATAGATGTCCGCCGGCGCCCCCTGCTGCTGGATGCGTCCGTCCCCCATCACCACGATACTGTCGGCCAGGGTCATGGCCTCGCGCTGGTCGTGGGTGACCAGGATGGTGGTGATCTTCAACTCGGCCTGCAATTGGCGAAGCTCGGCCTGCATCTCCTCGCGCAGCTTGGCGTCCAGGGCCGAGAACGGCTCGTCCAGGAGGTACTCCTGGGGCTCCTGGGCCAGGGCCCGGGCGATGGCCACCCGCTGGCGCTGGCCGCCGGACAGCTCGCTGATCGCCCGCTTCTCAAAGCCCGGCAGACGCACCAGCTTCAGAAGCTCGGCCACCCGCTCCCGGCGCACCCGGGCGTCGCGGCCCTGCAGACGCAGGCTGAAGGCGATGTTCTCGCCGACGGACAGGTGCGGAAACAGGGCCAGGGACTGGAACACCATGCCGAACTTGCGGACATTGGGCGGCTCCTGGGTGATGTCCCGGCCGTTCAGCGAGATCGTCCCGCTGGTGGGCTCCTCCAGCCCCGCGATCATCCGCATAAGGGTGGTCTTGCCGCAGCCGGAGGGGCCGAGGAAACAGACGAACTGCCCGTGGGGGATCGAGAGGGAGACGTCGTCCACGGCCAGATGGCCGGGATACTGCTTGCTGAGGCGGTCGAGCTCCAGTCCGAACATCGCCAGTCCCCCTCAGCTCGCGGCCATCTGGTTGAACTGCTGGACCATGAAGTCCAGGTGCTTGGCGCGGGCCGGCAGGTTGATGGCGATCGGCTTATAGGGGCTGGTCACCAGGGCCTTGGTTTCCGGCGACAGGTGCAACAGCTCAGGCCGCGCCAGGACCGGCACATTGACCTTGGTCGCCAGCAGGTCCTGAATTTCCGGCTGGCACATGAAGTTGATGAAGGCGTCCGCCTCGGCGACCTTCTTGGAGGAGGTCGGCTGGCACCAGCAGCCATAGTCGATGATCGGCCCTTCCTTGGGGAATACGCTTTTGATGCCGACGCCGCTGTCCTCCATGGTCTTGGCCACGTCGGAGAAATAGGTCCCGCCCTTGACCTCGCCGTTCTCCAGGGCGGTCTGCATAGTGCCTTCGGAATCCCACCACAGCTTGGTGTTGGGCTTCAGCTCCCTCATCTTGCCGACAACCTTGCGGATGCCATCCTCGGTGTTGAGAATCTCGGTCCCGCCGAAGAAAGTCCCGGCCGTGATCTCGAACATCCCGGCCGCCCCGCCGTCCAGGCCCCAGGAATTGCGGTAGCGCGGGTCCCAGAACACGGTCCAGCTGTCCGGCAGGGGCGAGACCGCCTTGGGATCCACCACCATGATCATGAACCAGCCCGTGGCCCCGATCCCGTCGACCCCCTCGGCGCCATGGGCGATATAGTCCGGCATGATGTTGGCGGCGTTGGGGATCGCCTTCAGATCCCGGGTGCGCCACAGCTTGGCCTGGCGGCCCCGCAGGATGTCCATGGAGGGCGCCACGCACAGATCCATCGGCGCGGCCCCGGCCTTGTTGGCCTGGATCAGCTGCATCAGGAACTGCACCCCCGCCGGCTGGGCCTGGGAGATGACCTTGATGCCGGTCTTCTGCTCGAACAGGGGATAGAGGTGGGCGGACATGGCCCGCTCGAAATTGCCGCCAAAGGCCGAGACCTTCAGGCTGCGCCCGCCGCCTGCCCCGCCCCCCGAGGGCGAGCATCCGGACAAGAGGCCCGCGCCCCCCAGGCTCGCCGCGCCCAACCCGGCCGCGCCAAGCATCAGGCCACGGCGGCTCAGATCCATTGGAGCCGAGCCCGCACCAAGGCGCGCGCCAGGACGTCTTTCGCCACCCGTCTCGTCCGACCCGGCCATACACAATTCCCCGTTCTGCTCGCGGCGGCGCCCGGCGAGGCGCTGTCCGAAAATCCGCAAGGGACAGTCCGTCGGCGTTGGCGCCCCCGCAAAGCCATACGTCCGGCGATGCGACGGCGGGCGCCAAATGCTCTGAGGCTGGGCGCCTGACTGATCGCCAACGACTACGTTCTGAGCAATTCGTATTACTGCGGACGCCGATCCGAACAGTTCTGGCGGGGCGCCGAACCAGCCACCACATGGAAGTCTTCCGCAGGGAGACACCGATGGCCTTCGACACCGAAATCAGGGGCGACGACTGCCCCTTGCTGATTGACAACGTCTGGCGCTCAGGCTCGGCCGGGACCTGGACGCCGATCCTTAACCCCGCCGACGAAAGCCAGGTTGGCCGCCATGCGGTGGCGACCACCGCCGACCTGGACGACGCCCTGGCCGCAGCCGCCCGGGGCTTCGCCGTCTGGCGCGACACCCCGGCCCTGGCCCGCTCCCAGGTTCTGCGCAAGGCCGCCAGCCTGATCCTGGAGCGGATCGACGCCCTGGCCACCCGCCTGACCCGCGAGCAGGGCAAGCCTATCGCCCAGGCCCGGATGGAGATCGAAGGCTGCGCCCGGGCCTTCGACTGGTACGCCGAGGAGGGCCGTAGAGCCTATGGCCGCATCCTGCCGGTCAACGCCCTGGGCATCGCGCCCCAGGTGCGCCGCGAGCCGATCGGCCCCGTGGCGGCCTTCACCCCCTGGAACTTCCCCGCCTCCCAGGCCGCGCAGAAGATCGCCGGCGCCCTGGCGGCGGGCTGCTCGATCCTGCTGAAGGGACCCGAGGACGCCCCCGGCCCCTGCATGGGCCTGGCCCAAAGCCTGGTGGACGCCGGCCTGCCCCCCGGTGTGCTGGGCCTGGTGTTCGGGGTTCCGGCCGAGATCTCCGAATATCTCATCGCCTCCCCGGTGATCCGCAAGGTCTCCTTCACCGGCTCGGTCCCGGTGGGCAAGCTGCTGGCCACGCAAGCCGCGGCGCGGATGAAGCCCTGCACCATGGAGTTGGGCGGTCATGGTCCGGTGCTGGTGTTCGACGATGTCGATCCGGCGGCCACCGGCAAGCTCGCCGCGGCGGGCAAGTTCCGCAATGCGGGCCAGGTCTGCATCTCCCCCACCCGGTTCATGGTGCACCAGTCCCTCTACGAGCCCTTCGTCCAGTCCTTTGTCGCCGCCGCCGAGGCCCTGAAGGTGGGCGACGGCCTGGATGCGGCCACCGAGATGGGCCCCCTGGTCAGCCGCCGACGCCTGGAGGCGGTGGAGGCGATCGTGTCCGAGGCCGTCGCCGACGGCGCCCGGCTGCGCACCGGGGGCGAGCGGATCGGCAATACCGGCTACTTCTACCGGCCCACCGTGCTGACCGATGTTCCCGACACCGCCCGGGTGCTGAACGAGGAGCCCTTCGGCCCCATCGCCGTGATCTCGTCCTTCACCGACCGGGCCGAGGCTATGGCCCGGGCCAACGGCCTGCCCTATGGCCTGGCCGCCTACGCCTTCACCCGCTCCCAGGACAATGCCGAGTTCGTCGCCCGCAACTTCGAGAGCGGCATGGTCGGGATCAACACCTTCGCCATCGCCGGCGCCGAGACCCCCTTCGGCGGGATCAAGGAAAGCGGCTATGGCCGCGAGGGCGGCATCGAGGGCCTGGACGCCTATCTGGT
>JARLIP010000309.1 GCA_031291685.1 Caulobacteraceae bacterium | reverse complement strand
TCGCCCTGCACCACGGCTCCCTGTCCGCCGAGCAGAGGCGCAAGGTGGAGGCGGCCATGGCCCGGGGCGAACTGCGCGCCGTGGTCTGCACCTCGACCCTGGACCTGGGCATCGACTGGGGGGCGGTGGACCTGGTGATCCAGCTGGCCGCGCCCAAGGGCTCCTCGCGCCTGGTGCAGCGGATCGGCCGGGCCAACCACCGCCTGGACGAGCCCTCCAGAGCCATCCTGGTGCCCGCCAACCGCTTCGAGATGCTGGAGTGCCAGGCCGCCCGGGAGGCGGTGGCCGAGAACGCCCTGGACGGCGATCCCATCCGCGTCGGCGCCCTGGACGTCCTGGCCCAGCACATCATGGGCCGCGCCTGCGGCGAGCCCTTCGCCGCCGACGACCTCTATGCCGAGGTGACCTCCAGCGCCCCCTTCGCCGACCTCGACCGGCCCACCTTCGAGCGGGTGATGGCGTTCGTCTCCACCGGCGGCTACGCCCTGAGGAGCTACGACCACTTCCGGCGCATCGTGCCCGGGCGGGACGGGCTTTGGCGGGTGCGTAACGGCGAGACCGCCCTGCGCCACCGCCTCAACTGCGGCGCCATCGTGGGGCCGGCGGTGCTCAACATCCGCATGACCGGCCGGCGCGGGGTTCCCGGCCGCAAGATCGGCGAGGCCGAGGAGTGGTATTTCGAGGGCCTGGCGAGCGGCGACACCTTCCTGTTCGGCGGCCAGATCTGGCGTTTCGAGGGCATAGCCGGGGTCGATGTCCTGGTCACCCGCTCCGACGCCACGGACCCCAAGATCCCCAGCTGGGGCGGCTCGAAGTTCCCGCTCTCCACCTATCTGGCCAAGCGGGTGCGGCGGATGATCCACGATGAGGACGCCTGGCGCGCCCTGCCGGCGGACGTCCGCGAATGGCTGGAGGCGCAGAGGGACCATTCCAGCATCCCCCAGCCGGACGAGCTCCTGATCGAGACCTTCGCCCATGGCCAGCGGCATTTCATGATCTGCTATCCCTTCGAGGGGCGCCTGGCCCACGCCACCCTGGCCATGCTGCTGACCCGGCGGCTGGATCGGCTGGGGGTCGGGCCAGTCGGCTATGTCGCCAATGACTACTCCCTGGCCATCTGGTCCCTGGAGCCCATGGACGAGCTGGATTTCGACGCCCTGTTCCAGGAGGACATGCTGGGGGACGACCTTGAGGCCTGGCTGGAGGAAAGCTTCATGATGAAGCGCACCTTCCGTCAGTGCGCCCTGGTCAGTGGCTTGATCGAGCGGCGATTCCCAGGGCACGAGAAGTCGGGACGCCAAGTCACCTTCTCCAGCGATCTGATCTACGATGTGCTCCGCCGCCACCAGCCCGACCACCTGTTGCTGCAATGCGCCCGCGCCGAGGCCGCCAGCGGCCTGCTGGACGTCGCCCGCCTGGGCGATCTGCTGACCCGGGTGAAGGGCCGCCTGTGCCCCCTAGCCCTGCCCAAGCTGTCCCCCTTCGCCGTGCCGGTTCTGGTGGAGATCGGCCGCGAACGCGTCCCCGGCGCCGCCAACGACATGGTCCTGGAAGCCGCCTCCCTCACCGCCCTGGTCGATGAGGCGATGGCGTGAGGGGGGTGGTGCGCAACGTCCCTTCTCCCCTTGTGGGAGAAGGAGGGGCCCGGCCGCAAGGCGGACGGGAGGATGAGGGGTCGCGCCGTCAGCCGAGATTCACCCCCTATCTTCTGAACGCGGCCCCTCACCACGGCCTGCGAGACCCCTCATCCTCCCATGGCCGCGCCATGGGCCCCTCCTTCTCCCACAAGGGGAGAAGGGCATCCATGCGCTCATGACCGCCGTCGTGCGCACCCCCTCCGGCGAGATCGCCTCCAGCCCGTGCGGCGGCCTGCGCGCCCGGGTGGCCGGGACAGCGGTGTTGCTGCGCGCTTCCGGCGCCCTGTGGATCGAGTCGGCGGGGATGCTGGTGGTGGCCGACCTGCATCTGGAAAAGGGCTCGGCCTATGCCGCCCGGGGTCAGCTCCTGCCGCCCTTCGACACCGGCGAGACCCTCCGCCGCCTCGCCGCCGAGGTCGAGGCCCTGGCGCCCCGCGCCGTGGTGCTCCTGGGCGACACCCTGCATGACGGCCGCGCGGAGGCCCGTATGCTGATGGAGGACGAGCAGAGGCTGGGGGCGATCGCGCAGGGGCGACAGCTGATCTGGGTGGTGGGCAATCACGACGCCGATGGCCCCAGCCGCCTGCCCGGAGAGGTAGCCGACGAACTGACGGTGGAGGGCCTGCGCCTGCGCCACGAGCCGCAGGCCGGCCCTCAGCCCGGGGAGACCGCCGGCCACCTGCATCCCTGCGCCCGGGTGGTGGCCCGTGGCCGGGGCGTGCGCCGACGCTGCTTCATCACCGACGGCCAGAGGGTGATCCTGCCGGCCTTCGGCGCCTATGCCGGGGGCCTCAGCGTCCGCGACGCGGCCTTCAAGGGGATGTTCGCCCCATCGCCCCTGGTGGTGGCCCTGGGCGCGGACCGCGCCCACCCCGTGCCCTGGAGCGCGGTGGCCGGGGATTAGGCCCCCAGCCGCTCCTTCAGGTGATCCCCCACCCGCATGGCGTTGGCGACGATGGTCAGGGTCGGGTTCACCGCGGCGCTGGAGACGAAGAAGCTGGAATCCACCACATAGAGATTGTCCAACTCGTGGGCCTTGCAGTTGTCGTCCAGCACTGAGTTTTGCGGATCATGGCCGAACCGCGTGGTGCCCACCTGGTGGGCGGTGCCGTAGAGCGGCAATAGCGAGCCCAGGTCGAAGCGGTGCTGCGAGATCGGATGGCGATGATCGACAAAGCCGTCCAAGGCCGCGTCCAGGGTCTTCACCAGCCGCTGGTGGCCCTCCAGATTGTTGTGGGTGTAGTCGAGATTGATCCGCCCGTCGGCGCCCAGCCGCACCCGGTTTTCCGGCATGGGCAGGTCCTCGGAGATCACCAGGAAGCTCAGCATCCGGTGGGCCATGGCGTTCATGATCACGTCGGGGACCAGGGCCGGGGGCAGATAGTCCGAGACCTGCCCCTCCAGGGTCTGGCCGGACATGTATTCCAGCATCTGGATGTGACCCATGGGCAGGTCGAACCCACCCCGGGGATCCTTATAATAGAAATCGTTGACCGCCAGGGTCTTGGGGAAGGTGGTGTCGAGGGGCCCCAGCGTCAGGGAGACCATGGCCGTGAGGGTATGGAAGGCGTAGTTGCGCCCCACCTGGTCCGAGCCATTGGCCAGGCCGTTGGGATGGGCGCCATTGGCCGAGGCCTGCAGGATCACGGCGGTGTTCACCGCCCCGGCCGCCAGCACCACGATGTCGGCGCTCCAGCGCTCCTCCCCCTGCGGCGTCTCGCAGACCACCTCCTTGACCGTCTTGCCCGAACCGTCGGTCTCCAGCCGGATCACCTTGCGCCCGGTCAGCAGGGTGACATTGGGCATATGCAGCAGGGGTTCGATGGCCAGGGTGCGGGCGTCGGACTTGGCCTTCACCAGGCAGGGATAGCCGCCGCAGGTCTTGCAGCGGATGCACGATGAGATGACCGGGCGGGCTTGGTCCAGGTCCACCCCCAGCGGCAGGGAGAAGGGGTTCCAGCCCTGGCCTTGCAGATGGGAGCGCAGCCGGGCGATGCCGGGATCGTCCTTGATCGCTGGAAAGGCGTAGGGCGGCTCCTTGCCGGTCTCGGTGGGATCGACGCCCCGGGTTCCATGCACCCGCCACAGGTGCTCGGCCTCGGTATAGTAGGGGTCCATCTCCTCAAGCGTGATCGGCCAGGCGGGGGAGACGCCGCCGGCGTGCTGGGTCTCCTGGAAATCCCCTTCCCGCAGCCGCATCAGGGCCGCCCCATAGAAGGTGGTGTTGCCGCCCACCCAATAGTGGGTGTTGGGGATGAAGGGCTTGCCGGCCTTGTCGTACCAGTGCTCTTTGGTGTTGTACTTCTTGTCGATGAAGACGGTCTTGGGGTCCCAGTTCTCCGCCTCCCGGGGCAGGTGCTCCCCCCGCTCCAGGATCAGGATCTTCTTGCCCGTGGCCGCCAGCCTCTGGGCCAGGGTGCCGCCGCCGGCGCCGCTGCCGATGATGATGATGTCGAAACTGTCGGCCAAGGGTCACTCCTCCAGGTGATATTTCGCCGATCCGGCGCCGATCACGGCGCGGACCAGGGCTTCGGGCAATCGGCGCATCAGAAAGGCGGCCAGCTTGTTGTGCAGGCCGGGAACCACCACCACCCGTCCCCGCTGATTGGCGCGTATGGCGATCTCGACCACGGCCTGGGGCGTCTGGGACAACAGCCGCGGCTCGCGCTCCATGATCTGTTGGATCCCGGCCTGCTCGGCGAATTCGGTGGTGGTGAAGCCGGGGCAGATGGCGGTGACCTTCAGCCCCTTGGCCCGGTATTCCGCGTCCAGGGCCTGGCTGAACTTCAGCACCAGCCCCTTGGCCCCGGGATAGAGGGTGTTACCGGCCACCCCGGGGGAAAAGGCGGCCAGGGACGCGACATTGATGATCGAGCCCCGCCCCCGGGCCACCATGCCGGGGATCACCCCGTGGGCGAAGCCGCAGACCGTGACCACCAGGGTCATCAGGAAATCCCGCTGCCGCGCCCAGGGCACGGTGTTGAAGCTTTGCGGAATGCCGAAGCCGGCGTTGTTGACCAGCACGTCCACCACCCGCCCCGCGGCGGCTATGACCTCCAGCACCGGGATATGGGCCTCGAACAGCGACAGGTCCGCCGGGATCACCAGGACCTCGATCCCGTGCTCGGCGGTCAGCCGGTCGGCCAGGACCTGAAGCCGGTCGGCCCGGCGGGCGACGATGGCCAGGTCGTGGCCCCGGGCCGCATAGGCCGCCGCGAAGGCCGCGCCCAGGCCCGCGGAGGCGCCGGTGATCAGGGCCAGAGGCCGCCCGCTCAGCCCCGCGCCATCGCTCGCCCCCTGGTCAGCCATACACGCCCGATTCTCCGCAAGGTCGAGAGAGCCGCAGCTTGTGGGCGGCGAGCTTCGCCGTCAATTTGATTGGTGCGTGTGACAGGCGTTAGCGGGGAGTTGGCCCGCCCTGCTCCCCCGTCCCGACGGGGGGAGCTGTCGGGGTGCAACCCCGACTGAGGGGGCGCTCGAACGGCCGGTTCGCCCCCACCGTCACGGGGCTTCGCCCCGCGCCACCTCCCCCGCGTCGCTGCGCTATGCAGGGGAGGAAACGATGTCCTGCTCCCCTGTTTGGCGAAGCCACACGGGGGAGCTGTCAGGACGCAGTCCTGACTGAGGGGGCGTTCGGACGGTCGGTCGCCCCCACCGTCACGGGGCTTCGCCCCGCGCCACCTCCCCCGCGTCGCTACGCTATGCGGGGGAGGAGAAAGCCTTCTCCCCTATCGCAGAGGGCCGCCCTCGCTGCGGGCCAGGCGCAGGAATTCGGTGCGGGTGCGCGGGTCGTCCCGGATCACGCCCAGGAGCCGGCTGGTCATCAGCATGGAGCCGGGGGTGTTGACCCCGCGCAGGGTCATGCAGCTGTGCTCGGCCTCGATGACCACGCCGACGCCGGCGGGCTGCAGGATGTCCTGGATGGCCTCGGCGATCTCGGCGGTGAGTTTTTCCTGAATCTGCAGGCGGCGGGAGAACCCGTTCACCACCCGCGCCAGCTTGGAGATGCCCACCACCCGATTGGTCGGCAGATAACCCACATGGGCCCGGCCGATCACCGGCAGCATATGGTGCTCGCAGAAGCTGACCACGCGGATGTCCTTGAGGATCACCAGTTCGTCATAGCCGCCCACCTCCTCGAAGGTGCGGCGCAGATATTCGCGGGGATCAACGTCATAGCCGGCGAAAAGCTCGCGATAGGACCGCGCCACCCGCCCGGGGGTGTCCTGCAGGCCTTCGCGATCGGGGTCATCCCCCGCCCACTCGATCAGAACCCGGACGGCGGCTTCCGCGTCCGCCTGAGTGGGTTTGGTCATGCACTTTCTCCCGCCGCCCTGACTTTAAGCGTCTCTTACGCCGCAGAGCACTTGGTGGATGTTTCGAGCTTGAGCAAGAGCGCGAGGAGGATTCCCGCGCCCAGACCACGCAAAAAACATGCGACCGATTCTGACGTATTCACACCCTAGGATCTCCTCATTGGCGGATCGCCAAGGGAGACGGACATGGCAATCGCATCCTATTCGAGGGCTCGGACCACCCAGGCCACGCGGCGCAAGCCCACGCGCACCCTGATCGAGCGGCGCCCGCCCTCCGGGGACCTGATCAACACCATCCTGCAATATGCCGACATCCAGGAGGCCCAGGGCGGCGGCCGGGTGCTCCTGCGCCTCAGCCCGCGCCGGATCGCCGACCCGGTGATCTCCGGTCCCCTGGGTCGGGAGGCGATGCGCCTGAACGAGGTGGCCATCATCTGGGACGAGCGGGAGGATGAAATCTTCCGCATCGTCGACGAGGGCCGCCCGGGCGAGCCCCTGGTCCTGCTCACCCCGCCCGACCATGACGAGGTCGCGGCCGAGGACGGCGCCTTCGAACTGACCCCGGCGGCCCTGGCCTATATCGCCGAACATGGGGGCTGACTGCGCGCCTCAGGCCTCATGCGCGGCCAGGGCCCGGCGCAGCTCCTGGGCCAGCAGTTCGCGCAAGGAGGCCGGCGCCAGCACCCGCACCGACGCGCCCCAGGTGAACAGGTGCCAGGCCAGCTCCAACATCCCCGCCGCCGTGAAGCGCACGATCACCGAGCCGTCGGCCTGCGGCTCCACGGTCTGGCTGGGGTGAAAGCGCCAGCGCAGGGCGTCGTCGGCCCGGTCGGCGGCGATGCGCAGGACCACGTCCTCCCGCCCGCCCTGATAGATGCCGAAGGAGCGCCCGGCGAAGTCCTGCAAATCGAAATCGGCGGGGGGCGAGGCGGCGACGTCCAGGGCTTGCAGATCGGCCATCCGGTCCAGGCGGAAGGTGCGCGGCTCGGTCTGTCCCAGTTCGGCGGCCACCAGATAGTTGTTGTGTCCGAACATGATCCCGAACGGCGTCACCGAGCGGCGCTCCCCGGGGCGCGAGCCGCCCTCATAGCGGAACGAGAGGGCCTTCATGGCCATGATCGTCCCCCGGATGGCCGAGATCATGGCCTCGTCCTCGAAGGGCCGGGGCCCGGCCTGCACCGCGATGGTCTCCGCTCGCATCAGGGCCTCCACATCGGGGCTCAGCCGGCGCAGGGCCGCGCCGCGCATGGCCGAGCGGATCTTGGTCTCCAGCCGCTCCAGGGCCAGGGCCCGGGTCGGGGCGCCCGCCGCGCGCAGGGCGTCGGCGGCCTTGCCCAGCTCCACCAGCTCCTCCGCCGTGGGGTTCTGAAACAGCCCGTCCAGGCCGCCGACGATGCGGAACCGCTTGGTCGGCGGGTCCTCGACCTCCTCCAGGTTCGGAAACAGGTCCAGGAGGGCGTCACGCATCCGCTCCACCGTGCGGCGGCCCACGCCGATCGCCTGGGCCATCTCGTCCAGGGTCAGGCCCTCGGCGCTGGCCCCCAGGCGCCGGGCGAGGTCGAGCAGCAGGCCGGCCTTCTCATGTCTCATGACGTCCCACGGTAATTTCGAATCCAGCCACGTCCGATTCTGACGCACCCAGACCCCAAGGTCTCCCTATCACCGATCCCGGTCAACCCAAGCGGAGATGCAGCCATGGCGCCCCACACCGTTCTCACCGATGTTTCCGTCGTCCAGTTTGTCGATGTCCTGACCCGCGCCCTGCTGCTGCTGACCTGGGTGGGGGCGGCGGCCTACGCCACCTTCGCCGCGCGTCGCATGTTCCGCGATTAAGGGGTCGCCCCGGCGGGGGGCCTAGCGGCCCGGCGGGGAATGGGATTACCGCGCCGGGCCTCGCCTGTAAGTCGTCGCCGTGGTCCGGCGAGAAATAAGCTAGGCTGCCTCAAGCCCTATCAACGGCCCTCCTCCGAACCCCTTAACGATTCTCATCCGCGACGATCTGTCCGTGGAACGGATCAGCCCGGCCGCGCGTTGGGGGAGTCACGGATAAGTGGGGGAGTGCGTTGATGGCGGCTGACATCTCGTTACCGAGGTTGATCCTGGGCCTGATCGCCGGGGCCATGGTGTTGATCCTGGTGGCCTTCGCTCCGGTC
The DNA here is from genome assembly GCA_031291685.1 of Caulobacteraceae bacterium. GTDB lineage: Bacteria > Pseudomonadota > Alphaproteobacteria > Caulobacterales > Caulobacteraceae > Poindextera. The sequence goes on along the minus strand of JARLIP010000309.1, from coordinate 7,055 downwards.
CTGCGGCGCATGGCTCAGCGTCGCGTGAGGCGCGTGCGCAAACTCCTGGGCAAGAAGACCGATGTGCGAAGCGACTCCCCCGGCCGTTCGACCCTGAGCTGATCCACCTCGCCTCAAAGGCAGGCTGCAGCGCGGCCGACCCAGCGGCGCCTGACCGACCGTTCCGCCGCAGCCGATCTTCGCCACGAACTTACGGCTTGATCAAAAGCCCCTGCATCGTGGGAAGGTTCACGGGCGCCACCCCATGATCCCGGCAAAATTCATTGATCGTATCCGCCTGGGCTGAATAGCCCTCGCCCGCATAGTCATCGAAGACAATCACGGCGCCGGAACTCAACTTCGGCCAGAAATGCTCCAGGGCGGCGCGCTCGGCGACGGAGTTGTTCATGTCGATCGACAGATAGGCGACCTTCTCGATCGGCGTCTGCTCAAGCGTCTCGGGCACCGTGCCACGGACCAGCTTGATATTCGGGTACGGGGCGAAGTTGGCCTTGGCGATCTCATAGCAGTCGAAATAGAGCAACGCGTTGTGCTCCTCGGCCATTTCCCGCTCGCCCTCGCCGAGGGTCTCGATGGGAATCCCGGCGAAGGTGTCAAACAGATAGAAGGTCCGGTCCAGCTTCGCGAAATCCAGATAATGCGCGATGGTCATGGACAAGAGCCCGGTGTGAACACCGCACTCGACAAAGTCCCCTTCAAGATTGAGGGCGTGCCGCGCCGCCCAACAGGCGATGTGAGCCCGCCAGCGGATGTCCGGAACGCCGACGGACCACCCCGCGCGGTTGGCCTCCTTGGCCAGGCGCCAGGCCTCCGCGAACCGGGGCTCCTCCAGGAAACTGAGGTTGCGCTTGCGCACGGCGAGGTCGTCGGCGGCGAACTGGGCGTCGCGAAATCGGATCGTCCGCTCGCCGCGCAGGCGCCGCCCCACGGCGCGCACCAGCAGATCCCAGTCACTCATCGACACGCCATCCCAAGGTTAAGGCGTGGGTTAGCCACAACCCATGGCGAGGATCAATATGGCTGGACCGACATTCTGTAACCGTTTTGAAAAAGATCACGTCGCGCGCGGCGCGGACCTACACCAATCCGAAATCTTGGCCCCAAATCTTGGCCCGAAATCTTGGATTGGGTTCGCTGGTAGCTGGGGGCGGGATCGAACCGCCGACCTGTGGGTTATGAATCCACCGCTCTAACCATCTGAGCTACCCAGCCTCACGGCCTGACGACCCAGCGAGCGCGGGTTTATAGGGGCATGATCGACAAGCTTCAAGCGGCTTGGCCGCGACAAAGCGATCAGCGAGATTGGCGGCGCGTTTCGCCGGGATGATTCCATCATGATCTACATCGCCACCCAGTGCTTTTTCCCGACCCGGGGAGGCATAGAGGCGACCATGACGGCCCTGGCCGATCACCTGACGGCCCTGGGCCACAAGGTGCGGGTGTTCGCCGACGGGGACGCGGCCGATGCGGCCGGCGACGGGGCCAAACCCTATCCCATACAGCGTTTTTCCGGTCCCAAGCCCTGGCGGCGCTGGCGCAAGAAGATGGCCATAGCGGCGGCCATGCGCCGCGAGACGGTGGAAGGGATCTTCGCCGATTCCTGGAAGAGCCTGGACGCCATCCCCCCCACGGACCGGCCCATCGCCATGCTGGCCCACGGCTCGGAATTTCCCAAGACCGCCTCGGCCGCCAAGCATGCCCGCCTGACCGCGGGGCTGGAGCGGCCCGCGACGATCATCGCCAATTCTGATTTCACCGCCGATCAGGTCCGCGCCCTGCTGCGGGATCGCCCCGGGCGGGTGCGAATCGTCCTGCCCTCCATCGAGGCCCAGCCCGAGCCCACGCCTGAAGCGATGGCGCGCGCCCGGGCCCTGATCGACGCCCCAGGCCCGGTGATCACCACCCTGGCCCGCCTGGAGCCCCGCAAGGGCGTGGACAGGACCCTGCAGGCCCTCACCGGCCTCAGCGAGCGGCATCCGGGCCTGGTCTATGTGGTGGCCGGCGCCGGGGAGGACGAAGGGCGCCTGAAAAGCCTGGCCAGCGAGCTTGGGATGGAGGCGCACGTGCGGTTCGCCGGGCGGGTGGACGATGACCTGCGCGCGGCCCTGCTGGCGGCCACTGACATCTTCTCCATGCCGGTGCGGCGGGAGGGCAATTCGGTGGAGGGCTTTGGCCTGACCTATATCGAGGCGGCCTGGTACGGCGCCCCCGCCCTGGCCGGGCGGGAGGGCGGGGCCGCCAGCGCGGTGCTGGACGGCCAGACCGGCCTGCTGTGCGACGGCGATGACGCGGCCCTGGTCGAAGCGGCCCTGGCCCGCCTGCTGGACGATGAGCCCCTGCGCCACCGCCTGGGCGCCGCCGCCGCCGCCCGCGCCCGCGACTTCGTCTGGGACGCCCACACCCCGGAATACCTGGCGGCGATCGGGATTGGGGGGTAGCGGAGGGGCGTCCGCGCGGGGACGGCTAGCCCGGCGCGATCATTCAGGCTTTGGCGTCGAGCTTGCGGCGTGTCTCAGCCCGGCTGCCGGGGCGGCTCTCGGCAGCGGCGTAGGTGCAGCGGCGTAGGTGTAGCGGCGTAGGTGTAGCGGCGTAGGTGTAGCGGCGTAGGTGTAGCGGCGTAGGTGTAGCGGCGTAGGTGTAGCGGCGTAGGTGTAGCGGCGTAGGTGTAGCTCTCTTCGCCTACCGATTCCGCGCACAACGCCCCCGCACCCCTTGCCACGCCCCAAGCCTCAATATATGAAACATATACGATTCATATATTCCGGAGCGCCCAGTGGGTATCGTCAATATCGAGGATGAGCTGCACGAGCAGCTGCGGCGGGCGAGCAAGGCGTCCTATCGGTCGATCAACGCCCAGGCGGCGTTCTGGATCAAGATCGGCATGCTGTGCGAGCTGAACCCGGACCTCACCTTCCAGGAACTCGTGGCCCGCGAGCTGAAGGCGGCGGGGGTCGAGGCGCCGGATCTGGCGGCGGCCGTCCCATGACCAAGACCCCGACCGAGATCGAGCTGATGGCGCAGGCCGGGCGCCTGCTGGCCTCGGTGTTCGCCCACCTGGACGCCCGCCCCCTCGCCGGATTGAGCACCCTTGAGGTCAACGACCTCGTCGAGGCGTTCATCGTCGGCCAACTGGACGCGCGCCCCGCCAGCAAGGGCCAGTATGACTATGGCTTCGTGCTCAACAGTTCGCGCAACGCGGTCGTCTGCCACGGCGTGCCGTCGCCGGACGAGATCCTGCGGGACGGCGATATCGTCAATTTCGACATCACCCTCGAAAAGCACGGCTATATCGCCGATTCCAGCAAGACCTTCCTGATCGGCGATGTGGCGCCCGGGGCGCGGCGGCTGGTCCGCGCCACCTATGAGGCCATGTGGAAGGGCATCCAGGCCGTGCGCCCGGGCGCGAGGCTCGGCGACATCGGCTACGCCATCGAGCGGCACGCCAAGCGCAACGGCTATTCGGTGGTGCGGGAATATTGCGGCCACGGCATCGGCCGCGAGATGCACGAGGCGCCCCAGGTGCTGCATTTCGGCAAGCCCGGGACCGGCCTTGCCCTGCGCGAGGGCATGGTCTTCACCATCGAGCCCATGCTGAACCAGGGACGCCGGACGGTGCGAACCGAGGACGACGGCTGGACCGTGGTCACCGTGGACAACAAGCTCTCCGCCCAGTTCGAACACACGGTCGCCGTCACCCATGACGGCGTGCGCGTACTGACCTTGCGCGGGGAGGAGACGCGGGCGTGACACCAGCGGATCGGAGCCTGGCCCACCCCATCCGTTCCCCCCGGCGAATGCCGGGGTCCAGATCATAAGGCTCCGCAGCAAGCGCTTTGAGGCTCTTCTTGAGGAGAGACCTGAGCTTTGTCATATGGATCCCGGCATTCGCCGGGAGGACCGGTTTAGAATGCGGAACCTGACGGTCCAACATTAGCGCCGCCCACATGATGGAAAGCCGCGCCGTGAGCCGACCCAAATCCGGCGACGGCAAGGCCGACTTCGCCCCCTAAAAGAACCCCGCCAGCGCCGCCCGTGACCAGAACGCGCGCCATGGCCTTGGCCTCCCCTTTTTTGTGATCCTGTCAGGATAGGAGGCCCGCGTCGCCCCTTTCGGGGTCCTGGGGGATGAAATTCCGCGTCCGAGCTCGCTGGCGTCGATCAGGACCCCGCCCCCTGGCCACATTCTCGTGTAAATTCAACACATTGAGGCGGCGCATCAAGGGGCTCCACTTCGAAGCCGAAGCACGCGCTAGGCGCCTGTGGCGCTTTGGTCTCGACTCGCCTGCGGCGATATCGGAAGCCGAGTTAGAAAAATGGTACCACGTTCGCTGGGCTCGTGTGGCAGGAAGGTTTCGCGTTCTAGGGGGGGGTAGATGCACCATCTGTTGGTTGTGGCGGCGGCTGTCGCCGTTATGAGCCAGGAGGCGCCGGATCAAAGCGCTCTTCGGTCGCTAGGCGAGGTAGCGATCAAGAACCAACTGCTCGACCCATATAGCGCGGTTATTGGGTGGTCGCCGGGGCCTCTGGTCGAGGTCAATGGCGTCAGCAAGGGCCTCGGCATCTTCAAACGGCATGTGGTCATCGGGTCTGCCCTCGTGGGGTGCGGAACCGTGAACGCCAAGAACCGGATGGGCGGCTATATCGGCCAGCAGTGGTTCGATGTCGTCATTCAGAACGGCGCGGTGGTTCAGGTCGAAATAGATTCTCCCGATGACCCGTCACCCCTAACGGAGCAGTTCTGCCGATCGCTCGGATTTGGAACGCCCATGGCGGGAGGCACGGCGCCTGCGGCCATGACGCCGTCCGCGCCCAAGAGCGGCGAAGGGACGGTCTCGCCGGAACTCGGCGTCGAGATCAGCACGCTGACGCCAGCGATGGCGGCTGTCCTGGGACGACCAGACCTTGCTTGCGCCGTCGTGTCGGGGGTGGAGCCTGGTTCGACCGCCGAGCGAGCAGGCCTTAGAAAGGGCGACTGTATCACCGCCTTTGGCGGTATGCCGGTTCGCTCAGAATATGACTTGCTGGCCGCCGTTCAGGCGGCGCAACCGGAAAAGCTCCTTAAAGTGGAACTACTGCGCGCAGGTGCGCCGTTGTCACTCACCACCAAGATCGGTTCCGCGAACCCCACACGTCCTGCCGTCGCCGCATCAGCACCCCCAGTCGGAGCGCCGCGGGGTGCGCCGCCATTAGCTGCGGGCGGGCCGGTCGATGCCCCAAAGTTGTTCGGTGCGACCTTTCAGGATCGCCCGGGCGTGCTACGTGCCCTTAGCCCCTGTCCGGGGACAAAGGGCGCCTTTTTGCTCAAGTTTGCTCATGGTGGTCTCGCCGATCATAGCGGACTTCAAGAGACGGATACTATCGTCTCGTTCGATGACAAGCCGATCGCCGGCAAAGCGGATCTCGATGCGGCGCTTAAGGGCGTCCACGCTGGCGACGTTGTCAAATTCGGCGTTTCATCGTCTGAATGTGTCACTGGCAGTGTCAATATCACCTTCTAAGCCAACCTTCTTCGCGGTAGCCAATGGCTTGCCGCCTCGTACGAGCTGAATCGTTGTATTTCGGCAGGGCGAGCACCGGCCCCGCGAGGTGACCTTACCCCCCTAAAAGAACCCCGCCAGCGCCGCCCGTATCCGCGCCAGGGGCGTCTGGCCCTCCGGCGGGAACTCGAAGGTCTGGCCGGTGATGGTTTCGAAGGCGCGGATATAGACCGCGGCGGTTTCGACGATCACGTCGGCGGGGATCCGCGGGATCTCGTCCTTGTAGGGATCGCAGCGGGCCACCACCCAATTGCGCACGAAGTCCTTGTCGAAGCTTTCCGGGGGCTTTCCTTGGGCGAACCGCTCGGGATAGGAGGCGGCGAACCAGAAGCGGCTGCTGTCGGGGGTGTGGATCTCGTCGGCCAGGACGATGCGGCCCTCGGGATCGACGCCGAACTCGTACTTGGTGTCGGCCAGGATCAGGCCCCGCTCGGCGGCCATGGCCTGGCCCCGGGCGAACAGGGCCAGGGCGTAGCGCGACAGGGTCTCCCACTGCTCGGCGGTCAGCAGGCCTTTGGTGACGATCTCGTCCGGGGTCAGGGGCTCGTCATGGCCCCCGTCGAAGGCCTTGGAAGTGGGGGTGATGATCGGGGTCGGCAGCTTCTGGTTGGCGACCATGCCGTCGGGCAGGGTTACGCCATACACCTGGCGGTGGCCGGCCTTGTAGAGGGTCAGGATCGAGGTGCCCGTGGTCCCGGCCAGATAGCCGCGCACCACGATCTCCACCGGCAGGATCTTCAGGGTCCGCCCGATCACCACATTGGGGTCGGGATAGGCCAGGACGTGGTTGGGGCAGATGTCCTTGGTCGCCTCGAACCAGAACCGCGCGGTCTGGGTCAGGACCTGGCCCTTGAACGGGATCGCCGCCAGGATCTTGTCGAAGGCGCTGAGCCGGTCGCTGGCGATGATGATCCGCCGCCCGTCGGGCAGGTCGTAGTTGTCCCGCACCTTGCCGCTGTAGTGGTTGGGCAGTTCGGGAATGGTGGCGTCGGCCAGGACCTCGTCCTTGCGGGCCTTGAGGGTGTTCAGGTCCATGGCTCAGGGCTCCTTCAGGCCAAGGCGCGCGGCCACCTCCTCGCCCACGGCGAGGGAGCTGGTCAGGCCCGGGCTTTCGATACCAAACAAGGCGATCAGTCCCTCGATACCGTGAACCGAGGAATCGTCGATGCGAAAATCCGGTTGCGGCTCGCCCGGGCCATGCAGCTTGGGGCGGATGCCGGCATAGTCGGGGCTGAGGGCGCCGTCCGGCAGACCGGGCCAGAAGCGGCGGATATAGGCGGCGAAGTCCTCGGCCCGGGCCGGATCGACCGTATAGTCCTCGGTCTCGACGAAGGTCAGGTCCGGCCCGAACCGCGCCTGGCCGCCCAGATCCCGGCGATAATGCACCCCAAGGGCGCCCTTGATCGGCGGCGGATAGACCAGGCGCTGGAACGGCGGGCGGCCGTGCAGCACGAAATAGATCCCCTTGCCGTAGTGCAGTTTGGGAATGCCGTCCGCCGGAAAGCCCTCGATCAGGGC
>JARLIP010000308.1 GCA_031291685.1 Caulobacteraceae bacterium | reverse complement strand
CGAGCAGGCCGGGATCAAGTCGGCGACCCTGCAGGTCAAGGGCCAGAACGCCTATGGCTGGCTGAAGACCGAGGCCGGGGTGCACCGCCTGGTGCGGATCTCGCCCTTCGACCCCAGCGCCCGGCGACACACCAGCTTCGCCTCGGTCTGGGTCTTTCCGGTGATCGACGACACCATCGTCATCGACATCAATCCCGCCGACGTGCGCACCGACACCTACCGCGCCTCCGGCGCTGGCGGTCAGCACATCAACAAGACCGATTCGGCGGTGCGCCTGACCCACATCCCCACAGGGGTGGCGGTGGCTTGCCAAGCGGGCCGCTCGCAGCACGCCAACCGGGACGAGGCCTGGAAGATGCTGCGCGCCCGGCTCTATGAGCTGGAGCTGCAAAAGCGCGAGGCCGCGGCCCAGGCCCTGGAAGACCAGAAGACCGATATCGGTTGGGGCCACCAGATCCGGTCCTACGTCCTGCAGCCCTATCAGATGGTCAAGGATCTGCGCACCGAGGTGGAGACCTCCGACACCCAAGGGGTGCTGGACGGCGATCTCGACGCCTTCATGGGCGCTTCCCTGGCGCAGAAGGTGGGCGTCACCCGGGACGAGGGGGCGGCCTGACAACGCTTTGCTCCCCTGTTTGGCGAAGCCACACGGGGGAGCTGTCGGGGTGAAACCCCGACCGAGGGGGCGTTCGGACGGTCGGTTCGCCCTCTCCGTCACGGGGCTTCGCCCCGCGACACCTCCCCCGCGTCGCTTACGCTATGCAGGGGAGGAGAAGGCGTTTTCGCGTCTAGCCTTCAGCCCTCCGTAGGCGCCTCGAGGCGGGCCTGACGCTTGAGGCTGCGCCCCTGGAAATAGGCGCCGGTCTCGATGGTCAGTTCCTCGTGGGTGATGTCGCCTTCCACGTGGCTGGAGGCGGCCAGGCGCACCTGATGGGCGTTGACCGCGCCCGTGATGTGGCCACGGGTCTCCACGACCTCGGCCTCGATGTCGCCCTCGATCCGGCCGCTCTCGCCGATGCTCAGGCGCGGCACGCTGACATTGCCGCGGATCAGGCCGTCCACGTGCAGGTCGCCTTCGCCGACCACATTGCCCTGAATGGCGATGTCGCTGGCGATCAGCGAGGCGAGGCTGGGGGCCTTGCGGGCGTCGGCGAGAGCCGGCGTCACCGCCGGATCCGCGCGTAAAGCCGGAGTCTTGGCCCTATTGGGCTTGGTGAACATTGGCGCCGGCCTCCAGGAAGCGTTGCGGGTTCTGCACCCGGCCATCCATCCAGATTTCGTAGTGCAGATGCGGGCCGGTGGAGCGTCCCGTGGAGCCCAGGGCGCCGATGCGCTGGCCCAGGGCCACCTGATCGCCCACATGGACCGAGATGGCCGCCAGATGCGCGTAACGGGTCTTGAAGCCATGCCCATGGTCGATCTCGATGGTCGAGCCATAGCCGCTGCGCACGCCGGTAAAGGCCACCACGCCGGGGGCGGTGGCCAGAATCGGGCTCATCACGGGGCCGGGGAAATCAAGGCCCGGATGGAAGGCCGGGTGGCCGGTGAAGGGGTCCAGGCGCACCCCGTAGCTTCCGGCCTTGGCCGTGGTGTCCGTGGGCTCGTTCAAGGGCAGGGTCTTGGCCGCGCTGGACAGGGCGCGGGTGTCGGAAATGTCGTTGGCCGCATGCTGCACCCGGGCGGCGAAGGCCTCGTCCACGTCGAGAACGGCGGCCAGGGCCCTGGGGTCCTTGGCCTCGATCAGGGGACCGCCCAGGGCCTGATCGCTGCCGCGCGCTATGGCGGCGGGATCGAGGCCGGCCAGACGGTAGGCCAGGCGCAGGCGCTCGGCCCGGGACTTGGCATAGGTCTCGGCCTGGGCGATCAGGCGATCCTGATCGGCGCGCACGGCGTTCATCCCGGCCAAGGGACCGCCGGCGAAGGCCTTGATCGGGGCGGGGGCCAAGCCACGGACCATGGCCGGATCGGTCCGGGCCTCGGTCAGCAGCAGGGCCAGGGCCTCATGGCGCTTTTCGGTGGACTGGGCCAAGGCCTCGACGGCGCCGCCATTTTCGTTGAGCTGGGCGACGGCGCTGTTCAGCCGGGCGTCCCGGTCGGCGATCAGGCGCTCGTAATGGGCTTTGGTCTTGAGCACCTGCTCTTCGGCGGGGCTGGCGGTGAGGGCGTTGGCCAGGAGCGCCAGGCTGCACAGGCCGCTCCACAGGGCCAGACCGCTGACCCCCGTGGCCAGGGCGATCTGGCGCCCCGTGGTCAGCACCACGCCCCGAACCTGACCGGCGGAGCGGATGTAGAGGTGTCGCTCCGGAAAGAACGCCTCAGCAGCCCTTCGCCATCGGCCAATCGTGGTCAGAACCATAAGCGCCCACCCCGTGTTTTACGGTCGGCGCGATATGCAACGAGGGCGAATCAATAGGCAACAGTCTTTGCCGTGGGACGGGCGCGCCGAGCGCGACTCTTGGGAAGACTTGGCGAGGGGGTGGGCCGTGGGGGACTCACCCTCGCGGGGAATTGGGTTCGTCTGCGTGGGGTGGCGATCCGCTCAGGTTGCAGGCGCGCGGTGTCTGTGTCCCGCTGGTCCTTCGCGGCGCCATGAGCCCCATTGCGCAAGATCCGCGACAATATGTCGCAAGCGGATTTGTCGCGGTCGTTCGTCCCAAGACCGCTTCAGTCCGCCGTGACAGCCGCCAGCACGACCGCCACATGGCCAGGCGCCTTGACCTTGCGCCACACGGCTTTGAGCTTGCCGTCGGCGCCGATCAGGAAGGTGGAGCGGTCGATCCCCATATATTTGCGGCCGTACATGCTCTTTTCGACCCAAACACCATAGGCCTCCACGACCTTGCCCTCGACGTCGGAGCCCAGGATCAGGTCCAGGCCGTACTTGGCCTTGAACTTGTCGTGGCTGGCCACGCTGTCCTTGGACACGCCGATCACGACGGCGCCGGCGGCCTTGAACTGGGCGGCGGCCTCGGTGAAGCCCTTGGCCTCGTTGGTGCAGCCGCTGGTGTCGTCGTTGGGGTAGAAATAGAGCACGACGGGCTGGCCCTTGAGGGCGGCGAGGCTGACGCGGCCGCCGCCGTCCGTGGGCATGTCGAACTCGGGGGCCAGATCGCCGGGCTTCAGGCCGTCGCTCATCGTCTCATCTCCATCTTGACCGCAAACCATACGCGCCGGGGTTCAGACCGGACGCACCAGCACGATCTTTTTCTTGCCCGCGGCCAGCTTGATCACCCCATCGGGGTTGAGGTCGGCCAGGGTGACATCGCGCTGACCATCGGCCTCGGCCACGTCGTTCAGGCGAAGCCCGCCGCCCTGGGCCAGGCGCCGCGCCTCGGAGCGCGATCCGGCCAGGCCCGCGTCCACCGCCAGGGCGGCCAGGGGCATGCCGGCCTCCAAGGCGGCCCGGGGGACCTCGATGGTGGGCAGGTCGTCGGAGAGTTTGTTCTCCTCAAAGGCCTGGCGGGCGGTCTCGGCGGCGGTCTCGGCGGCCTCGCGGCCATGCAGCAGGGCCGTGGCCTCATTGGCCAGGACCTACTTGGCCTCGTTGATGTCCGAGCCTTGCAGGGCCTCCAGCCGAGCGATCTCGACCAGGGGCAGGTCTGTATAGAGGCGCAGGAAGCGGCCGACGTCCGCGTCCTCGGTGTTGCGCCAGAACTGCCAGTAGTCGTAGGGCGATCGCATGTCGGCTTTCAGCCACACCGCCCCGGCGGCGGTCT
>JARLIP010000307.1 GCA_031291685.1 Caulobacteraceae bacterium | reverse complement strand
GCTTGACCTTAACGGTCCGTCCTACCAGCCGTCATCCTCGACACGCAGTGTCGGGGATCCATGCCGTTCAGGCGAAGCCGCGACGGACTTTCAGACTAAATTCCACACCCAATGATCCGATCTCGTTCACGGAATGGATCGCCGCAAGCGGCGATGACGGCGAGTAGGCTTCAGCGGTCAGCCTCAAAGGCCGCCGAATTCATTCCCCCGCCCCTCCGAGAAACTCCCGCGTGGCCTCGATCGCCTCCACCAGGCCCAGGCGCTGGATGGTCACCCCCTCGGGCAGGCTTGAGAACAGCCGGGTGGGAGCGGCGGCGTCGAGCATGACGAACACCCCCTTGTCGTCTGCCCGGCGGATCAGGCGGCCAAAGGCCTGGGCGATGCGGCCCCGGGCGATGGCGTCGTCATAGCCCTTGCCGCCAAAGCGGCCCCGGCGGGCCTTGTGCAGCAGGTCCGGCCTGGGCCAGGGCACCCGGTCGAACACCAAAAGGCGCAAGGACCGCCCCGGCACGTCCACCCCGTCCCGCACCGCGTCGGTGCCCAGCAGGCAGGCGTCCTCCTCCACCCGGAAAATGTCCACCAGGGCGCCGACCTCCAGCGGGTCCACGTGCTGGGCGTAGAGGGCCAACTGCCCGCCCGCCAGGGGTCCGGCGATGCGGTCATAGACCGCCCGCAGGCGGCGGATGGCGGTGAACAGGCCCAGCGCCCCACCCCCGGCGGCCAGGAACAGCTCGCGCATGGCCGCCGCCACCTGGCGCGGATCGTCCCGCCCCACATCGGTGACCACGAAGGCCCGGGCGTTGGACGCATAGTCGAAGGGTGAGGCCAGGCGCAGGGTCTTTGGCCGGTCGGGAAACCGCGCCGCGCCCGTGCGCATCTCGGCCAGGGCGAAGGGATCGTCCAGGGTCGAATCCGCCAGGGTGGCGCTGGTCACCAGCACCCCGTGGGCCGGCGCCAGCACCGCCGCCTGCAAGGGCTCGGTGGGATCGACCCAGTGGCGGCGACAGGCGATGTCCACCACCCGGCCATAGAGATAGGTGGCTTCGAACCAGTCGACGAAATCGGGATCGTCCTCTGCGTCCTCGGCTATGGCCTGCAACATGGCCCGCCAGGCCGGCAGGGTCATCCGCGCCCGGCGATCCAGGCCCCGCAGGGCACCCTCGATCCGCGCCCGATCACCGGTGGCCAGCTCGTCGGTCTCGTCGTCCAGCAGATCCTCCAGCCGGCGGGCCAGCGCGATCAGGGGGGCCTCGACAGCCCCCAGGGCCTTGGCGGCGGCGGCGGCGGTCTGGCGCACCAGATCCAGCGCCGGGCGGGCGGCGCATTCCTGGCCGATCTCCGAGGGCGCGGCGCGGGCGCGCAGCTGTTCCAGGGCGGCCGTCAGAAAGGCTTCGATGGGGCCAATGGGATTGGCCTCGGCCGAGGGCGGGGCGATGCGCCCGCTCCAGCTTTCCCCCGGCAGGGCGGAGGCGGCGCGGATGGCGTCCAAGAGGGCGTCCCGGGCGTCCTCCCGGTCGCCCACCAGATCGGCCAGGCGCTGTTCCAGCCCCCGCCCCCGGCGGCCGCGCCCCTCGGGTCCCCTGATCCAGCGGCGCAGCTCGGCGGACTCCGCGCCGGACAGGGCCGCCGAAAAGGCCGCGTCGGCGGCGTCGAACAGGTGGTGGCCCTCGTCGAACACGATCCGCTTGGGGGCGGCTGTCTCCACATCGGTCTTCAGCCCCCGGGCCGCCCGGGCGCCGTCAAAGGCCGCCTGGCTCAGCACCAGGGCGTGGTTAGCGATCACCAGATCGGCCCGGCGCGAGCCGCGCACGGCCTTCTCCACGAAACAGACCCGGTAGTGCGGGCAGGCGGCGTGGACGCATTCCCCCCGCCGGTCCACTAGGTTGGCGGGGCTGGCCTGGGCCGAAGCGCCCACCGCGAACAGGCCGGGCAGCCAGGCCGGGAAATCCCCGCCGGTCATGTCCCCGTCCCGGGTCGCCCGAGCCCACCGCGCCGCCAGGCTAGCCCCCACCAGATCCGCCGTGCCCAGCATGGCGGCGTTGACCTGCTCCTGAAGGTTCAGCAGGCACAGATAGTTTTCCCGCCCCTTGCGCACCACCGCCTTGCGCGCCCGCACCACGGGGTCCGGATAGATGGCGTGGCTTTCCCGCTCGATCTGCCGCTGCAAGGCGCGGGTGAAGGTCGAGATCCACACGGACGGGCCATTGGCCTCGGCCCACAGGGAGGCCGGCGCCAGATAGCCGAGGGTCTTGCCGACCCCGGTGCCCGCCTCGGCCAGCATCAGGTTGGGCTCGCCCTCCCGTTCCCGGGGCCGAAAGGCGTAGGTGGCCTCGGCGGCGAACTCGGCCTGGGCTGGCCGCGCCTCGTCCAGCCCCGCCCGGCCCAGCAGCTCCACCAGCCGGGCCCGGGCCGCTTCGGGCTCGACGGGCCGCGAGCCGGGCTCGCCCAGGGGCGCCTGATCCTCCCACTCCTCGATCCGGATCCAGACATCCAGGCCGCTGCCGCGGCGGATATCGCGCACCGCCTGGCTGCGCAGGGCCGTGATCACCGCAGCCCCCCAGGCCCAGCCGGCCCGCCCCATGGTCTCGGCCACGGCCAGGGCGTCCTCGCGGTTGGGCCAGGGCCTGGCCGCCAGCTCATCCAGCAACAGCCGGCAGGCCTCGCGCAGGGCGGCGGCCTGCTCCACCGCCCCCCGGGGCTCGCTCATGCCCAGGGCCTGGGCCAGGCCCGCGGCGGAGGGGGCGCAGAACCGCGCGGGGCGCACGAAAGCGAACAGCTCCAGGGCGTCGAAGATGTCCCGGGACCGGGCCGGCGCCTGCAGATCCAGCCGGCGGGCCATCAGCCCCGCATGGACCACCACCACCGGGGCGGTCAGGGCCAGCTTGCGCGCCTCGGTCGCCGACAGCGCCCGCGCGCCCGCGCCATCGCACACGGCCGCGCGCGGACCGGGCAGGACCACGAGCGCCGGGGCGAGGTCCAGGGCGGGCGGGGCGGCGTTCACGGACGGATCATAGCCAAGCAAGGTCTGAAACAAAAGAAGAACGTGAGACTGGCGACACCCTGGAGGACGCGATAGAGTCGCGCAAACTCAAAGCGCCAGAAATCACGCCCCAAAACACCCACATGATTGGAAACGCCCCATGATCCAGGTGGTCGCCTTCTTTCAACCCGGCTGGGCCGATTGGGAAGCCGGAACGGTGCTGGCCATGCTGCGCGAGCACCTGGGCGCGGCGGTGCGCATCGCCACCCCGGACGGTGGCCCGCAGACTTCCATCGGCGGGGTGCGGGCGGCGGCGGACGCGGCCTTCTCCGAAATCACGCCCGACGCCGCCGACGTGTTCCTGGCCATAGGCTCCGACGCCTGGCCCTCGTTTCACGACGAGGCCTTCTTCGCCTTGCTGCGCGCGGCCCTGGACCGGGGCGCTCTGGTGGGGGCGATCTGCGCCGCCACGGTGGCGGCGGCCCGGGCCGGCCTGTTCGAAAACCGCGCCCACACCAGCAACGGCCGAGGCTGGCTGCTGGGGCACGCTCCGGGCTATGCGGGAGCGGATGGCTATGTGGAGACGCCCCGGGCGGTGATCGACCGGCGCCTGGTCAGCGCCCCGGGCACGGCGCCGGGAACCTTCTCCAGCCTGATCCTGCAAGCCCTGGCGCCGGACCATGTTGAAACCATCCGCGAGCACGACGCGGTCATGGCCCGGGAGTGGGCGCCGACCTAGGAGGGCCAACGCAGGCGCCCTACCCCCGCCCGATGAAGGGCATGGCGGTGGCCATCACCGTCATGAACTGGACATTGGCCTCCAGGGGCAGGCCGGCCATGAACACCACCGCCTGGGCCACGGCCTCCACGTCCATCACCGGCTCGGGCTTCAGTGAGCCATCGGCCTGGGGAACCCCGCTGGTCATGACGCTGGTCATCTCGGTGGCGGCGTTGCCGATGTCGATCTGGCCGCAGGCGATGTTGAAGGGCCGACCGTCCAGGGCCGCCGACTTGGTCAGGCCGGTGATGGCGTGCTTGGTGGCGGTATAGGCGATCGACCAGGGCCGGGGACTGTGGGCCGAGATCGAGCCGTTGTTGATGATCCGCCCGCCCATGGGGGTCTGTTGCTTGAACAGGCGAAAGGCCTGTTGCAGGCACAGGAAGGCGCCGGTCAGGTTGACGTCCACCACCCGCCGCCAGGCCTCGACGTCCAGATCCTCGATGGGCCTGGGCGGCGCCCCCGTGCCGGCGTTGTTGAACAACAGGTCCACCCGCCCGCAGATCCGCCGGGCGGTGTCGAACAGCTCCTTGACCCCGGCGGGATCGGACACATCCACCGGATGCACCAGCACCCGGGCGTCCGCCGGCAACAGGGCCGCCGTCTGCTCGAGCGCGCTTTTGCGGCGGCCAGCCAGGACCACCGTCCAGCCGGCATTGGCCAGGGCGATGCTGCTGGCCCGGCCAATGCCCGAGCCGGCGCCGGTGACGAGGGCGATCCGTTCCTGGTTCATGGCGCCGTTCTACGATCGGCGCCCCACCCACGAAAGCCGAAATCAACCCTGGAAGCGTCTATTTGCGCGGGCCGACAAGGGCGAAGAAGGCCCCCTGCGGGTCCATGGCGTGGACGATCCAATCCCCAGTGGGCACCCGCTCTGGACCCATGGTGATCTGGCCGCCATGGGCCTTCACCCGGGCGAGGCCGGCGTCGATATCCTCCACCCGGAAATAGAACCGCCAATGGGGCGGCAGGGGCATGGCCGACGGCTTGGTCATCATGGCGCCGATGGCCTCGCCCCCCGCCGCGAACAGCCGGTAGGCGCCCATGGGCCCCATGTCCATCACCTGGGCCTCGGTCCAGCCGAACAGCTTGGAATAGAATTCGAACGCGACCTCGCCATCGCCCGCCAGGAGCTCGCGCCAGCCGACGAGGCCCGGGGTTCCGGGCGCGGGCTGGGGCGGCGGGGCGGCGCTGTCGCCCTTGAACAGCACGAACACCGCCCCGCCAGGATCAGCGACCATGGCGAAACGGCCGACGCCAGGAATGTCGTCGGGGGCGCGGTGAACCGAGCCGCCAGCCTGGCTGATCTTGGCGGCATAGGCGTCCACGTCGGGGACCGCCACATAGCCGAACCACACCGGCGCCGCGCCAGCCGCCCGCTCCGGGATCGGCATCAGCCCGCCCACCTGGACCCCATCGACCTTCACCAGGACGTAGGGCGGGTTCATGCCCGTATCCTGCGACGTCCAACCCAGCACCGCCGTATAGAAGGCCTCGGCCCCCTTCAGATCGGAGGTCATCAATTCATACCAGACGAACTGGCCAAGATAGTCGGACACGGGCGCCTCCCTGGGGCGGTGGATACGGAGCCATGGCTCTTGACTTTTTAAGTTGATATCAACATATTTCCTGAGAATCAATGACCAACGCCCCGCCCTTTGAAACAACCCTGTTCGTGCGCGACACCTGCCTGTGTCTGCATATGCAGCGCGCGGCCCGGGCCCTGGCCCGGCGGTTCGACGAGGCCCTGCGCCCGGTGGGCCTGACCAATGGCCAATTCTCCCTGCTGATGTCCCTGAACCGGCCCCAGCCCCCCAGCCTGGGCGCGGTGGCCGCTCTCCTGGCCATGGATCGCACCACCCTGACCGCCGCCCTCAAGCCCCTGGAGCGGCGTGGCTTGGTCAGGGTCGCCGTCGATCCCGACGACCGCCGCGGCCGCCGCCTGACCCTGACCCCCGAGGGCGGCGCCCTGCTCACCCAGGCCGTGCCGATCTGGACCCGCACCCACGCGGCGGTGGAGGCCCGGCTCGACGGCGGCGATCCGGCTCCCCTGCGACACCAGCTTCAGGCCCTGGCCTGAGCTGGACCCTCCCAAAACAAAGCGGGAACATGCTATAGCCCTTCCCATGGATGGCGCCGCGCTTCCCGCCCTGTTGCCCGACCGCTTCGCCGACTGGTTCGAGACGCGCGGCTGGCGGCCGAGATCGCACCAACTGGCCATGCTGGAGAAGGCCCGGGCCGGCCGCGACGCCCTGCTGATCGCCCCCACCGGCGGGGGCAAGACCCTGGCCGG
>JARLIP010000306.1 GCA_031291685.1 Caulobacteraceae bacterium | reverse complement strand
CCAGCATCAGCGCCAGGTCCGTCTTGATCCCCTGAACCAGGGCGCCCAGGCCCGGAGCCGAAAATCGGGAGCCGTCCAGGGCTCGGACCGAGGCGGCGAAGGTCTCAAGCTCGGGGGCGTCAAGGCCACAATCGCGCAACTCGCGATCAAAGCCGCTCGCCGGCCGATCCGGGTGGGCCGCCTGGGCGGCGGCGGCCTGCAGAAGGCTGAACCTCAGCTTGAGACGATCATTGGCGACCAGGGCCTTGGCGATCAGGCCCGGTAGCAGCACGGCCGACTGGCCCAGTCGCTCGACGATCTCGGTCTTGGTCATCCCGATCACCCTCGCCATCGGCCAGCCGCAGCATCCCGAAGCGCCGATGGCGACGCCTGGACGTGCGGGGCTTGGATTGTGTGAGGATAGTCGGGTCGGCGACGCGCAGTTTGATACGCATCAAGCCGGAAAAACTAAGGCGTCAAACGCCAGGGTCCGGCAAGGCGGAATCCCTGGCGAGACATCGGTCAGCCGGTTCAGCTCTCGCTGGACTCGGTGCGCGAGCCCATGGCGCGCTCGGCGATCCGGGCCGACTTGCCGCGACGATCACGCAGATAATAGAGCTTGGCCCGACGCACGACGCCGCGGCGCTTGACCTCGATGGATTCGATCATCGGCGACATGATCGGGAACACCCGCTCGACGCCTTCGCCGAAGGAGATCTTGCGGACGGTGAAGTTCTCTTGCAGGCCGCCGCCGGAGCGGGCGATGCAGACGCCTTCATAGGCCTGGACGCGCTCGCGCTCGCCTTCCTTGATCTTCACGTTCACGCGGACGGTGTCGCCGGGCTGGAAGTCCGGGATGGTCTTGCCGGCCAGCAGGCGGTCGGCTTCTTCTTTTTCCAGCTCTTGAATAATGTTCATCGTCATATCTCCTTGGGCTTCAATCGCCCTTTGCCTGTTGATTGGCGAGATAGGCGGCCCAAAGATCGGGTCGCCGCTCCCGCGTCGTCTCTTCCCGAAGCTTGCCCCGCCATTCGGCCACCTTCTTGTGGTGACCGGAAAGCAGCACCTCCGGAATTTCGCGCCCTTCGAACGTCCGCGGTCTGGTGAACTGCGGATGCTCCAGGAGCCCGTCCTCAAAACTTTCCTCGGCCAGGCTCTCCGTCTGGCCCAGAACCCCGGGCACAAGCCGAACGCAGGCCTCGATGGTCACCAGGGCCGCCGCCTCGCCGCCGGCGAGCACCGCGTCGCCCACGGCGACCTCCTCGAACCCCCGGGCGTCGAGCACCCGCTGGTCCACCCCCTCGAAGCGGCCACACAGGACGATCAGTCCCGGGCCCTTCGACCACTCGGAAACCCGCGCCTGGGTCAGGGGCCGACCCCGCGCGCTCATATACAAAAGCGGCCGCCCCGCACGCTCCACGCTATCCAGCGCAGCCGCCACGACGTCCGCTCGCATCACCTGCCCCGGGCCGCCCCCTGCGGGGGTGTCGTCGAGGAAGCCGCGCTTATCGTTGGAAAATGCGCGAATGTCCACCGTTTCGAATCGCCACAGGTCCCGCTCCCGCCACGCCGTTCCGATCAGCGAGACGCCCAGGGGGCCGGGAAAGGCCTCGGGAAACATGGTCAGGACGGTGGCGGTGAAGGGCATGGAGGGGGGCGGGGCGCCTCAGTGTGCGGAACTCAGATGATCAGAGCCCGGCGAAAAGGGCCCGGGTGGTATAACTTGCCCCAATGGACGTTGCAGCGTAATTCCCGCTCCCTCTCTCGCACCGCACAAATTTTTCAAAGCCATTTCCATGTCCGACGTTGAAAACCTGGTCGAGACGCTCGCCCTCGAGCCGATCGAGATGAACCTGTTCCGGGGCACCAGCCCGGTGGACGGCGGTCCGCGCATCTTCGGCGGGCACGTCATCGCCCAGTCCCTGCTGGCGGCCTATGAGACCGTTCAGGACCGGATATGCCACTCCATCCATTGCTATTTCATCCGCCCCGGCGATCCCAAGGTTCCGATCCTGTACGAGGTCGATCGCGCCCGGGACGGCGCCAGCTTCACCACCCGGCGGGTGGTGGCGATCCAGCATGGGGAGCAGATCTTCAACCTGGCCGGCTCGTTCCAGGTCCCCGAGGAGGGGCTCGAGCATCAGGCGGCCATGCCCTATGTCTCCCCTCCCGAAACCCTCGGCGACGGGCGCGAGCAGTTCAGGGCCATGGCTAAGGACATGACGCCGGAGATGCGCAAGGTATTCTCCCGTCCCCGCCCCATCGACATGCGCATGGCCACACCCAGCGAGCCCAATGAGGTCGCCCCGCCGATCAACAATGTCTGGATGCGGGCCAAGGCCCCGATCGGTCCGGACGCCCACCTGCACCAGGCCCTTCTGGCCTACGCCTCGGATATGTCGCTCCTGGGCACGGCCATGCGGCCCCACGGCGTGCATTGGCAGACCCCGGGTATGCAGTCGGCCAGCCTGGACCACGCCATCTGGTTCCACCGCCCGTCCAATTTCAACGACTGGCACCTCTACGCCCAGGACACTCCCAGCGGTTCGGGCGCTCGGGGTTTCATCCGCGGCCAGTTGTTCACCCAGGACGGAACCCTGGTCGCCTCCGTGGCCCAGGAAGGCCTGATCCGGATGCGCAAACCGAAAGTCGGTTAGTCCTCTTCGGGGGCGCGCGGCTCCTCGTCGCCGATTTCGGCGGGGCGCACGACGGTCACGCGACCTTCGGCGAGGCTAACCTCCGGGGCGGCCTCGCGGGTGAAGGGCAGCCACCATGTGGCGCCCCCGGCGGCGGGCTGGATCTCTAAGAGGTCCCCGGCGCCGAAGTTCTGCACCGCTCGAATTCTACCCACCAGCGCGCCCTCGGGGTCGCGGGCCTCAAGGCCGATCAGGTCGGTCAGATAGAATTCGTCCTCGTCCGGCTCGGGCAGGGCCTCCCGGGGCACGAAGAGCTTCAGGCCCCTCAGGGCCTCGGCCTCTTCACGGGTGGCGATTTCCTTGGCGCGGCCGATGACGGCGCCCTTGACCGAGCGGCCGGACGCCAGGGTCAGGCCCGGGCTCCCGTCCTGACGCAGCAGGCTCTTATAGGTCAGAAGGTTCAGGGGATCTTCGGTGAAGGCCGTGATCCGCACCTCCCCCCGCACGCCAAAGGCGCCCGCGACCTGGCCGACCAGGATCAGGTTCGAGGTCTGGGTCATGGGAGCCTCCGGAAGCGAAGTTCCTCCCATGCGTGGCGTGGCCGCGCGGGGGAGGTGGCGCGGGGCGAAGCCCCGTGACTGAGGGGGCGATCCGTCCGTCCGAACGCCCCCTCAGTCGGGGTTTCACCCCGACAGCTCCCCCGTAAGGCTGCGCCTGACAGGGGAGCAGACGCGGACGAAATTACTCGGCGACCGGCTCGGCGGTTTCTTCGGCGGCGGCTTCGGCCACGGGGGCTTCCTCGGCCACGGCTTCTTCGGCGGCGGGTTCTTCGACCGGCGGGGCGGCGGCGGCCGCGGCGGCGGCTTCAGCGGCGGCGGCCAGGCGTTCGGCT
>JARLIP010000305.1 GCA_031291685.1 Caulobacteraceae bacterium | reverse complement strand
GGGGTTGGTGGCCCCCCCGCGGCGGCGGGCCTCCGCCCCGCGACACCTCCTCCGCGTCGCTGCGCTATGCGGGGGAGGAGAAGGGGTTTATCCGCCCACGTCTTCGATCACCACGGCCGCGCCATAGGCGTTGGGGGCGAAGGCGGCGTAGCGGTATCGGACCGCGTTCGCCTGGCAGAACTCCTGAAAGGCCTTGAACTCGTGCCGTTCCCAGCCGGGATAGTTCAGGTACTCGGCCAGCACGATCACCGTGCCGGGGACGATGCGCCCGGTCAGGCCCTCCAGCACCGCGCGGGTGCTGTCATAGAGGTCGCAGTCGATGTGCAGGAAGGCGGCGGGGCCGTCGATCTGGCTGGTGAAGTGGGGCAGGCTGTCGTGGAACCAGCCCTTGAGCAGGCGATAGTTGCGCTGGGCGGTGCGGAAATTGGGGGGCTCGCCCTTCAGGTCGAAATAGCCCTTGCCGTATTCCAGGAACCAGTCGCCGGGCAGGCCCTCGAAGGAATCGAAGCCATAGACCACGGTGTCGATGCGGTCGGCGATGAAGCCCAGGCTCTCGCCCTTATAGACCCCGAACTCGGCGTAGAAGCCGTCGACCGTGACCAGGGTCAGGGCATGCTCGATCAACTCCAGCCGGCCGCCGTCCTGGAACTTGCGCGGGCGGATCGGCCGGGCGTTGATCATGTGCGCCAGGGCGTAGCGGGCGCTCTCCTCGGCGGCCAGTTCGTACATGCGGTGCTCGAGGTCCCGGGCCAGGCCCTTGGTCGCTCGCAAAAGGGCGCCGGCGGTGGCGTTGAGGTCGGCGCGCACCCCCTCGACAACGGGGCGGATCAGGTCTTGAGGGTCCTGGCTCATGGTCAGGCCACCCGCACGATACTGTCGCCCAGGTCCTCGATCCGCACGCCGGGCGCCAGATGTTTGGGGCAGAAGACGCGGAATTCGAAGTTGATCCGGGGTTGGGTCATCTGGGGCGTCACATAGGTGCGGTGGATGACGTTCTCGCTGAACACCAGGCCGTCGCCGACCTCGAATTCCGGCGCCAGGAAGCGTTCGCCATAGTCCTCGACGATGCGGTCGCGGTCGATGGTGATGAAGTCGTAGGCGGCGTTCTCCGTGCGCAGGCCGAAGTCCTTGCGCGGAAAGTTCGGCCGGCAGGGATCGCGCACCACCTCCAGGCCGGGGCTCTCGCGCCCGGCGCCGGGATTGAGGGGGATCCAGCAGTTCAGCACCCGGGGCACGCGCTCGTCCTGGGTGTAGCTGTCCTGATGGTAGGGAATGAAGGAGCGGTCCGAGAGCCTGGGGTCGTGGTTGCGAAAGCCCAGGCGCTTGGGGAAGGCATAGAAGGCGGTGTCCTCGAAATAGGCCTCGCACAGGGCCTGATAGTAGCTGCCGGCGAACATCTCGCCGAGGATGCCCTGGGGCAAGAGGCCCTCCGACACCAGGGTGGAGAACATGCCCACCCCGTGGGTGGAATACATCCGCTCCCCCGGTGTCACAGACCCGGCCCGCACCCGCTCGGCCCGGCGGCGGGAGTATTCGCTGATGGCGGTTTCGATGCGCGTCAGATGATCCGTGCGCCAAACCTGGCGCACCACCGCTGAGCCGGTGGCGGCGACCTCGGCGGCGGCCTCGATGGGCGAGGCGTTATGCCCAAGTGTTTGCGTCATCTGGCCCCCGCCGAAATACGATTCGAAGGCGCCAGACTGTGGCCGGCGGGGCGATCCTTCAAGCCGGATACCGCCCCCCTGCGCGGATGGGCCGCCGAGGTGGGGGCGTCTTTTTGACAGACGGTCTTGTCAGCACGCTTTGGGGCGCCTCAGGATGGTCCTCAACCGCCGCGCGACAAGGTGGATCAGGAAGGACCATCCCATGAAATATGCTCGCCTTGGCCACACTGGCCTGGTCGTCTCCAAGCTGGCCCTGGGCTCCATGACCTTTGGCGCGGGGGAAGGCCGGGGCCCCGCCGCGGCCATCTACAAGCTGGATCAGAACGGCGCCGACCGGCTGGTGGCCCAGGCCCTAGAGGCCGGGGTCAACCACTTCAACAGCGCCGACATCTACGCCTCGGGGGAGTCCGAGACCATGCTGGGCAAGGCCCTGGGCGCGCGGCGCGGGGACGTGGTGATCTCCACCAAGGTCGGCAACCGATCCGCGCCCGGGCTGATCCATGCGGGGCTGTCGCGGCGGCACATCCTGGCCGCGGCGGAGGCCAGCCTCAAGCGCCTGGGCACGGACTATATCGATATCTATCTGGCCCATCGCACGGATCCCCACACCCCCCTGGACGAGACCTTGGAGGCTTTTGAGAGCCTCGTGCGTCAGGGCAAGGTTCGGTATGTAGGCTTCTCCAACTGGCCGGCTTGGTTGGCGGCCACGGGGGTGGGTGTCCAGGCCCGGCGGGGTTTCGAGCCGTTCCGCGCGGCGGAGATGTACTATTCCCTGGTCGGCCGGGACGTGGAGGCCGAGACGGCGCCCCACGCCCTGGCCGCCGGGATCGGCCTGATCGTCTGGAGCCCCCTGGCCGGGGGCTTCCTGTCGGGAAAATACACCCGCGAGGACCCCACTGGCGGGGGCGGGCGGTTGTCCGGCTTCGACATGATCCCGTTCGATCGGGAGCGGGGCTATGGGGTGGTGGACGCGCTCAAGGCCGTGGCGGCCCGGCATGGCGCCACTCCAGCGGCGGTGGCCTTGGCCTGGCTGATGGACCGGCCGGCGGTGGCCTCGGTGCTGGTGGGCGCCAGCAGCGGCGAGCAGTTGGCCGGCAACCTGGCGGCGGCGGACATCACCCTGACGGCGGAGGATCTGGCGCAGATGGACGCGGCGAGCCAGCCGGCGGCGACCTATCCGGGCTGGTTCGGCGCCATGGTGCGGGACCAGGCGGTGGAGACGGCGCTGGGGGGTGAGGTTCGCGGCGGCTGAGCCCCTAGGCCGCCGCCCACTCGCGCACGCGGCCGACATCCACATGGACGAAGCCGGATTCGGGATAGAAGCCGACCCCGCCGCCGCGCAGGCTGAGGGCGGCGCGGTGTAGATGGGCGAGGTCCACGCCCTCGACGGTGATGTCCACGGCCTTGCCCAGGAGGTGCTGGCTCTTGGAGGCCACCTGTTCGCTGCGGGCGTGGAGCATGGCGTTGGTGGCGGGGGAGCGGTAGCCGGACCAGATCTGGAAGGGCTGGTTGGTTCCCAGGCGGATGCGCAGGTTGTGCAGCAGGTCGAACAGGTGTGGGTCCATGAAGTGCTGCTGACCGTTGCGCCAGTCGCGCAGGACATGCTTGGCGGCGGCCAGGGCGTCGGGGATGTAGCGGCCGGCCTCGTAATAGACGGCGTTGAGCACCTCGCCCGTATGGGTGTTGTGGGCGAAGATGCGGCGCACTTCGGCCGGGGCGGGGGGCCTGACGTCGGTGTCGTCGGAGGCGATGGAGGCGGGCGCGGCCTTGGCCGGCTCCCTGAGGTCCGCCGGGATCAGGCGGTCCAGGAGCCCCTTGCCGGCCACGATGGCGCCGCAGGTGGTCACGGCCGAAAGGCCGGCCGTCAGGATCTGCCGTCTTGCAAAGGTCATTCATTCACCCCGGGCGGCGCCTGGCCGGATCGGGGTCCCGCTGTTGATCAGATAACGCCAGTTGGTCGATGCCGGGGTGAGTATCAACCTGAGCCGTTTGCGATCGCGTTAATCCGCCGCGCGGCATGGCGCCGCGTGGGCGGTGAGTTCGATGCTCGGGCGGCGGCGGGCCCCCTCCACCGCTTCGCGGTCCCCCTCCCCCAATGGGGGAGGAATTAGAAAAGGTCAGCGCCGAACCCATTCCTCCCCCTTTGGGGGAGGGGGACCATG
>JARLIP010000304.1 GCA_031291685.1 Caulobacteraceae bacterium | reverse complement strand
CGCCGGACCCGAGCGGTCCGCCGACAGCTCCCCCGTAAGGCTTCGCCTGACCGGGGAGCAGAAGATGTTCCAGGCCCGCGCGTCAGCTGAGCCTGCGATCTCCTCCCCTGTTTCGCGAAGCGATACGGGGGAGGTGGCGCGGGGCGAAGCCCCGTGACGGAGGGGGCGCTGGCGCGGTCGGCGCGCCCCCTCAGTCGCCGGACCCGAGCGGTCCGTCGACAGCTCCCCCGTAAGGCTTCGCCTGACAGGGGAGCATCAGATCCAGGGCTTCACCGACCTGCTGGGCCTGCACTACGGGTTCAAGCGGATCGGGTTCGATCGCCAGATGCTGGGCGGCCCCGAACGGGTGCGCCGCCACGCGGCGGTGTTGCAGGGATGGGCCAGCGCTTAACACGCTCTCCTTCCCTGTCAGGCGAAGCCCTACGGGGAAGGTGGCGCGGGGCGAAGCCCCGTGACGGAAGGGGCGTCTTGACCCCCTGAGCGCCCCCTCAGTCGGGGTTTCACCCCGACAGCTCCCCCGTGTGGCTGCGCCAAACAGGGGAGCAATATCGCGCCCCTAACTCACCTCATCGGCGGTGACGCTGAGCATCAGGTCCAGGGCCTTGGCGGCGAAGGCCATCATATTGCCGGCGCGGTCGTCTCTGGCGGTTTCCAGGGTGATGGCCATCTCGACCGGGCCGGAGACGGCGATGCAAGTGTGGCCGGCCGCGTCGCCATAGGGATTGCCCGTGGGGCCCGCCGCCCCGGTCTCCGACAGGCCCCAGGTGGCGGCGAACCGTTCGCGCACGGTTCGGGCGAGCAACAGGGCGTAGGGCTCACTGGCCGAGCGCATGCCGGCCACGTCCTCGCGGGTGATATTCAACAATTTCATCCGCGCACGGGCTGTATAAATGACCCCGCTCCCTAAATAGTAGGCCGAGGCCCCGGGCACGGAGAGCAAGGCGGCGGAGATCAGACCCCCGGACGATGATTCAGCGACCGCCACGGCGCCGTTTTGCGCCTTCAGGCGTTCTCCCACAATCGCCGCCCGCGACATTAGGTCCTGCCACATTTTCCCCTCCATGAACGCCGCCTGACTGTTTCGCCCATCGGCTGTTAAGGGCGGCGCCTTATCGTCGATTTCCATCAACCGCGCCATTCGATCCGAGGCAGCCAGTCGTGTCCATCCCCACTGAATATCTGGTCGACCACTATCCCAGCCGGGCCGAGAAGCTGGCGGACTGGTGGGTGCACGCCATCGGCATCGTCGCGGCGGCGGCGGGGGGCGCGGTGCTGCTGGGCCTGGCGGTGGAGACCGGCGGGGCGGGGCTTTGGCTGGCGACGGGGCTCTACGCCCTGTGCCTTTTGACCATGCTGGGCTGTTCGGCGGCCTATAACCTGACCAAGCCCTCCCGGGCGCGACCGTTCCTGCGGCGGATGGACGAGGCGGGGATCTTCATGATGATCGCCGGCTCCTACACCCCGTTCACCACCCAGAGGTTCAGCCATGATTGGGCCCTGGGCATGACGGCGGTGGTCTGGACCGTGGCCCTGGCGGGAGTGGCGGGCAAGCTGTTCGCCCGCAACGCGCCCGAATGGCTGTGGACCGCGGTCTATGTGGGGTTCGGCTGGATGGCCCTGGTGGCGATCCGGCCCTTTATCACCAGCGTGCCGGCGGCGGCCCTGATCCTGCTGGTGGTGGGCGGGCTGATCTATACGACCGGCGCCCTCGTCTTCCACAGCAAGCTGCCCTATCGGCGGGCGATCTGGCACGGCTTCGTCGTCACGGCCGCCAGCGTCCATTGGGTGGCGGTGTTCACCGGGGTGGTTCTGGCGGCGAAGGTTTAAGGACAGCCTCCGCCTCTATCCTGACGCCACCGGGCGAACCCGGCGGCGTCAGCGCGCGATTAGCGAACGCCAGCCTTGGCGCGGGCGGCGGCCATTTCGGCCTTGGCGGCGTCGAGCTGGGCCTTCACTTCGGGGGCCAAGAGGATGTCCTGGGCCACCAGGGCGCCCAGGGTGCGGCCAGCCTCGGTGTCGCGGCGAAAGTGCGAGCCGCAGATCATGCGGTTTTGGTTATAGTCCAGAGCCCGGGCGAGCAGGATTTCGGAGCGTTCCGGCGCCAGGTCCGCCAGGACCACGGCCAGGGACCAGCCGATGGTGGCGTGACCGCTGGGATAGGCGGAGTTGGGCGAGTCGCCCGAGGCGCCGCAGCCGTTGATGCTGTTGTCGATGCGGTAGGGGCGCAGGCGCTTGAAATACTTCTTCGACCGGCCGGCTGCGGCTTCCGCTGTGTCCTCGGTGATGGACAACAGCTTGGCGGTCTGCGGCAGGGCTTTCAGGTCATAGGTCGGGCCGAGGGCCTCGATGAAGGCCGAGGGATCCTCGTGGGCGTCGTCCCAGGTGGCCTTGGCCAACTGTTCGGAGGTGCGGGTCTGCATGATGCCACGCAGTTCGTCGAGTTCGGCGGCCTCTTCGGCCGATCCCGGCGCCGGCGGCGGCGGCAGGGTCTTGACCGGGTCCAGGGCCTTGACGATCGAGGTGACCGCCTCGTTCGCCCAGGCGTTTCCGGACAGGGCGCTGAGGCCCAGGGCCGCGG
>JARLIP010000303.1 GCA_031291685.1 Caulobacteraceae bacterium | reverse complement strand
GGCGGGTCAGCAGCACCGTGACCCCCGCCTCGCGCTCCACCAGGGGCACCAGCACGGCGGCGGCCTTCAACGGCCGCGGGGCGGGGGCGTGGCCGGGATTGAGATCGAAATCCGAGCGGGGCGGCGGGGCTGACGGATCATAGGATTCGATAGGATCCAGGCGCCCCCTGATCCACGCGCGCACCTCGGCGGGATTCATGTCAGGTGGGCTCCAGCCGGCCCGACCGGGAACCAGGCGCCATTTGACCAAAGGCCCAGCCGCGGCCCTTCGGGGGTGTCGCGTTCCTGCGCCATCTCCACCAGTTCGTAGAACACCGGCCGCAGGATGCGAGCCTCCAGGCCACGGCGCACATGGACATAGGGGCGCGGCTCGCCGGTGACTGGATCGGCCTCCACGCGGATGGCGTTATCTGGGCCGGCCTCGACCTCGTCGCCGACATTGGTCAGGAAGCGCAGGGCCTCGCCCACTCGGTCCACCCGCACGGCGGTGAAGGGAGCGTCCTCGACGGTGATGCGCATCTTCTCCACCGGGGTGACCAGGTGGTAGCCGTCGGGGTCCTTGCGCAGGACAGTGGAGAACAGCCGCACCAAGGCCTCACGACCGATCGGCGAGCCCTCGTGGAACCAAAGGCCGTCCCGGCGGATGACGATGTCGATATCGCCGCAATGGGCGGGATGCCACAGATGCACCGGCGGCAGGCCACGCCCCGGCGCCTGCTTGGCCGCCGCGATCACCCCATCCAGTCCGCTGGGCCCGTCATCCAAGTTGCTCATCCGGCAAATCTAATGCGGTTCGCCGCCCGCGCATCCCCCAAAGCCGCAACAAAATGCTCGAGGCGGCGGCGGACGGTTCACCAACCGGCCTTGACCAGGCCCGAAAGCCCCTCGCCGGCGCCGGGCTTGAGCGAATGGGTCAGTATCCTGCGGGCGTCCACGGGCCCTGGCAGGACCACTTGGCCCTTGGGAACCGGGTCAAACCCCAGCGGGCCGAAATAGGGCGCATCCCCCACCAGCAGAATCGCGTCATGGCCAGCCTCGGTCGCGGCGGCGCAGGCCTTGGCGATCAGGGCCGCGCCCAGGCCCCGGCTGCGCCAGGCGGGATCGACGGCGAAGGGGCCCAGGAACACCACCGGCCGATCGCCCACCGTGACCGGCCATTGCCGCACGCAGCCCACCAGGACGCCATTGTCCCAGGCGACAAACGACAGGTCCGTCAAGGGCTTGCGGCCCTCCCGCAGACGCTCGGCGGTCTTGGCGAAGCGGCCGGGGCCAAAGGCGCGGTCGATCAGATGCTCCACCGCCACAGCGTCCTCGGGGCGCTCCGGGCGCAAGGACAGCGGCGGGGTTTCAGCGGAAATCTTGGGGGCGGCGCGGAGAATGGCGGTCATGGGCTCGGGTCGGGAAACGGTTACGTCTTGATCCCGAATCGTGAAGCCCATGCGAACAGGCCGGACAAAACGGGTGCGTCAGCGGCGGTGGAGGCTCCGCCCATCCATTGATCGTCGACCGCGTCGCATCGAACTTTTCACTTCGCCTGAAGAAAACATCGCCGGGAGAAAAACCCTTAAGGGCGGCGGCAATAGGGCCGATCCGATCCCACGTCAACGCAAAGCCGATTGCCGCCAGTGTCGCACCGCGCCAAAGTGCCGCCGTCATGAGCGAATCCGAAGCCGACCCCGCCGCAGGGGCGATCAACCTCCTGCGACAGCGCTCCTACGTGTCCCTCTGGATCGCGCGTTTCACCTCATCCATGGGCGTCCAGGCCCAGGCCGTGACCATCGCCTGGCAGATCTACGCCCTGGCCCGGCTGCATTCGGATGTGCGCCACGCCGCCCTCGCCGTGGGCATGATCGGCCTGGCGCAGTTCGCGCCCCTGTTCGCCCTGACCCTGGTCGCCGGTGAGACCGCCGACCGCTATGACCGCAAGATCATCGGCATGATCTGCATGAGCATGGAGGTGCTGACCGCCGCCGCCCTGGCCTTCCTGGCCTACCGGGGACTTCACGCCCTGTGGCCCATCTATCTGATCGCCGTGGTGTTCGGCGCCTCGCGGGCCTTCCAGAGCCCGGCCATGAGCGCCCTTGCGCCCATGCTTGTGCCAAGGCCTCTGCTGCCCCGGGCGATCGCCTGGAACTCCCTGGCCTGGCAGTCCGCCTCGATCCTGGGTCCGGCCCTGGGCGGACTTTTGTGCGCCATCTCGCCGGCCGCCGCCTATACGGCGTCCCTCGGCTGTTCCTGATCGGGGTCCTGGCCACCCTGACCATCACCGGCGCCACCCGCCCCGTGGCCCAACTCGGCTCGCGCTGGTCCCTGGTCAAGGAGGGGCTGGCCTATGTCTGGATGAATAAGATCGTGTTAGGCGCCATCTCCCTGGACCTGTTCGCGGTGCTGCTGGGGGGCGCGACAGCCCTGTTGCCGGTGTTCGCCCGGGACGTGCTGCATGTGGGCGCCGAGGGGTTCGGCGTCCTGCGCGCGGCCCCGGCCATCGGCGCGGCGAGCATAGCGGTGTTGCTGGCCGTCAAGCCGATCAAGCAGAGGGCGGGCCTCTACATGTTCGGCGGGGTCGGCGTGTTCGGGGCCGCGACGGTGGTCTTCGCCCTGTCCAAGATCCTGATCCTGTCGGTGGTGGCCCTAGCGGTCCTGGGGGGCGCGGACATGCTCAGCGTCTATGTGCGCCAGACCCTGATCCAGATCGTCACCCCCGACGCCATGCGCGGGCGGGTCTCAGCGGTCTCCAGCCTGTTCATCGGCGCCTCCAACGAGTTGGGTGAGTTCGAAAGCGGCCTGACCGCCCGCTTCCTGGGGGCGGTGGGCTCGTGCCTGTTCGGCGGAATCGGCGCCCTGGCGGTCACCGGCCTGTGGGCGCGGATGTTCCCCGACCTGCGCAAGGCCGACCGGCTGACGTGAGGTCCCATCGCTCACCCCGCACCTGAAAGACCTGTTCAGGTCGGGTTCATGGACGAGCGCCGAAACTTGCCCTCATCACGCCACCGGACCCTCGAAGAACCCTTCGGCCAGCGCGGCGTTATGAATGAGATCGCAAGGACGATTGGAGGCTTCGATGAAGAAGATTCTGACGGCCGCTCTGGCGGCCCTGACCCTGGGCGGCGCCGCGATGGCGACGGCCACACCGGCTGACGCGGCCCCCTGGCACGGCGGCGGCGGACGCGGCTATTACGGCGGCTACCATGGGGGCGGCTACGGTGGTTATCGCGGCGGTTATGGCGGCTACCGCGGCGGCTATGGCTGGGGCGGCGGCGCCCTGGTGGCCGGCCTTGCGGGTCTGGCCGTGGGCGCGGCCATCGCCGAGCCCCACTACTACGCCCCTCCGGCCTATTACGGCTATGCCCGCCCCTACGGCTACTACGGCTATGGGACCTGCTACGCCAATGAGCGCGTCTGGGACCCCTATGTCGGCGACTATGTGATCGAGCGCACCCGCTACGCCTGCTAGGCGCAAGCACTCATCCGATAGGATCAGGCCCCGCGTCCCCGGCGCGGGGCTTTTTCATGTCCGACCGGCATGACTATTCGTCACGGACCCTTGAACAGAAAACTCGACCTGGCGCCCCTTGAACAGGGTGTGAACCCTCCCACCTAAGATCACGGAGGCGCTGGATGTCCGGGCCTTCCGGGTCAGCACGAGGCCATAAGGCTCGCGCAAAGATCCGACATAGATCGCTACTTTGCTCGCTTTTGGAGGATGCAAATGCGTACTGTCGATTTCTCCCCCCTTTACCGTTCCGTCGTCGGCTTCGACCGTCTGGCCGCCCTGCTGGACTCCGCCGCCGCCACTGAATCCGCCCCCGGCTATCCGCCCTACAATATCGAGCGGACCGACGAGAATACTTACCGCATCGAGATCGCCGTGGCCGGCTTCAAGGCCGAGGAACTCAATATCGAGGTCAAGGAAAACCTCCTGACCGTGCAGGGTCGCAAGACCGCCAACGACAATCCCCGCCGCTACCTGCATCGCGGTCTGGCCGAGCGCAATTTCGAGCGCCGCTTCCAGCTCGCCGACTATGTGGTGGTGACCGACGCGCAGCTCAATGACGGCCTCCTGGCCATCTCGCTCAAGCGCGAACTGCCCGAGCAACTCAAGGCCCGCCGGGTCGAAATCAGCACCGCCGCCCCGAGCGCGCCGCTGATCGAAGCCGAAGCCGCGGCCTGATCCCTGTCGGATTAGAAGCCTGAACAGCAGGGGCGGCGTGGCGACACGCCGCCCCTGTCTTTTTGGGTTCCAGATCTTTGGTATTGGGGCGCCTCTTCAAGGCTCTCCCCGACGGGATACAGCCGGGCCGTCACGCCGCGCTGACTTCCAGCTCCAGGCCACGGACCAGTTGAAGCCGCGCGCCCTTGAAACTGGCGTTCCAGACGTTGGCGCCGGTCAGGTCCGCGCCCCGCAGGTCCGCGCCGTCGAGCACGGCCTCGGACAGATCCGCCCCGCCCATGTCCGCATAGCGCATCTGGGCGCGGTTCAGATTGACCGGCGAGGAGCGGGTGGCGCTGAGCGGCAGAGGGGCGAACAGGGCGTCGGTCAGATCCGCCTTGGTCAGGTTGACCCCGGCCATCCGAGCCCCCCGCAGGTCGGCGTTACGCAGCCGCGCCCCGCGCAGATCGGCCCCTTCCAGCATGGCGCCCTGAAGTTGGGCGTCGCCCAGGTCCAGGCCGACCATGCAGGCGCCCTTGGCCGAGAGCGCGCTCAGCCGCAGCCCCCGCAGCAAGGGGCCCAGGGGGCGCAGATCAGCGCCATCGACCTTGGCCGGCGCTCCATGCCTGCCGCCGCTCTCGCACCATTCGTGATTGCCCTTCAGCGCCTCCAGCAGCTCAAAGGCCCGCGCGACGTCCTCCTGACCGGGCTCCTGCAGCGAGCCGGACAGATCCGCCCCATGGCTTGAGCGGGCGCGGCTCACATCCACCCCCGACAGACTGGCGCCGGTCAGGTTGGCGTGGTCGAGGATGGCGCCAGAGACCTCCGCGCCGTCCAGCATGGCTCCGGACAGGTTGGCGTCCCTCAGGTTCGCCCCATGCAGGATCGCGCCCCGCATTGAGCAGTCGCTGAAATCCGCCGCGCAGGCCGAGACGTCGTTGAACTGGGAACCGTCCAGGGTCGCCCCGGTGAAGATCGCTTCGTCCAGGCCTGACCGCTCCCGCCCGCCCCGATGAACAGCGAGCCCCTTGGAGGCGCTGACGATACCGATCTGTCCGCTGCGAAAATCCGCGCCAGTCAGGTCCGCCTGGGACAGGTTGGCGCCCCGCAGGCACACGCCCCGCAGGTCCGCCCGGGTCATGATCGCCCCACGCAGGTCGGCATGGCGCAGGTCGCAGCCGAACAGATTGGCCCGCTCCAGCCTGATGCGGGTCATGGCGCATTCATCGAAGCAGGAGCCGGACAGGTCCGCCTCGGACAGGTTGGCGTCCACCAGGTTCAGTCCGGAAAAATCCACAAAATTCAGCACCGCGCGCTTGCCCCCCGGACGTCGGGCGACGAACCGCCCGTGGACCTCCAGGATCAAGCCCAGTTCGCCTTGAGTGAGCTTCCGCTTCGCTCGTTCAGGCTGCATTACGCCACAATCTCCCAAATACGCAGGTATTGGCGCCCACATAGCCATATAACGGTGATCGGCGAGTTAACCGTCCCGCGGGGGCGGCGCATCGAGTCCCCGCGCCCCTCGTCTTTGGGCGCCGGTCAAATCAGCCTGACGCATGAAGGCGCCGGTGAAGTTGGACCGGGAAACATCCGCCAGGGTCATCACCGCATGGCGCAGGTCCGCATCGGAGAAGTCCGTGGCCTTGGCCACCACCTTGGTCATGTCGCAGGGCAGCATCCGGTCGGCGCCGATCAGCAGCGGCCCCAGCTGCGCGTCCCGAAGGTCCGCCCCCGAAAGCTTGGCCCCCTTCAGCCGCGCCCCGCGCAGATCAGCCCGACGCAGGTTGCAGGCCCGAAGGTCCGCCCCCTCGAGGTGCGCGCCCTGCAGATGCACCCCCTCCATGTCCAGGCCGTAGAACACCGCCCCCTTGGCCGACAGCGCCGTCAGGTTATAGGCGCGGATCGATTTCAGTCCCCGCAGGTCGGCGTTGTCGAACACCGACGGCGCCCCGGAGGTCCCGCCGGTCTCGCACCACAGGGCGTGGGCCTTCAGCATGTCCCCATAGGGCAGCATGACCGCGTCATCGTCGGGGAACTTGTCCGTCAGGGCCCCGTCCATGCGAGCGTCCTGGGTGTTGCAGGCATAGATGGTCGTGCCCACCAGCACCGTGTCGCGCAGGTCCGCCCCGCGCAGGTCCGCGCCAGACAGATCCGCCCCGGCCAGATTGGCGCCAGTCATGGTGCACTGGCGCAGATTGGCCCGGACCAGCTTGGCGTCCTTGAGCACCGCGTCGGTGAAGTCGGCGCGGATGGCCATCACCCCCGACATCTTGGAGCGCTCCAGATTGGCGCCCACCAGGGTCGCCCCTTGGGCGTCGGAGGCGCGGGGGGTGTGCTCGATCATGCGCAGACCCTTGTTGCGGTCGGCCGCGGCGATGGAGCCTTCCCGCAGGTCCGCCTCGAACAGATCCGCGCCCGTCAGGTCCGCCCCCCTCAGGCAGGCCCCGCGCAGATCCGTGCGCCGCATGGACGCCTCATAGAGATTGATGTCCTGCATGTCGGCGCCGAAGAACACCGCATGGTCCAGGCGCGTGCCCGCGAAGTTGCAGGTGGCCACTATGGCGCCGGTGAAATCAGCGTCGCACAGATTGCGCCCGTGGAAGTCCAGGCCGGTCAGATCCATCCAGGAAAACACCGCACGCGCCCCGCCGGGCCGCGCCGCCCACAGGCGGTCGTGCTTGGCGCAGATCATATCTGCTTCCTGTTGCGTGATCCGGCGGTAATTACCCGCCGTCCCAAACGCGGCCATGGGCGTCGGTCCGTTGCCGAAGACAGCCTTGAATATCGGCTTATACGGTTAACGCACTCTTTCGTCTGTATATTTCGACCTATGCGGCTCCGTCCGGCCCCGGCGCCCGGATTAGTGGGCGGCCGCCGTCGGCAGGGCCTGCGCCCGGTCGGCGTCGAGATACCGCGCGGTCAACGGGTTCAGCCGGTCGTCCAGCTCGATCAGCAGCGGATTGCCGGTGGGAATCTCCACCCCGACGATGGCGTCGTCTGGCACCCCGAACAGGTGCTTGACGATGGCCCGCAGGGAATTGCCGTGGGCCGCCACCAGGATCGCCTCCCCGGCCGAGAGCTTGGGGGCGATCTCGGCGGTCCAGTAGGGCAGCACCCGGTCCAGGGTGGTCTTCAGGCTTTCGGTGTCCGGGATCGGCGCCCCGGCGTAGCGGCGGTCCTGGGTGAAATCGAACTCGCCCCCGGGCGCCAGGGGCGGCGGCGGGATGTCATAGGAGCGGCGCCAGACCTTGACCTGGTCCTCACCGTGCAGCTTGGCGGTCTCAGCCTTGTTCAGCCCGGTCAGTCCCCCATAGTGCCGCTCGTTCAGCCGCCAGTCCTTGGTCATCGGAATCCACAGCTGGCCGGCCTCGGTCAGGGCCAGGTCCGCCGTGCGGATCGCCCGGGTCAGGACCGAGGTGTAGGCGCGGTCGAAGGCGATCCCCGCGGCCTTGATCAGCTGGCCGGCGCGCTTGGCCTGGGCCTCGCCCTCGGCGGTCAGGTCGACATCGACCCAGCCGGTGAAGCGGTTATCCAGATTCCACTGGCTCTGACCGTGGCGAACGAGGACGAGCGTGGGCATTGAGGCCTCCGTCAATGTGTTCAGTGCGGGGTGTGCTGCGCGGGCTAGAGGCCAAGAGGCGGGACGTCAAGTCGGCGATGGGGGCTCCCCTCGCGCCTCGCCGCTGCTATATGCTCGCCATGTCCGATCGTATCTTCCTACCGGTCCTGGCCCTGGCGGCACTCGCCATGATCGCCCTGGCCTGCGTCTGGCCCCAGGGTTATGGCGCCCGCTCCCCCGCCCCCTTCGGCTACGCCCCGATCCAGCAGACCCCTGAAATGCAGGCCGCCATGGCCCGGCAGGCGGCCCGCAACAAGGCCAAGCACACCGGCGTCAAGGCCGCCCCGGCCGCCGCCGCGGGCCTCAGGCCCACCCAATGAGCGATTTAGACGCCATCGCCGTCGGTCGGCGGGTCCTGGCCGCCGAGGCCGACCCCCATGGCCGCATGGCCGACGAACTGGGCGAGGCCTTTGTCGCGGCCGTCGAGATCCTGTTCGCCGCCAAGGGCCGCATCGTCTGCACCGGGATCGGCAAGTCCGGCCATGTGGGCCGCAAGATCGCCGCCACCCTCGCCTCCACCGGCGCCCCGGCCCTGTTCGTCCATTCCGGCGAGGCCAGCCACGGCGATCTGGGCATGATCGGGACCGACGATGTGATCCTGGCCCTGTCCAAGACCGGCGAGTCCCGGGAGTTGGCCGACACCATCGCCTACGCCAAGCGCTTCTCCATCCCTCTGGTGGCGATCACCGCGGTGGCGGACAGCGCGCTCGGCCGCGCCGCGGACGTAGCCCTGGTCATACCGGACGCGCCGGAGGCCGCCGACGCCCTCAACGCTCCCACCACCTCCACCACCCTGCAGATCGCCCTGGGCGACGCCCTGGCCGTGGCCCTGCTGGAGCGCCGGGGCTTCACCGCCTCGCAGTTCGGGGTGCTGCACCCCGGCGGCAAGCTGGGCGCCATGCTGCGCACCGTGCGCGACCTGATGCATGGCCCGCAGGAACTGCCCCTGGTGAGCCCGCAGGCGGCCATGGCCGAGGCGATCCTGGTCATGAGCCAGAAGCGGTTCGGCTGCGTCGGGGTTCGCGATGGGGACGGCGCCCTGGTGGGGATCATCACCGATGGCGACCTGCGCCGGCACATCGACGGTCTCTTGAGCCACACGGCGGGCGAGGTGATGACCCTGAGCCCCAAGACCATCCCGCCAGCCATGCTCGCCGCCGAGGCCCTCAAGCTGATGAGCGAACGCGCGCCCCCCAGCACGGTGCTGTTCGTGGTCGAGGAGGGCCGCCCCATTGGCATCCTGCACGTGCACGATCTGCTCCGCGCCGGGGTGATGTGACGCCGGGCGATTGGCTTCTCCCCCGCCCCATGCCAAACCCGATCCGGGGCGTCCTGTGATCCGACCTAGTGGCCGAACCTGACGAGGAAGATAGATGCGCGTTGCGATGATTGGGACGGGCTATGTTGGGCTTGTTTCTGGGGCGTGCTTTGCGGATTTTGGCCACGATGTGGTCTGTATCGACAAGGATGCGGACAAGATCGAGCGGCTGGAGGCCGGGATCATGCCGATCTACGAGCCTGGGCTGGACCAGCTTGTGGCGAGCAACGTCAAGGCGGGGCGCCTGACCTTCGCCACGGACGCGGCCAAGGCGGTGGCGGCGGCGGACGCGGTGTTCATCGCGGTGGGCACGCCGAGCCGTCGGGGGGACGGCCATGCGGACCTGTCTTACGTCTATGCCGTGGCCGAGGAGATCGCGGGGCTGGTGGACGGCTTCACCGTGGTGGTGACCAAGTCGACGGTGCCGGTGGGCACGGGGGACGAGATCGAGGCGATCATCAAGCGCCTGCGGCCCCAGGCCGATGTGGCGGTGGTGTCCAATCCGGAATTCCTGCGCGAGGGCGCGGCGATCAACGACTTCAAGCGTCCCGACCGGGTGGTGGTGGGGATCGAGGACGAGCGGGCGCGGGCGGTGATGACCGAGCTCTATCGGCCGCTGAACCTGAACGAGACCCCGATCCTGTTCACCGGGCGGCGCACGTCGGAGCTGACCAAGTATGCGGCCAACGCCTTCCTGGCGATGAAGATCACCTTCATCAACGAGATGGCGGATCTGTGCGAGGCCCTGGGGGCCGATGTGCAGCAGGTGGCCCGGGGGATCGGCCTGGACAACCGGATCGGCTCGAAGTTCCTGCACGCGGGGCCGGGCTATGGGGGCTCGTGCTTTCCCAAGGACACGCTTGCCCTGGTGCGCACGGCGGCGGACGCGGGCAGCCCGATCCGGCTGGTGGAGACCACGGTGCAGGTCAACGCCACCCGCAAGAAGGCCATGGCCGACAAGATCATCAAGGCCATGGGCGGGGATGTGTCGGGCAAGACCATCGGGGTCCTCGGCCTGACCTTCAAGCCCAACACCGACGACATGCGCGACGCCCCCAGCCTGGACATCATCCCGGCCCTGATCGCCAGGGGCGCCAAGGTGCAGGCCTATGACCCGGAGGGCCACGAGGCCAAGGCGCTGCTGCCGCAGGTGGAGCTGATGGACGGCCCCTACGAGGTGGCCCAGGGGGCGGACGCCCTGGTGATCCTGACCGAATGGGACCAGTTCCGGGCCCTGGATCTGGACCGGGTCAAGGCGGCCATGACCGGCTCGGCCCTGATCGACCTGCGCAACATCTACCGCCCCGCCGAACTCAAGGGGCGCGGCTTCGAATATACCTCCGTCGGACGGGG
>JARLIP010000302.1 GCA_031291685.1 Caulobacteraceae bacterium | reverse complement strand
TTTTGAGTCCTAGAAACTTCATCGTAATTATCCCCTTGTCCCGATGATGATTTAGAGCGCGGCGGCGCCGGTTTCGCCGGTGCGGATGCGCACCGCGTCCTCGACCGCCAGCACGAAGATCTTGCCGTCGCCGATCTTGCCGGTGCCGGCCGCGCCCTTGATGGCGTCAACCGCCTTGGCCGCGGCGGCGTCGTCGACCACCGCTTCCAGCTTGACCTTGGGGACGAAATTGACCTGGTACTCGGCCCCCCGGTAGATCTCGGTCTGTCCCTTTTGGCGGCCGTAGCCCTTCACTTCCGAAACCGTCAGACCTTCCACGCCAGCGCCGACGAGGGCTTCACGCACCTCGTCGAGCTTGAAAGGTTTGACGATCGCAATGATCAGTTTCATTCGATTGCTCCCGCGCGGACGTATCCCCTCGCGCGCCCCTTGTTGCGTCGCCTAGCCGCTCAGAAAACTGGCCGAGGCCCGCCTCCCGCGACGCTGTTACGCTAGCCAAGGGCGCCGACCGCGTGGGCATCCGCATTGAGCTACGGTCACATTTGAAGAGGAGGGGCTAAATTTTGAGCGACAAGGCAGGCCGGCGCCTAAATTATATGCTCCTGAGCGCTTCGGTTGAGGGCCCGCTACCGTTGGTGGGCAATTTTTTAACGCTGTGCGTTGGCGTCGGCCTTCATTGAATGATCAGGCGACCCGTTTGCCCGTCCGACATGGCGGGGTGATGGAGGCGATGGTCTTCGCGCCTTACGCGGCGTGGAATATGGAGCTGGGCGCAACCCTTGGCCGACTTGCGCGTCTTTAAGCACTGAACGGGGTCCCGTTAGGATCCATTCGGCCAGGGAGGTTCAAGATGTCTCGTTTCCAATTTATGGCGGTCACCACCGCGGCTGCTCTGATTCTCTCCGCTCAAACCGCGTCCGCTGGGGAAACCGAAGCGGCGCCCGCAGCGTCCGCCCCGTCCGCGCCCGGCGCGGTCCCCGCGGTATCGACGGCGACGGTCACCAAGGCCTCAGGATATGTGAGCGACCCATCGGCGCCTCTAGGTTCGGAAGCCAACCCGATTCCCAAGAACTCCCCGACCCCGGTCGAGGAGGCCTATAAGCTAGTGGCCGGCGGTCCGACTGTGGTTTCCAACGACCCGATCCCGGACACGCCTCAAAATCGTGCAAAATATGGCCGACCGATCAGCCACGGCGGTGGCCACACCGATCCCGACGGTCACTGAGACCGCTCGCCAGGGACTTGTGACGGTCGGGCCCGGTCCGCCTGCCGCCGCGGCGACAGGTCGCGAATTTCGGGCAGTCGCCATTTCCGATTTGACAACGGCGCCCCGGGCATTGCTAAGCGCTGAACCACCCGGTCGCGCTTGGCTGGGGCATTCGCTTGCGGGGCGGAATGACGGTTCGCCGCCAACCCTAGAGGACTCTTAAGTTCGATGTTGATGAAATCCCTTCTTCTGACGGTCGCCGCCGTCGCCCTGGTGTCCGGCGTTGCCGCGGCCCAGACCCCGGCCCCCGCCGCCCCCGTTGCGGCTCCCGCCGCCGCGGATGCGCCCAAGCCCATCCCCCCGGCCGCCAACCTGACCCCCAGCGGCGATATCGTCGACACCCTGAAGGCGTCGGCGCAGTTCAGCATTCTGAGCAAGGCCCTGGACGGCTCCGGCCTGGCGCCCCTGCTGAAGCGCCCCGGCCCCTTCACCCTGATCGCCCCCACCGACGCGGCGTTCAACGCCCTGCCGCCGGCTCAGCTGGCCGATCTGTTGAATCCTGACCATGCCGCGCAGCTGCAGGCCCTGTTGATCTACCACCTGATCAACACCGCCGTGCCGCCGAGCAAGATCGAAGGCACCAAGGGCGCGGTTCAGACCGTGGCGCGCAAGGACGTGCAGATCGACGCCAGCGCTGCGCCCGCCAAGTTCAACGACGCCAATGTCGAGGGCGTCGCCACCGTCTCCAACGGCTTCATCTATGTGGTCGACAAGGTCCTGGGGGACACCCCCGCCGCGCCCGCGGCGCCGGCCGCCGCCCCCGCGGCTCCAGGTCACTGATTTTGTTGACGGATCCGCGTCGCTGAATCGAGGCCCAATCACGCCGTCAGGCGTACTTGATGATATGGCCGGCGGACCCTATGGTCCGCCGGCTTTTTTTGACCCGCCGTCAGGCTTTTGAATGTCTCAAACCGCTCCGCTTTCCTTCCAGGGCTTGATCCTGGCGCTGCACGACTATTGGAGCCGTCAGGGCTGTGTGATTCTGCAGTCCTATGACGTCGAGGTCGGGGCGGGGACCCTCAGCCCGTTCACGGTCTTGCGCGCCTTGGGCCCCAAGCCCTGGCGTGTGGCCTATGTGCAGCCCTCCCGGCGCCCGGCGGACGGCCGTTTCGGCGAGAACCCCAACCGGCTGCACCAGCACCATCAGTACCAGGTGATCCTGAAGCCGAATCCCCCCGACATGCAGGAGCTCTATCTAGGCTCCCTGCGGGCGGTGGGGATCGATCCGGCCCTGCACGATATCCGCTTCGTCGAGGACGACTGGGAAAACCCCACCGTGGGCGCCTGGGGCCTGGGCTGGGAGGTCTGGTGCGACGGGATGGAGGTGACCCAGTACACCTACTTCCAGCAGGTTGGGGGGCTGGACGTCTCGCCCACCGCCGGCGAGCTGACCTACGGCCTGGAGCGCCTGGCGCTTTATGTGCAGGGCGTGGAGAGCGTTTACGACCTCGCCTACAACGATCCGCAGAGCCCCGATTTCAAGACCTATGGCGACGTGTTCCTGGAGAACGAACGCCAGTTCTCGGCCTTCGAACAGGAGGTGGCGGACGTGGCCGTGCTCAAGCGCCAGTTCGAGGAGATGGAGCGCGAGGTGCCGCGGATCCTGGCCAGCGTCGGCCGCCAGGGCCAGGCCCTGGTGCTGCCGGCCTATGACCACGTGCTGAAGTCCAGCCACCTGTTCAATCTGATGGACGCCCGGGGCGCCATCGCCGTGGCCGAGCGCCAAAGCTACATCGGCCGCATCCGCGACCTGGCCAAGGCCTGCGCCCAGGAATGGGTGCGCCAGCAGAGTCAGGGCGCCTGATGACCGTGGCCGCTGATGCACGCTCTCAAAAGCCCTCCCCCTCGATGGGGGAGGGTTGGGTGGGGGTGCGCGCGCTGTCGGTGACGGATGTCACGGTTTGGCGCCCAACGCGCTCTTCCCCCCAACCTCTACGTGCACACCCCCAACCCCGGCCCTTCCCCCATCGAGGGGGAAGGGAGGAATTTGGGGGGATTGATTGAGCGCCTCTCATCACATGACCGGCGCTGTCGTGCGTGCGCGGCGGCTGCGCGTTGATATGACCCTGCCGGAAAAGCGGCTCTGGGCCGAGCTTCGAAAGCTCGGGCTCAATATCCGCCGTCAGGCGCCCATTGGGCGCTATGTGGCCGATTTCGCCTGCCACGCCGCGCGGCTCATTGTCGAGATCGACGGACCTGCCCATGATCTCGTCGCTGATCAAAGATACGATCTGGACCGGACGGCCTGGCTGAACAGCCAAGGCTACCGGGTGCCTCGTTATCGCAACGAGGACGTTCTTGCCGACGCCGCCGGGATCGCGGATCAGGTCCGCGTGGCCATCGCATTCGCCCGAACCCTTCCCCCATCCTTCGGGAAGGTAGGATAATCATGCCCCAATTGCTGCTTGAACTTCTGTCCGAGGAAATCCCGGCGCGCATGCAGGCCCAGGCCGCGCGCGACCTGGAGCGCATGGCCCGGGAGCGGCTGTCTGAGGCCGGCTTCCTGCCCGAGGCCCTGACCACCTTCGCCGGTCCCCGCCGCCTGACCCTGGTGGTCCAGGGCCTGCCCGCCGCCCAGGCCGACCGCCATGAGGAGCGCAAGGGCCCCCGGGTGAACGCCCCCGAGGCCGCCCTGGAAGGCTTCCTGCGCTCCACGGGCCTGACCCGGGAACAACTGGTCGAGCGGGACGGGGTGTGGTTCGCCAACCTGTCCCGTCAGGGCCGTCCCACCGCCGAGATCATCGCCGAGATGGTCGAGGCCATCGTGCGGGGCTTCCCGTGGCCCAAGTCCATGAAGTGGGGCAGCCTGTCCCTGCGCTGGGTGCGGCCCCTGCGGCGAATCCTGTGCGTGTTCGATGGGGAGGTCGTGCCTTTCTCCATCGAGGGGATCGAGAGCGGCGACCTGACCGAGGGCCACCGCTTCATGGGCGACGGCAAGCTGATCCGCGCCCGGGACTTCGACGCCTACGCCGCGGGCCTGGCCTCCCATTTCGTGGTGCTGGACCCGGAGGAGCGCAAGGCGCGCATCCTGGAAGGCGCCCGCACCCTGTGCTTCGCGCGCGGGCTGGAGCTGGTCGAGGACCAGGGCCTGCTGGACGAGGTCAGCGGCCTTTCCGAGTGGCCGACCCCGATCCTGGGGGACATGGACCCGGCCTTCCTGGACCTGCCGCCGGAGGTGATCCGCACCTCCATGCGCACCCACCAGAAGTATTTCGCCGTGCGCCGCCCCGGCGAGGCGGGGCTGGCGGCCCACTTCCTGACCGTGGCCAATATCGAGGCTATCGACGGCGGCGGGGCCATCGCTCGGGGCAACGCCCGGGTGCTGTCCGCCCGGCTGAACGATGCGCGCTTCTTTTGGGACGAGGACCGCAAGGTCTCCCTGGAAAGCCGCCTGGAAAAGCTGAAGGGCGTGACCTTCCACGCCAAGCTCGGCACCATGTTCGAGCGCGTGGCGCGGATCGAGGCCCTGGCCCGCGCGATCGCGCCCCTGGTCGGCGTCGACCCCGAGGTGGCGGCCAAGGCCGCGCGGCTGGCCAAGGCCGATCTGGGCTCGGCCATGGTGGGCGAGTTCCCCGAGCTTCAGGGGGTGATCGGCCGCTACTATGCGCTGGGGGAGGGGATCGATCCCGTAATCGCCGACGCCATCCGCGACCACTACAAGCCCCAAGGTCCGGGGGACGCGGCGCCCACCGAGCCAGTCTCCATGGCCGTGGCCCTGGCGGACAAGATCGACACCCTGGTCGGGTTTTTCTCGATCAATGAAAAACCCACCGGCTCGCGGGACCCTTATGCCCTGCGCCGAGCAGCCCTGGGGGTGATCCGTATAGCCTTGGAACAGGGCGTGCGGTTCAGCCTGGCCGATCTGTTCCAGATCGCGCGCCAACCGTTCCTGACCCATGCTGACGAGACCGCGGATCTGCTCGCCTTCTTCGCCGACCGCCTGAAGGTCAACCTGCGGGAGCAGGGCA
Organism: Caulobacteraceae bacterium; assembly: GCA_031291685.1. Classification (GTDB taxonomy): domain Bacteria; phylum Pseudomonadota; class Alphaproteobacteria; order Caulobacterales; family Caulobacteraceae; genus Poindextera. The sequence continues at coordinate 1,230 of JARLIP010000302.1, read as the reverse complement.
AGCGTCCTGACCTCGTGGATGCGATTTTCGCCCTGGGGGACGACGATCTGGTGCGGATCGTGGCCCGGGTGGACGCTTTGGACAGCTTCTTGAAGACCGAGGATGGCGCAAACCTGCTGGCCGGGTATAAGCGCGCGACCAACATTCTGCGGGCCGAGGAGAAGAAGGAAACCCTGCCGACCGGGGCGCCTGAGCGGATGGCCAGCGCGCCCGCGGAAGAAACCGCCTTGATCGACGCTCTCAGCGAAGTCGAGCCTCAGGTTGGCGCGGCCCTTGCGAGCGAGGATTTTTCCGCGGCGATGCGTTCCCTTTCGGCGCTGAGGGGTCCAGTTGATGCGTTTTTCGACAAAGTTTTGGTGAACGACCCGGATGTTGCAACGCGGTATAATCGGCTGCGTTTGTTGATCCAGGTTCGGGACGCGATGGGTCGGGTCGCCGACTTCTCGCAGATATCGGGATGAGGGCTTATGCTGGCTGACAAGGTCGTGACCACTCGTTGGGTCTATTCATTCGGCGGCGGCGGAGCCGACGGCGACGCCTCGATGAAGAATCTGCTGGGGGGCAAGGGCGCCAACCTGGCTGAAATGAGCGCGCTGGGCCTGCCCGTGCCGCCCGGATTCACCATCACCACCGAGGCGTGCACCCACTATTACGCCAATGGCCGCACCTATCCGTCCGACCTGAAGCTGCAGGTCGCCGATGGCCTGGCCAAGGTCGAGGCCCTGACCGGCAAGGTGTTCGGCGATCCGTCCAAGCCGCTGCTGGTCTCGGTGCGCTCCGGCGCCCGGGCCTCCATGCCGGGCATGATGGACACCGTGCTGAACCTGGGCCTGAACGACGACACCGTCGAGGGCCTGGCCAAGCTGTCGGGGGACCGCCGGTTCGCCTTCGATTCCTATCGCCGCTTCATCCAGATGTATTCGAACGTGGTGCTCGACCTCGATCACCACATGTTCGAGGAGATTCTGGACGACCATAAGGACCGTCTGGCCGTCAGCGTCGACACCGCCCTGACCGCGTCGGACTGGGAAGCCGTGGTCGCCGACTACAAGAAGGCGGTCCAGGCCGACCTGGGCCATTCCTTCCCACAGGACCCGCACGACCAGCTGTGGGGCGCGGTGGGCGCCGTGTTCGCCAGCTGGATGAACGACCGGGCCAAGTTCTATCGCCGCATGCACGACATCCCCGAAAGCTGGGGCACGGCGGTGAACGTCCAGTCGATGGTGTTCG